>NZ_JANHJR010000001.1:981828-1309105 GCF_024495425.1 Haloarchaeobius litoreus | reverse complement strand
CTGCATACTGTCGGAGCTGGTGAGATGTCCGGCGTTGAGTCCAATTAAACCGCAGGCTCCTCCGGTTGTAGTGCTCCCCCGCCAATTCCTTTAAGTTTCATCCTTGCGGACGTACTTCCCAGGCGGCCAGTTTATCGTCTTCACTGCGGCACAGCACGAGCTCGTAGCCCGCGCCAAACCTAACTGGCATCGTTTACAGCTGGGACTACCCGGGTATCTAATCCGGTTCGTGACCCCAGCTTTCGTCCCTCACTGTCGGATCCGATCTTCCGAGGTGCTTTCGCCATCGGTGGTCCGTCCAGGATTACGGGATTTCACTCCTACCCCAGACGTACCCCTCGGATCGCTCGGTCCCAAGCCGCACAGTTTCTGCCGGACGCCTGCTCGTTGAGCGAGCAGATTTCCCAACAGACTTGCACGGCCAGCTACGGACGCTTTAGGCCCAATAATATCGGTCATCACTCGAACTGCCGGTGTTACCGCGGCGGCTGGCACCGGTCTTGCCCAGTTCTTGTTCCTGAACCACCCTACGGTTCAGAAAAGCGAGGGCTCTATGCCCTCGCACTCGGGATTCCCTTATCGCACTGTCGTGCAGTGTAAAGTTTTCGCGCCTGCTGCGCCCCGTAGGGCCCGGAATCTTGTCTCAGATTCCGTCTCTAGGCTCTTGCTCTCACAACCTATACCGATTATTGGCACGGTGGGCCGTTACCCCACCGTCTACCTAATCGGCCGCAGCCACATCCTATGGCGCCGTAGCGTTTCTGACTCAACCCAGTTCCAGGGAGAGAGTCGTATGGACTATTAGCCTCAGTTTCCCGAGGTTATGGTCCTCCATAGGGTAGTTTGGCCACGTGTTACTGAGCTATCTGCCACGGGTCTGAACCCGTGCGACTAGCATGGCTAAATCGAATCCCGATAGCAATGACCTCCGGCAGGATCAACCGGAATGTCCCGTGCAGAGCACGGGGGTGGCGGAAATTGCTGTCGTGGTATGTGTGGTCGACGACGTCCGACCGGATGTCGCCGAACCACCAAGGCTCGTATCAGATTCCATCGTGTACGGCGGACCGCAGGGGTGGAATCCTCATGGCTCGAAGTCGCACCGACTCCGGTACGACCCTGACGCCGCCGGGGTGCGCCCGGCGCGTCCTTCGCATTAGTTACGAATGGAGGGTGAATATAAAAGGCCTACGAATCGGCCGCCGCCTGCCACGGTATCTCATCGCCCGCAGGCGTCGGCTTCGATGGATATTTGAGGCTGCGTTCGAGGCCGCACGTGAGCACCCGTCGTCGCCGCGGTGCGCTCGTCGGTCTTGAGACGGAATCCGGTCGTAGCCGCCGTCTAGAGGGTGGAACGCGACGAGAACGAACCTCACAATTTAATATCTACTAAAAATCACCAATTGCTGCAATGTTTGGTAACAACCAACAGCGCACGAGGCGGAGTGTTCTGAAAGCGACCGGCGGCGTCCTCGCGATGAGCGGCGTAGCCGGCGTCAGCGCCGGTGCACCGGGCGAGCAGCTAGAACTGAACGTCGGCTTCCGCGAGCGACGTGGCCAGCGAGCGGCGGCGGACGTGGCCGACGAGGTCGTCCGGGAGTTCGCGTTCGACGCGATGACGATCAAAGCCACGCGGCAGGCCGCCAGCGGGCTCGCGAACGACCCGAACGTCCGGTACGTCGAGGAGAACGGCGAGATGGAGGCGCTCGCCCAGTCCGAACCGTGGGGCATCGATCGGGTGGACGCGGAGGTCGCCCACGCGAACGGCGAGACCGGCAACGGGGCCGACATCGCCATCATCGACACCGGTATCGACTCCGACCATCCGGACCTGCAGGCGAACCTCGGCTCGGGGCACGCGGTCGCATCCTGTGGGGGAGGTGGCTTCATCTGCTGGTTCGCGGGGAACGGCAACGAGTGCTACGAGGACTGGGACGACGACAACGACCACGGCACCCACTGTGCCGGCATCGCCGACGCGGCGAACAACAGCCAGGACGTGGTCGGCGTCTCGACGCAGGCCACCCTGCACGCCGTCAAGGTCCTCGACTGCCAGGGCTCGGGCTCGTACTCCGACATCGCGGCGGGCATCGAGTACGTGGCGGACCAGGGCTGGGACGTCGGCAGCATGAGCCTCGGCGGCTCAGCGTCCAGCGTCGTCGAGGACGCGTGCCAGTACGCGGTGGACAGCGGCGTCCTCCTCGTCGCCGCCGCCGGGAACTCCGGTTCCTGTACCGACTGCGTCGGCTATCCGGCCGCCTACGACACCGTGATGGCCGTCTCCTCGACGAACCAGAACGACGAGCTGTCGAGCTTCTCCAGCCAGGGACCCGAGGTCGAGATCGCCGCCCCCGGCTCGGACATCACATCGACCGTCCCCGGCGGCACCGACACGTTCTCGGGCACCTCGATGGCGTGCCCACACGTCGCGGGCGCGGGCGGCCAGCTGATGGCGAACGGTCGGACCGCCACCGATGCCCGGAACACGCTGGGCTCGACGGCGGAGGACATCGGGCTCTCACCGAACGAGTCGGGCAACGGGCTACTCGACGTGGCTGCTGCACTGAACCTCGACTCGTCTGACAGTTGAGCACGCAGCTCCAGCGGTAGCCGGTGAGACGGCAGTCGCGCCATCCTCTCTTTTCTCGGAACTGCGATACTACTCGCTAGCATTGGGCACGCGTATCTTAATTTAGTTAGAAATCTGCCCCGAATATCTTAGAACATTAAATTTAAGTGTGTATGGTAATCACCGGTGGTTGGGATGACTGACAACACCCAACGCACGAAGCGACGGACGATGCTGAAAGCAACCGGCGGCGCACTGGCTGTCGGCGGACTCGCGGGCGTCAGCAGCGCCGGCTCCCCGGACCTCGTCGAATTCAACGTGGGCTTCGACGGCGACCTGGGCCGTGGGGCGGCACTATCGGCGGCCGACGAGGTGGTACGAGAGTTCGCGTTCGACGCGGTCACCATCCGGGCCGCACCGCAGGCCGCGCGGGCCCTCGAGAACAACCCGAACGTCCGGTACGTCGAGGAGAACGGCACGATGTACGCCCTCGCCCAGACACAGCCGTGGGGCGTCGACCGTGTGGACGCGGAGGTCGCCCACGCGAACGGCGAGACCGGTAGCGGGGCCGACATCGCCATCATCGACACCGGCATCGACTCCGACCACTCAGACTTGCAGGCGAACGTCGGCTCCGGACGCGCGTTCGTGAGCTGTGAGACGAAGGGTGGCTGCCGGTACGGCGCAAAACCCGCGAACAACACCTGTTACAACGACTGGGACGACGACAACGACCACGGCACCCACTGTGCCGGCATCGCCGACGCGGCGAACAACTCCCAGGGTGTCGTCGGCGTCTCGACGCAGGCCACCCTGCACGCCGTGAAGGTGCTGGACAAGTGCGGTTCCGGTTCCTTCTCCGACATCGCCGCCGGTGTCCAGTACGTCGCCGACCAGGGCTGGGACGTCGGCAGCATGAGCCTCGGCGGCTCCTCGGGGTCGCAGACCCTCCGCGACGCCTGCCAGTACGCGGTGGACAACGGCGTCTTCCTCGTCGCCGCCGCCGGCAACAGCGGTCCGTGTACCGACTGCGTCGGCTACCCGGCGGCCTACGACACCGTGATGGCCGTCTCCTCGACCGCCTCCGACGACTCGCTCAGCGACTTCTCCAGCCAGGGCCCCGAGGTCGACATCGCCGCGCCCGGCACGGACATCTACTCCTCGGTCGCCGACAACGGCGGCTACGCGACCTTCTCCGGCACGTCGATGGCCTGCCCGCACGTCGCGGGTGCAGCCGGTCAGCTGATGGCCAACGGCGCGACCAACACCGAGGCACGGAACACGCTCGCCTCCTCCGCGGAGGACATCGGCCTCGGCTCCAACGAGTCCGGCGCAGGTCTGCTGGACGCCGCCGCTGCACTCGGTCTCGACTCCTCCGACAACTGAACGGCATCGTCCCCGTCGCCCGCCGCCCACCTCCCGCGTCCACCGATCAGCCGTTGGCTCGTGGTGCGTGTGGACGTCCGATTCGGAAGAACGGCGGTCAGTTCGCGTGCTCTTCGCGCAGTTCGCCGACGAGCTGGCGGGTCGCCTCGCGGACGCAGTCGTCGCTGGAGCGGGGCGGCTCCCAGCCGAGCGCGGAGAGCTTCTCGATGGAGAGGCGCATCTTCGGCACGTCGCCGGTCCAGCCGCGGTCGCCGCCGGTGAACTCGTAGTCGGGGTCGAGCCCCATCTCGTCGGCGACGATGTCCGCGATGGCCGTGACCGAGGTCGTCGTTCTGGTCCCGAGGTTGTAGATGTTGAAGTCCGCGTCGGCGTGTTCGACGACGTGGGTCATCGCGTCGACGCAGTCCTCGACGTGGAGGTAGGACTTCTCCTGGCGGCCGTCACCGAGGATGGTCAGCGTCTCCGGGTCGTCGAGCAGCTTCTCGATGAAGTCGGGGACGACGTTGCCGCGCTGGTGCGGGCCGACGATGTTGGCGAAGCGGTAGCACCAGATCTGCATCCCGTAGGAGTGCGCGTACGTCGACAGTAGCCCCTCGTCGGCGAGTTTCGATGAGCCGTAGATGCTGATGGGTTCGAGCGGCGCGTAGTCCTCGGGCGTCGGCATCGGAGCCTCGCCGTAGACGGTGGAGGAGGAGGTGAACGCGAGCCTGTCGACGCCGACCTCGTCCATGCGTTCGAGGACGTTGTAGGTCATCTCGGTGTTCTCCTCGAACAGCTGGCGGTCGTCGTCGTAGTTCGTGTCCGTGTACGCGGCGAAGTGGAACACCATGTCCACGTCCTCGGTGATGACGTCGGCGACGTCGTCGGGGTCGGTCACGTCGCGCCGTCGGAACTCGGCACCGGCGGGAACCCGTTCGCGCGAGCCCTTCGAGAGGTCGTCGACGGCGACGACGTGGTTGTCGTCACACAGCTCGGCGGCGAGGTGCGAGCCGACCAGCCCGGCCGCGCCCGTGATGACGACGTTCCTGTCGGTGAGATCCATGTGCTCGGATGTGCGAGGGTCGGGCAAGTGTGTTCTGGTCTCCGGTTGGCTGACACGCGCACGCGGACGCTACTCCAGTAGGTCCTCGGTGAGCTTCCACAGTCGCCGCGCGAGCTCGTCATCCCGGGCCGCCGGCGACGGCGTGGTCGGCTCGCAGTCGCTGAAGTACGCACCCGACTCGTCGTACTCCCCGGCGGCGAGGAAGACGCTGGTCGCTGCCGCCGAGCGTGAACTGTCCGCGACCCGTTCGAGGAGTGGGTCGGGGAGCGCAGCGAGCAGCCGGACGCCGGCCCGAATCGGGAACGACGCGTCCCGCCAGAGGCCGCTGCCCGGGACGAGCCCGGGGTGACAGCAGTTCGCGAGCAGGTCGGACTCGCGGCGGGCGAGTTCGCGGGTGAACAGGACGTTCGCGAGCTTCGACCGCGCGTAGGCCTGCAGCCCGTCGTAGTCGTCGACCGACGTGACCGCCTCGCGGGTGAGATCGCTCGCGTCGGCCCGCGGGTGGACTGCGCTCGACACCGTCACCACTCGCGCATCGCCCGCGAACGTTCCAGCGTCCGAGAGCGTCCGCGTCAGCGCGAACGGCGCGAGGTGGTTCACCCGGAACGTCAGCTCGACGCCGTCGGCGAGCGTCGGGTCGTCGACGTAGGCACCGGCGTTGTTGACGAGCACGTCGAGTTCGTCGGTGTGCTCGGCGACGGCATCGGCGAGGTCGACGGGCGACTCAGTGTTCGCGAAGTCCGCCCGGAAGAACACCGAGTCAGCACCGAGGTCGTCGAGCTCCGTCGCGACCGCGCGTCCTGCCATCCGATCCCGACCGTGGACGAGGACGCGTGCGCCCAGGCGCGCGAGAGCAAGGGCTGTCTCCCGACCGACGCCGCTGGTCGCACCGGTCACGAGGACGGTCCGTCCGGTGAGGTCGACGTGCTCGACGCCCGCGATGGCTTCCGGTCTGGTCATGGCGGCCGTAGGGCGGGTGACGAGAAAAGCGTGGGTGTCCCCTGCGGTATCGGCCAGTCAGGACTCCTCGTGTATCACCGGGAACGCGACCTCGACGGTCGTCTTGTACTCGGTGATCTGCCCGTCCTCGACGTTCGCCGTCCAGTCCTCGACCTCGATGCCGTGGATGTCGTGGATGCTCTCCTGTGCCTGTGCGACCGCCTCGTGCGCCGCGTCCTCCCAGGACTCGGTCGACGTGCCGAGCACCTTGATGATTTTGACTGCCGTCATGGCGGTCGCACTACGCCGGGAGGCGACGTTGTTAAGGACGCGATATCCGAACCGACCGGCGACCGTCCCGGGTAATCCGGTCGTACCGTCGAAAGCGAAACCCCCTAACGAGCGACCGACGTAGCCGGTGGTATGCAGGGAGAACCCGAAGTGGCCGTCCTCCGCCTGGCCCACCGGCCGGGCCGGGACGACCGGATGACGACCCACGTCGGCCTCACCGCCCGCGCGCTCGGCGCGGACCGCGTCGTCTACCCCGCCAACGCCGACCAGTCCCGCCAGACCGTCGCGGACATCACCGGGCGGTTCGGCGGCCCGTTCGAGGTCGAACTCACCGACTCGCCCGCCGCGGTCGTCCGGCACTGGGACGGCGTCGTCGTCCACCTGACGATGTACGGCGAGCGCATCCAGGACGTCGAGGGCGAGATACGCGCGGCCCGCGCCGACGCTCCGCTGCTCGTCGTCGTCGGCTCCGAGAAGGTCCCCTTCGACGTGTACGAACACGCCGACTACAACGTCGCGGTGACGAACCAGCCCCACTCGGAGGTCGCCGGCCTCGCGGTCTTCCTCGACCGGCTGTTCGAGGGGCGCGAGCTCGACCGCGAGTGGACGGACGCCGACCGCCAGGTCGTCCCGGAGGAGACCGGCAAGCGCGTCGTCCCGGTCGACGAGGGCGACGGTTCGTCGACCGACGAGGGTGACGAGAGCGCGACGGACGAAGCGTCCGACTGACGCCGGCACAAACGTGTTCGGCCGAGGATACTCGACTGTACGGTCCCACGTTCGAACTGCCCGCCATGGGTGAGCCACCGCTGGCTCGACCTCCCTTCTCCCTCGACGCGCCCGTCCCCGAACACGTTCGCGGAACCACCCACGGAACGCGACAGCGTAGCGACCGACATGAGCGCGATTCCGGGTGACCTCGACACGGACAGCCAGCCACCGATGGCGGTCCCGCTCCGGCACTTCGTCGTCGGCTTCGGCTTCCTCGTCGCCGCGGCGGCCCTGCGGGTCGCCATCGCGGCCGACGCCACCGGAGTTGCGGACGCCGTATCCGGTATCGCCCCCCTCGCACACGTCCACCTGCTGCTCGTCGGCTGGGTCTGTATCACCATCGCCGGCGCGATGACCCAGTTCGTCCCGGTCTGGTCGGGCACCAGCCTGCACTCCCAGCGACTCGCTGCCGTCCAGCTGTGGCTGCTCACCCTCGGTGTCACCGGGCTGGTCGTCGCGATGCTCGCCGGTCGACTCGCACTGCTCCCGGTCGCCGGCGCGGTGCTCGCGCTCGGCTTCTGGACGCTCGCGTACAACGTCGGCCGGACGTTGGTCGCTGCACACCCGCTCGACGTGACCGAGCGCCACTTTCTCCTCGCGCTCGGCTTCTTCGTCCTCGTCACCGTCCTCGGCGTCGTCCTTGCCATCGATTTCACACGTGGGCTACTCGGGGTCGGGACGGTACCCCGGACCAGGGTCGTCGCGGCCCACGCGACCCTCGCCGTCTTCGGCGCGGTCCTCACGACGGTGTTCGGCGCGCTCTACCAGCTCGCGACGATGTTCACCCAGACCGAGCTGGACCGTCTCGACGGACTCCTCGCCGGATTCGAGACGGTCGCCTTCCCGGTCGGCGTTCTCGCCCTCGCAGGCGGCCGACTCGTCGCGAACGTCCCGCTCGCCCGGGCCGGGGGACTGCTCGTCGTCGCCAGCGTGGCCGCCGTCGGAATCGTCCTCGGACGCCGACTCCACGCTGCACGCGTCCCCCGAACGCCGATGCTCACCCGCTATGCGATTGCCGCCGTCGGGATGATCGGCTGGGCTGTCGCGACGACCCCGACGTGGCTCCGCGACCCGACCGCGCTCGACGCCCGTTTCGGCGCGGGCTTCGACTCCCTCGCGCTGTTCGTCGTCGGCTTCGTCGTGCTCGGGACGCTGTACCACGTCGTCCCCTTCGTCGTCTGGATTCACCGCTACGCCGACCGACTGGGCTACGAACCGGTGCCGATGATCGACGACCTCTACGACGACCGGCTGGCGACGGTGGACCTCGTCGCGACCGCCGGAGGCGCATGCTGTCTGGTCGCTGCGGACTGGGCGTTCGCGCCGTCGTGGCTCGTCCTCGCGGGTGGTGCCCTGTTTCTCCTCGGCACCCTCGTCTTCAGCGCGAACCTGCTCCGGGTCGTCCGCGTCCACGGCAACGGCGTCCTCCCGACGCTCGTCGGTACTGCCCCGAGCGAGTGACCGGACCGAAGATGTCCTGGCGACTCGGGATCGGGCCCGCCCGAGAACGTCGCGGCAGATGCCCGATGTCGTCTCCGTCCCCGAGCTGACCGACACACCACACGTGACCGTCTTCGAGTCCGGACCCAAAGGCGTCCGTCCCGCACTAGACGTGTCGACGTGGACATCTCTCCACACGCACGCGAGGCGAGTACGGTCCCCGTGACGTTCGTCTGAACGCAGCCGGGCCACGCTTTATGTACCATCCCGCGGCCAGAGCCGGCGTGATCTGAGAACGGTCCGACGGCGGGCCGCGGGTGCGCGCCACGTCGCCGTCGGGAGCACGAGTGGTGCCTGTTCGCCTCAGAAGGGACCGTGGGAGGACCGACCAGCCTCGGCGCTGGCGGCTCAGTCGGTGAACAGCGCCGCGACCACGGTCGGGTCGACGTCCGCGTCGGCCGCGTGGCACGACCGACCCCGCGCGACCGTGAGCGGCCCGTCGACCAGTCGTCGCCGGAGCCGGAGCGCCAGTGCCGCCACCGCCTGCCGTCGCTCTTCGGTCAGTTCCCCGCTGGCGGCGAGCTGCGAGCACGCCTGCTCGACCGCCTCGCGCTGGACACAGCGGGCGCGCTGTTCGGCGCGCGTCGAGGGTTCGCGAGGGTCGTCGGTCATCTCGGGCTGGCTCGACGTCATCCGCGACTCGGTTCGGGGAGCGGCCCCTCGTATCCGTCGGGCACGTACGGGCAGAGCGGGTCGCTCTCCAGCGGGTCCTCCGTGTGGACGTACGCCCGCGAGCGACTGCCGCCGCAGACGGTCCGGAACTCGCACGCGCCGCACTTCCCGCGGAGCGCGTCGGGGTCTCGGAGCTGTTCGAACAGTGGTGCGTCCCGGTAGATGTCGACCACGCTCTCGTCGCGGACGTTGCCCGCCGACTTGGGCAGGAATCCAGAGGGATACACCTCGCCGACGTGGCTGACGAACGCGAAGCCGTCGCCGGCGGTGATCCCGGTCCGGCGACCGATGCCGGCTGGCGGTCCGCGGGACGAGTCCCCGTCGTCGGTCCCGTCGCCCTGCCGACGCTGGAGCCCGACCCGCCGGTACTGGGGGGCCTCGGTGGTCTTGACGCCGAAGGCAGCGTCCTCGCGGACGTCGTGGAGCCACGCCATCACGCGGTCGGCCCGTTCGGGTGAAACCGGGTCGAGGAGTCGACCGCGGCCGACCGGCACGAGGAAGAACACCGACCAGAGGACGGCTCCGAGGTCGGCGACCAGGTCGCGGATAGCGGGGAGCTCCTCGACGGTGTCGGCGCAGACGGTCGTGTTGATCTGGAGCGGGAGCCCGGCCTCGCGGGCCTGCCGAGCTGCCCGGACCGTCGACTCGAAGCTCCCGGATTCGCCGCGGAACGTGTCGTGGGTCGCGGCCGAGCCGCCGTCGATGCTCAGCGCGAGCCGCCGCAGTCCCGCGTCGGCGAGCTCGTCGAGGCGCTCCCGGGTGAGCGAGCTGGTCCCGCTCGGCGTCATCGTCATCCGGAGGCCATGGTCGGTGCCGTAGTCGACGAGGTCGACCGCGTCCTCGCGGGCGAGTGGGTCCCCTCCGGAGAGTACAACGATCTGACCTTCGGCGAACTCCCGGGCCTCGTCGAGCAGTCGCTCCCCCTCGGCGGTCGTCAGCTCGTCCGGGTGGCGGCGTGGCTGTGCGTCGGCTCGGCAGTGTTCGCAGGCCAGCTCGCAGGCCTGGGTCAGCTCCCAGACCAGCACGAACGGCCGTTCGTCCGTGTCCACCTGCATGGTCAGGCGTCGTCGGGACGCGTCCAGTCGTCCTCGACGTGGACCCGGGTGACGTGGCCACCGCAGCCGCACTGCTCGACGTACTCCCAGCGGGCGGCGTCCCCCACTGCCTCGCCGAGTGCGTCGAACAGGTAGGTCTGCGGGTGGCCGGAGTCGCCGTGGGTGACGAGGTTCACGTGGAATCCCGGCCGGGTCTCGGCGACGGCCGTCAGTGCGTCGTCGACGACCAGCTCCGGGCTGTCGGCGTACTCGGACCTCTCAAGGTTCACCGACCAGGAGCCGTCGTGTGCTTCCCCGGCGACCGATTCCGTGTCATCGTGCGAGACGCTCGGCATACCCGACACTCGGGGCGGAACGGCCGAAACAGGACTCCCGAACATGTTCGGCGCGCCCGGGGACGAACGTGTTCGGGGACATCGCCCAGTGACTCGCGGGCGTCAGTGCAGGTATGGACGCCGAGACACTCCGCGAGGCGACGGCTGCACCGACGGACAGACCGTGTGAACTGCTCGACGCACGCGAGCTTCCACCGCCGGAGCCGCTCCAGAGGACGCTCGAGTGGACCGCCGACGCGAACGGCACGGTGCTCGTCCAGGTGAACGACCGCGCCCCGCAGCACCTCTACCCGCGGCTGACCGAGCGGGGGTTCGAGTACGACACGGCGGAGACCGACGAGGGTGTCGTCACCGCCGTCTGGGAGGAGTGAGCTCGGGGAGGGTCGCGACGAGCGAACCGCTATTGCTTCGGGAGCGTCGCGATGAACTCGTCGTCGGCGACGCGGTCGACCGTGTAGGCGTCGGCGTCGAAGTCGTCGACCTCGGCCTGGAACTCGTAGAACAGCGGCTTCGGGTCGTGGTCGTTGACGAGCGTCAGCGCCTCGCCGGGGTCGAGCTCGTCGAATGCGTCGTGTATCTTCGGGTGACGCTGCTGTGGCGGTATCTCGCGGACGTCGATCTGGTTCTCGGGCATCGGCTGGAACTAGCGCCGGGCCGGGCGTGGGCCTTGGCCCGAACATGTTCGCCCGGCGACGGGTGCCCGCGCACGGTCACGCGACGCGCACGCGGACGGTATAATCCAGCGTACCGCCCTCCTCGTCACCCGGGAGTTCGACCCCGACGCTGTCGTCGAGCACGTACTCGCCGGGCTCGATGTCCGGGGCCACCTGGAACGTCCGGGAGACGGAGCCACCGGCTTCGACCTCCGTCACCAGGCCGATGCTGTTGACGGCCGTGACGGACCGTCCCTCGGTGTGGACGTGGTCGCTCTCCTCGTAGGCGTCCGTCCAGAGGAGCGAGCGGCGGTCCCCGTTCGCGGCGCGGAGGGAGAGCACGCCGAACGGAGCCGGCGCGCCGCTCGTGACCGACACCGTCGCGTCGGCGTCGTTCCGGAGCGAGATCTCGACTGCGGGGCCCTCTTCACCCTCGACGGCGGTCGCGTCCAGCGTGACGGGGAGCGGCTCGCGGTTCTCGACGTAGGTCGTGTAGAAGCGGCCGTCGAGGGAGACGTAGTCGTGTTCGTCGAGCCCGGCGAGTAGCCCTTCGGGCGGGTCGTCGAGCGAGTAGACGCCCGATGCCTCGCCGGCCTCGCGGAGGACCGCCGGTACTTCGTCGGAGGCCCCGTTCGCGTCCCACACCGAGCCGTCGGCGAGCGCCGAGGCTGGTATCTCGCTCGCGGTGACGGTGAACGGCGGGGCGGCGTCGCCCGTCGCGAGGGTGAGTCGGACGGTCTCGCCCCGGTAGTCGACCGCGTCGTACTCCGCGAGGAACGAGTCGAGGCTCGGCCAGAGGTGCGCCGTCTCGTAGCCCCCGTCGAGCGCGACGCGGACGAGGCCGGAGAAGACGACGCCGTCGTGGGTGACTGCCGCCTCGTACTCGTCGTAGCTGGCGACCGAATCGACCTGGCTCGCGTCGACGCGGTCGGCGGTGATCTCGTAGGTCGGCAGCGTGTGTTCGAGCTCGTAGTAGCTGCCGTCCCGACTGACGTACCGCGTGTTCGCGACGAACTCCTGGAGCCACGCGGGGCGGTCGTCGGACTCGTAGCCGCCGGCGATGGCCTGCTCGACGACACTCCGTTCGGGGTCGTCGAGCCCGGAGACGGGTGTCGGCTGGATACCCGGCCCGGTGCCGAGGTCGTTCAGCCGGAGGACGTACTGGCCGACGTCGACCGACTGGACCGTGAGGCCAGACTCCGGGGCCTCTGTTCCGCCGTCGGTCGTCGCCGTCTCGGTCGCCGGTGCGCCGGTCGACGGCTCGGTTGGGGTATCGGTCGGGTCGCCCGAGGAGAGGGAG
Organism: Haloarchaeobius litoreus; assembly: GCF_024495425.1. NCBI lineage: Archaea > Methanobacteriati > Methanobacteriota > Halobacteria > Halobacteriales > Halorubellaceae > Haloarchaeobius > Haloarchaeobius litoreus. The sequence continues at coordinate 1,296,592 of NZ_JANHJR010000001.1, read as the reverse complement.
TCGGTACAGCCGGCGAGGAGACCGCCGAGTGCGGTCGTCGGGAGGAGCTTCAGGGCGTCTCGACGCTGCATGGTCGACGGTTGTTCCGGCGACTGCAAAAGCCCCCGGCAAGCTGAAACGTCGGTTGTAGCGGCGACAGGGCAGCCCGGGGAACAACTAAATTGTATTAGTAAATTATATTCTGCTGGAGTCCGCTCTCCGACCTATGGCCTTCAGCGACGAACTTCTCGACGCGGGCGAGCACATCTGGCAGGCGCAGTACGACCACCCGTTCGTGACCGAACTGGCGGCGGGCACGCTCGACGAGGCGGCGTTTCGGCACTGGGTCGAGCAGGACTACCGGTACCTGCTGGACTACGCCCGGACCTTCGCCGTCGCAGGGACGAAAGCACGCGACGAGGAGACGATGGCGCACCTACTCGGTGTCGCCCACACCGTGCTCGACGACGAGATGGACCTCCACCGCGAGTTCGCACGCGAGTACGACCTCACGCCGGGAGACCTCGAATCGGTCCGGAAGGCTCCGACCTGCGTGGCGTACACGAACTACCTCGTCCGGACGGCCCACGAGGGCTCAATCGCCGAGATCGCCGCGGCGATCTACCCCTGCGGCCAGGGCTACCTCGACGTCGCCCGTCACATGGACGACCTGATGGACGAGCAGCACCGCTACGCACCGTTCGTCGAGAAGTACACGAGCGACGAGTTCGCCGAGGCCGTCGGCTGGCTGCGTGCGTTCGTCGACCGCTGTGGCGAGCGCTATCCCGGTGAGCACGACGCCATGCGCGAGGCGTTCCTCACGAGCGCCCGGCTCGAACACTCGTTCTGGGAGATGGCGTACACGCAGGAGGACTGGACGGTCTGAGGACCCAGGGGGCCGGCGGTCAGTACTCCGGCCGCTGGGCGCGGAGGCGGTCGGCGAGGTGCTGTTGCTCGTCACCGGGACGCTCGCTCGACGACGGACCGACCGTCAGACCGCCTCGATGGTGACGTGCCACTCGTCGGGCGCGACCTGTTCGGTCTCGTAATCGTAGCCGCGCCGTTCGAGGACGTCGTACAGCGGGACCGGCTCGAAGCCGTTCACGAGCAGCAGACGCTCGCCGGCGGACAGTTCGGCGAGCGCGTCGTCGATGTGTCCGAACGGTTCGCCGTCTACGTCCCGCACGTCGAGCACCTGTGTGGGCTCGTCGGTGTGCATACCGGTGCTTGGGGCGCGTGATGGGTGGGTATTCTCCCGAAGGTGTTCGGAACTGTCCGAACATGTTCGGGAACACTGATTGGGGTGCGGTCCCACTACGTCGAGATAGGACAATGCCACGCGCAGAACTCACGCTCACCGTGCCCGAGGGGGTCTGGATCGGCGACATCTCGCGGGACCACCCCGAGGCGCGCTTCCGGATCCTCGCCGCGCTCACCGACGACGACGCCGGCGTCGGACTGGCGGAGGTCATCGCGGCGGACCTCCCACCGGTCGTCACGGCCATCGACGCGGACGACACGGTCACCGAACTCGAGGTCCTGCAGGCCGACGACGGCAAGGCACTGGTCCAGTTCGAGACCACGACGCCGTTCCTCCTGCTCCCGGTGCAGGGCTCCGGTGTGCCGCTCGAGATGCCGTTCACGCTGGAGAACGGGAAGGCGGAGTGGGAGATCACCGCGCCCCAGCACCGACTCTCGGCGCTCGCCGAGCAGCTCGACACGTTCGGCATCCCCTACACCGTCGAGCAGGTGAGCCAGCGCGTCGAACCCGAGCGACTGCTCACCGACAGCCAGCTCCGCCTGCTGCTGGCGGCCGTCGACCACGGCTACTACGACACGCCCCGTGACTGCTCACTCACCGAGCTCGCCGACGAGCTGGGGATGGCGAAGTCGACGGCGTCCGAGACCCTGCACCGCGCGGAGGAGGCCGTCGTGAAGCGGTTCGTCGAGGACGTCGACGAGGACGTGTTGATAGAGCACTGACCGATCATGAGCAGTGACAGCCTCGCTGTCGATAGCGACAGCCACGTGCAACCGGACGCTCGCGCCGTCGTCGGTGCGCTCGCCGACGACGACTGCCGGGCCATCGTCGAGTTCCTCGACGAGCCCGCGACCGCCGGCGAGGTGGCCGACGGTGCCGAGGTCCCGCTGTCGACGACCTACCGGAAGCTCGACAGGCTGGTCGACGCCGGGCTGGTGACCGAGCGGACGGACGCGCTCCGTCGCGGCCAGCCGACGACCCGATACCGGCGCGCGTTCGAGGCGGTCCGCGTCGAACCGGACGACGGTGGCTCGCTCGCCGCCGTCGTGGAGCAGCGGTCCGCGCGGGCGGACGAGCGTCTCGAGGACCTCTGGACCGAGCTCCGGGCTGAGACCGGCGGCGGGACGTAACGCGAGAAACGACGGTCGTCGGCCCTATTCGACGACGACTGCGCCTTTCATCCCCATCTGCTCGTGCGGCGAGCAGAAGTACTTCACCGTTCCCGACGAGTCGAACGTCTGCTCGAACGTGTGGCCCGAGCTCCCGACGAGGTCGCTCTCGAAGCTACCGCCGTCCGCGACGACGTTGTGGCTCCCGCCGTCGCCGGTCCACTCCCAGACGACCGTGGTACCGGTGTCGACGCGGATGGCGGCCGGGTCGAACGCGAACCCACCGCCGTTGCCCTGGGCACCGACGGTCACCGTCACCTCGGACTCCCCGGTGTGGTCGGCGACGCCGTCGAAGTTCCCGACGTTGTCGAACCAGCCGCCGAAGTCCGTGCCGCTGTCGTCACCGGCGTCGCTGTCGTCGCCGTCACCGGCGTCGCTGTCGTCGCCGTCGTTGCCCCCACCGCCGCCGCCGTCGCTGGACCCATCGCTCCCGCTGAGGCAGCCGGCCCCGGCCGAGAGCGCAGTCGCGGTCGCAGCAGTCTTCACGAACGTCCGTCGGTCGAGTCTCGTATCGCGTGACATCACAGACGGGAGTTACTCGCTCGTCGGGATAGGCGTCGCTCAGATTCCAGCCTGTCGGGAAGGCGTCCGAACACATTCGCCGGGGGAACGTCCCCAGAACCCGTCGGTGACGAACCGGTTCGTCCCTCCCTCGCCCCCGTCACGGGCGTGAGACGAGGACCCCTCGCGAGACTGCTCGCGGTCGTGTTCGTGTTCAACCCCCTTGTGATGGGTGCCGGTGCGCTCTACTCGTACGAGCACACCCCGCCAATCCCGACGGAGGTCCATGCCTGACCGTCTGCGCCGGACCCGGCGGTGAGACCGTCGTGACCGACGCGCAGTCTCGAGTTCTACAACGGCGAGACCGTCCAGTTGCTGTTCCGGGCCCGCCTCCCCGGTGATACGCTCATCATCCACGGGATGGCCCCGTTCGCCTCCGACGCGCTCCTGAAGCGGTTCTCGCTGCGGGGGACGTCTCGATGGGTGCGGACCGACCCTCCTCCGTCCCGAACCGCGTGCTCGCCGAGGACGACGAGTGACCGCCCAACCCTTCTTATAGTACGTCGTCCGAACACCTTCGAGCCGGTTCTCACCCGGGTGAGAACCGTCTTCACGGTTGATGTGGGAGCCCCGACAAGCGTGGAATGTGAGGTGACCACCAATGTTTGATACCACGCGGCGGCGCGTCGTACAGGCCCTCGGTGTCGGTGGCGCAGCAACCCTCGCTGGCTGTTCTACGGGGCAGCAACCGGTCGAGGCGGACCAGCAGACCACTGCTTCGGCCACCCCGACCCAGCAGGAACCGGCACAGACGACGGTCGACCGTATCGCGGCCGACCCACGGGACGTCCCGGACCCGGTGGACTGGAACGAGCCCCGCCGGCACGAGATATCGCTCGAGGTCACCGAGGAGACCGCCGAGATCGAGCCCGGCGTCACGTTCGACTACATGACCTTCGACGGTCGCGTGCCGGGGCCCATGATACGCGTCCGGCGGGGTGACACGGTCAACCTGACGCTCTCCAGCCCGGACAGCAACTCGATGCCGCACAACATCGACCTGCACGCGGTGTACGGCCCCGGTGGTGGGGCCGACGCAACGAGCATCAACCCGGGCGAGAGCGCGACCATCGAGTTCCGGGCGATGTACCCCGGCGTCCACATCTACCACTGCGCGGTACCGAACCTCGACCAGCACATCAGCGCCGGCATGTTCGGTGCCATCCTGGTCGAACCCGAGGAGGGGCTGCCCGAGGTGGACCACGAGTTCTACTTCGGCCAGCACGAGATCTACACCGACAAGGCAGCGGGCGAGGAGGGCCACCACGCCTTCGACTTCGAGGCGATGAAGAAGGAGGAGCCGAGCTACGTCGTCTACAACGGCGAGGCGTACGCCTTCACCGGGAACGGCTACGGCCCGGTGGAGGTGGACAAGGGTGACCGCGTCCGCATCTTCATGTCCAACGGCGGCCCGAACCTCACCAGCTCGTGGCACGCCATCGGGAACGTCTGGACGGACTTCTACCGGGACGGCGCGCTTGCGAACGAGCCCGAGCACTACGTCGAAACCGCGCCGGTCGCGCCCGGCACCGTCGCCTGCGCGGAGATCGACACGCCGGTCCCCGAGCCGATCAAGCTGGTCGACCATGCCCTCACCAGGGTCGCCCGGAAGGGCATGATGGGCGTCATCCAGGTGAACGGCTCGCCGGAGCCCGACATCTTCGACCCCGACCCCTGACAGGCGGCGACCGAGGCACCCAGACGGGCGACGAGCGAGGCTTCCACCGTCGCGGCGGTGCCGCGACCACGTGACGGGCGACACCTGTCTGTCATCCCCACGCCCGCACGGGGGCGGAGCGGTACTTTTAAACGCGTGAGAGCCCCGAATTACGACAATGGCTTTTGAGGAGCTCCTGGAAGACCCTGTCATCCAAAAGTACCTCCACGAGCTGGTCGGTCCGAAGGGCATGCCGGTCGCGGCCGCCCCGCCGGACGGCGAGGTCACCGACGAGGAACTCGCAGAGGAACTGGACCTGGAGCTCAACGACGTGCGCCGGGCCCTGTTCATCCTCTACGAGAACGACCTCGCCTCGTACCGACGGCTCCGTGACGAGGACTCCGGCTGGCTGACGTACCTCTGGACGTTCAAGTACGACAACATCCCGGAGAACCTGGAGGAGGAGATGTACCGACTGCTCGACACGCTCGCGGAACGAAACGAGTACGAGCGCAACCACGAGTTCTACCTCTGTGAGGTCTGCTCCATCCGATTCGAGTTCGGTGAGGCGATGGACTTCGGCTTCGAGTGCCCCGAGTGTGGCTCGCCGGTGGAGTCGATGGACAACGAGATGCTGGTCACGGCGATGGAGGAGCGCATCGCGGAGCTCCGTGACGAACTGAACGTGGACGCGAGCGCATAATGGTCGTCCTCGCAACAAAGGTGTACGTTCAGGGCGACGCGCGAGACCGGTCGATGGACGCACTGCGCGCGCTGGTCGACAACGAGGTCGGCGACCTCGACGTCGAGTACGAACTGGGAATCAGACACGACGACTTCCCGACCGTGACGCTGGAGGGCCCCGACGCGGTCGCGGCCCGGAACGTGCTCGCCGAGGCGTACGGCGAGATACTGCCCCAGCTCGAGGCGGGCGAGACGTACGTCGGCACGCTCCAGCGGTGGGACGACGACGGCTTCGTCCTCGACGCGGGCCAGCACGTCCGCATCCCCGCGGACGAGCTCGGCCTCGGCCCCGGCACACCGGAGCAGATCCGCGACCGGTTCGGCATCGTCCAGCACCTCCCGATGCGGTTCGTCTACGGCGGCGACGACGGGCCCTCCCGGCTGGCGGACGAGGAACGCGACCGGCTGTACGAGTGGACCCGCGGCACGGGTCGGCTGAACGTCAACAGCGCGACCCGCGGCGAGGTCCGCGCGACGGTCAACCGCGCCGGCCACGCCCGGGACATCGTCACCGTCGAACGCCTCGGCCTGCTCGAGCAGTCCGTGGTCTGCCGCGAGGACACCGACCCGCCGGGGCTGCTCGCCAGCATCGGCGAGTACCTCCCGGCCGAGCTGAAGTGCGTCGTCCCATAGTATGAACCGTCGACTGCTGCTCGGAGCCGGGCTGGCCCTGCTGCTCGTCGCCAGCGCCGGCTGTCTCGGGTTCTTCGACGACGGCATCTCAGACGCACGGCTGGACCGCAACGCGACCTACGCCTGGGAGGAGGTCCCGAGCTGGGACACGACGAACGGGACGCCGGAGCCCGTCGAGACGCCGGAGACGACCGACGTGTACGTCAACGTCACCGGCGGCGCGTACCACGCGGTCTACCACATCGACAACCGCACCGACGAGGAGTTCGAGGTGTGGACCCGGGGCATCAGCAACGACAACCCGGTCGACATCTCGGCGCTCCGGTTCCGCTACCCGAACGGAACCACGGTGAACGGCTCCGAACTCCGGGTGTACAAGACGAACTACCGGACACACGTCGTGCTCCCGACCGAGAACGGGAGCGTCAACGGCACCCTCGCGTTCTCAGGCCCCGCCGAGCCCAAGCACTTCCGGATGTGGAACTACATGGAGGGCACCTACGAGGTCGTGCTCCCGGCCGGCTTCCGCACCTCCTTCTTCCTGTTCGGACAGGTCGTCCCGTCCGCGGACAACAGCTACGTCGACGACGGCAACCGGCTCCACCTCGAGTGGACCGACGAGGACGACCCCGTCTCGGGCCGGATGACGATCAAGTACTACCTCCAGCGCGACTACTACATCTTCACCGGAACCGCGGTCATCCTCGGGCTCGCCGCGCTCACGGGGATGGGCTACTACTGGTACCAGATCCGGGAGCTCACCGAGCTCCGCGAGGAGATGGGCTTCGACAGCGGCGACGGGCCTGGGTGACGCTCCCGCCAACGCGCGTTTTTTGTCCACGCCGACCGTTCCCCGAGGTATGCGCGTAGCCGTCGTGACAGTCGGCGACGAACTCCTGAGTGGCGACACGGCGAACACCAACGCGACGTGGCTCTGCCGCCGGCTCACCGAGCGCGGCGTCGAGGTCGAACGGGTCCTGACCGTCCCGGACGACGTGGGCGACATCGCACAGGTCGTCAACGAGTCGCTGGCGGCGTACGACGCGGTCGTCGTCACCGGCGGGCTCGGACCGACGCACGACGACCTGACGATGGAGGGGGTCGCCGCCGCGGTCGGCCGGGAGGTCGAGGCCAACCCGGAGGCCGAGGCGTGGCTCACCGAACACGGTGGGTACTCGGCGAGCGACCTCGCGCCGGGGACGACACATCTCCCTGCCGGCGCGCGGGTGCTGCACAACGAGGCCGGCGTCGCGCCCGGCTGTGTCGTCGAGTCGGTGTACGTCCTCCCGGGCGTCCCCGAGGAGATGGAGGCGATGTTCGAGCAGGTCGCCCCGGAGTTCAGCGGGACGATACGGCACGTCGAGGTGGTCGACGCCGACGAGGCCGAGTCGGCGCTCGTCGAGCGGTTCGCCGAGCTACGCGAGCGCTTCGACGTGCAGGTCGGGAGCTACCCGGGCGAGACGGTGTCGGTCAAGCTCTCGGGAGTCGACGAGTCGGAGGTCCGCGAGGCGGCGGGGTGGCTGCGCGACCGTGTCGAGGCACCGGAAGAGTAGTCGCTGCTCGCGGCCGGTCGTCTCAGGGCAACCCGGTGCCGAACTCACGCTGCATCGACAGGGCGTGGGTGAAGTCGGCCTCGGAGAGCACGCCGACGACCGCGCCGTCACGGGTGACCAGGGCGTTCTTCGTCCGCGTGCTGTTCAGCGCCGCCAGCGTCTCGAAGGCGTCGCCGGTGGCCTCGAACTGGGGTGCCTCCTTCGCGACGCTCCCTACCGTGGTCGTCTCCCGGTCGGCGGGGTCGACCGAGCGCATGTCGGCGAGCGTGACGATGCCGACGACGCTCCCACCCTCGTCGGTCACCGGGTAGGTCGTCCGTCTCTCGCGGAACATCCGGTCGGTGAACGCGGCGACGGTCTCGTCTGCGGGGACCGTCGGCACGTCCTTGCTCATGACGTCCCCGACGGTGATGCCCTCCAGCAGCTCGTCGAGCAGCACGGTCCGTGATTCGGAGGTCGCCGCGCCGTAGATGAACAGCGCGAGCAGCAGCAGGATGGGGTTGAAGTCGATGACGCCGACGACCGCGAACAGCATCGCGAAGATGACGCCGATACGGGCGGCGATGCGCGTCGCACTCCCGTACGGCCGGTTGCGTGCGAGCAGCGCCCGGAGGATACGCCCGCCGTCCATCGGGAACGCGGGTAGCATGTTGAACACCGCGAGGGTGAGGTTCGCGACCGCCAGCCAGCCGAAGACGAACTGGGCGACCGGGAGCGACGACGGCGTCACGAACAACAGGCCGGCGGCGACGCCCGCGGTGGCGACACTCGTTATCGGGCCGGCGATGGCGATCCAGAACTCCTTGTGCCACTCGCGGGGGATCTCCGACAGCGCGGCGAGCCCTCCGAGAATCCAGAGGGTGATGGACTCGATGCCGAGTCCGTACCGGAGCGCGACCCAGGCGTGGCCCAGCTCGTGCAGCGTCACGCTGACGAACAGCCCGACCGCCGCAGCGGTGCCGACGATCCACGGCGTCGAGCCGGCACTGAGTGCCTCGGTGTCGACGGCGACGCCGAACGCACCCTCTATCCAGCCCGCGTAGAGGCCGATCTGTGTGCCACTGCCCAGTAACCACGCCAGTATCGGCAGGAACACCACCAGCGAGATGTTGATACGGATGGGGATGCCCCAGACTCTGAGAACGGTGAGGTTTCGCATACACCCCTCTACGAGCCTTGATGGGTTAAAATGGCCGCACTGATAGCGATTTATCGGTAGATGTGGAGCAGCCAGCCGACCGTCAGTGCCAGACTCGCGACGAGGACGACCCACCCGGTGCCCGGGAACGGCAGCGCGCTGCTGGTTTCGAGGACGAGGTTCATCATAGGTCGCGCTTGCGCCCCCGGTAGCTTAAACGTTCACATGTCGGGGAGGTGGGCCGGAGCACGCGGCACCCCGAGTGTCACCCGGGGTACCGGAAGCGCGTCCTTTTTCCACCGGACCGACCAAGGGACGGCTAATGCGAATCGGGGTCGTCGTCAACCCAATCGCCGGGATGGGTGGACGCGTCGGACTGAAGGGAACCGACGGGAAGGTCGCGGAGGCACGCGAGCGTGGCGCGGAGCAGCGTGCACCCGAGCGCGCGGTCGAGGCTCTGACGACGCTCCGCGGGGGCGCTGGCGAGGATGTCGAACTGTTCGTCGCCGGGGGCGAGATGGGCGAGCACGAGGCCCGCGAGGCGGGCTTCGAACCGACCGTCGTCACCGACTCCCGCGACGAGACCGACGCGGCGGATACCCGCGAGGCGGTCGAAGCGTTCGTCGAAGCGGGCGTGGACCTCGTGCTGTTCGTCGGCGGCGACGGGACGGCCGTCGACGTGGCGAAGACCCTGCAAGAGGCTGGCACCGACACGCCGATGCTCGGCGTGCCGGCGGGCGTGAAGATCTACTCCTCCGTGTTCGGCGTGACGCCCAGGGACGCCGGGCGCGTGGCGGCGACGTACGACCGCGTCGCGGACCGCGAGGTGAACGACATCGACGAGGAGGCCTACCGCGGCGGCGAGGTGCGGACGACGCTCCACGCGGTCGTCCCGGTGCCGGTCGCGGAGGCGGTGCAGTCCTCGAAGCAGGTCGGCGGCGGCACCGTCGAGTCGCTGGCGGCGGGGTTCGCCGAGGAGGTCGACGCGGACGTGACCTACGTGCTCGCGCCGGGGAGCACCGTCGGTGCCATCAAGCGCGCACTGGGTTTCGTGCCGTCGCCGCTGGGCGTGGACGTCTGGCGCGACGGCGAGGTGCTCGCGTACGACGCGACCGAGAAGGAGATACTCGACACCCTCGGCGAGCGGAACGTCATCGTCGTCTCGCCCATCGGTGGGCAGGGGTTCATCTTCGGACGGGGGAACCACCAGATCTCACCGGCGGTCATCGAACGCAGCGACGTCGAGGTCGTCGCCTCCCGGAACAAACTGGACGACGTGGGGGTCCTCCGGGTGGACACCGACGACGAGACGGTCAACGAGTCGCTCCGCGGGTGGCAGCAGGTCCGCGTCGGACGGTACGAGCGACGGCTGCTGAAGGTCGTCTGAGCTGGTGTTGGCCGGTAGAGGAGAATATCACCGCCTTCGCAATTGCATAAGTGGTGATATTATCGGCTACTACGGAATATAATCGCCAGGGAGTCAAATATAAGGTCACCCCATGACTACTGGTGGGCATGGAAACGCGAAAGGTCCAGCGGCTCGGGCCATCCACGCTGGCGATGACGCTGCCCGCCGAATGGGCGAAGGAGCAGGACGTCGAGAAGGGCGACGAGGTGTCGCTGCGGATGGGCGGCAAGGGGACGCTGACGGTGATGCCGGAGTCGGCGAACACCGAGGAGTCAGAGGCCATCATCCACGCGGACAACCTCGACGCGGACGCCGTCGAGCGTGCCATCGTCGCCCAGTACGTGCTCGGGCGACGCGTCATCCGTGTCGTCCACGAGGGCGGCACCCTCCCCTCGGAGCACATCAACGCCGTCTACCAGGCCGAGACGCAGCTGATGGGCCTCGGCGTCATCGAGGAGACGCCCGAGAGCATCGCCATCCGCTGCTCCGTCGACCCCGAGGACTTCACGCTCGACAACCTGCTCGAACGGCTCGAATCGACCGGCTCGACGATGCGCGGCGAGGCCATCAAGGCGCTCGCCCACGGCAACCCCGACATGGCCCAGCGCGCCCTCAACCGCGAGCGGCAGGCGAACAAGATCTTCGTGCTGATGCTGCGGCTCATCTTCACCGCCTACCAGAACCCGAACCTCGCCCGCGCGGTCGGGCTGGACGAGGGCTTCCCGCTCATCGGCTACCGCTCCATCGCGAAGAACCTCGAGCTCACCGCGGACAACGCCGAGGACATCGCCGAGATCGTCATGGAGACCGAGGACCACACGCTCAACGTGGACCAGCCCGTGATGCGGCGCATCCGCGAGTTCACCGAGAAGGTCGACGAGATAACGGCACTGGCGGTCGAGGCGGCCGTCGAGCGCGACTACGACAAGACCATCGAGGTGCGTCGGCTGTTCCACGAGATCAGCGACCGCGAGCGCGAGATACTCGACGACCTCCCCGAGATGGACAACAAGGACCTCCTCCAGGTCCGTGAGGTACTCGTCAGCCTCCAGCAGACCGCTCAGTACGCGATGCGGAACGCGGAGATCGCCGTCAACCTCGCGCTCAACGAGGAGTCCGAGCACGTCGAGATCCACTGAACGGGTCCGTTTTTCGCCGGCGCTGTCGCTGGTCGACGATGTTGTACCCCGGCGAGCGACGGCCTCAGTCGGCCGTCGCCTCCGGCATCCGTTCCTCGTCCGAAGCGTCCGCGGACTCGGGGTCGGCCTTCGCGACCGTCAGCGGGCTCCGGCTCGTGATCTCGCAGTCGAAGGCCGGATGCTCCGCGAAGTGTCGCACCAGCATGTGCCGGCGAGAGCCCGTGATACCGGTCCGACCGACCGCCTCGGCCCCGAACTCGTCGGGCAGGCGGTCGTACAGCCGGCGGACGGTCTCGAAGCTCTCGAACACCTTCGCGTTGCCCGCGGAGTCGGCCCCACGACGGGTCACCTCGTAGGAGCCGTCCTCGCGGTGGACGCCGGTGGTGCGGAAGAACTCGCGGCGTTCGACCAGTGCGTCACCGATCTGGTCCTGCAGCGCCATGGCTTCTCGGCGCGTGAGCGTGCGGTCCGATTCACCGATAGAAACGACGATCGACTCTGGAGTGGATTCGACGGTGATCTCGTTACCGTCGGAGAACTCGACCAGGAGACTGGGTACTCCGGTTCATGTACGCTACAGTGAGCGTGCCGGGATAATAAGCGTGTTGCCGGCGTCAGCACTCGCCGTTCCCGTCAGACGGCCCGCGCAGAGGTGGGCGCACGGGCGTCCAGGATGCCGCCGCCGTCGGTGGTCGTCCCGCCACCGCTCGTCGTGCCGTCGTCGCCGGAGCCGTCGTCGGTCGTGGTCCCGCCGTCCGTCGCGGTGCCGTCACCACTGCCGGTGGTTCCGTCGTTGGTCTCCGACCCATTCTCACCGCCCGCGTCGGTCGCGTTCTTCGTCCCGAAGATGTCCGTCTCGATGGTCTCGGTGTAGGTGAACCGGTCCATCGGGATCTGGATGCTCGTCCCGCCGATCCGGGTGGTCACGCTGAAGTCGATGCGGAGATCGGTCACCTGGTCGCGCTGGAGGTGGCTCACCCACCACTCGTCGAGGTTCGCGTTGTCGATGGTCGTCACGGTCCGGACCTGGGTCACCTCGCCCGGCGCGAGGACGTACTCGCGGGTGTTCGTCCCCTCCCCGACGGTGATGTCGTTCATGTTCACCCCGTACTCGATCTCCGAGATGGGGATGGCGTAGGACTTCGGGTTGTAGACGTAGAAATCGAGGACGATTGGCGTCGACTCGTTGGTCACGTCGCCCCACTGGCCGGCGGTCCGGTTGATGTACAGCACGGGGTCGGAGACGAGAGGCCGGTCCACGTTCACCTCCCGCGTCTCGGTCGAGTTGAACGACGAGAGCAGGTCGGTCTGGATGGTCCGTTCCTGTGGCACCGCGAAGGAGCGGCCGACGAGCCCCGACCGGATGCTCGCGTCGATGCGCACGTCGGTCTGCTCGCCACGGCGGATGTGGCTGGCCCACCAGTGCGGGATGCGCTCGTTCCGGAGGTAGCTCCGTGTCGTCACCGTCGACTGCCCCGGCTGGACGTCGATATCGTCCCGCCCGCCGGTCGCCATCGTGATGTTGTTCATGCTCACCTCGTAGCCAGCGGAGACGTCGAGGAAGCCCGTGCCGACCGGGTTCGGGTTCTGGACCCCGAGTTCGGTCTGGATGACCGTCGTCGACTCGTTGGTCTCGCCGAAGCGGTTCTCGACGCCTGTCACCGACGGGACGCCGAGGAACCCGAGGAGGTACGCCGCGACGACCATCCCCACGAGGCCGACGACGACCACGGCACCGATTCGGAGCCTGCTCCCGAACAGGGTGGCCTTCGCCGTCGCGAGGCCACCACCACCCGTCGACCCACTACCTGCATCCGTTCCGTCTGACATTCCTGTGGACGGAAGGTCCCGAGCTATAAAAGGCCTTGAGCCAATGCCCTTTGGATGGCTGGCCCCCACCGTCGACAGCAGGGATTAAGACCCTCCCCTCGATAGTGGCGCACATGAGCGAACACACGTCGGGATCGAGCGACAAGGCGATCGGGTTCTCCACCGTCTTCGGCATCGGTGCCGTCCTGTGCGCCGTCGCGATGGCCGTCTTCGGCATCCAGTACCTCGGTGGCACGTCGAGTGCACAGGCGGCCGGGAGCTATGCCTTCGCGGGCGCGATGATCTTCGCGATGCTCTCGGTCTTCGCGCTCCAGTGGTGGGACCGGTAGGAACGGGCGGAGCAAAAATCGTTATTAGCGTGAGGCCCCTATCTTCGGGTAGACGATGAGCGATTACTCCGACGAGGAGCAACGGATACTCGCCTACCTCCGAGACAGCGTCTCGAAGGGGCAACAGTACTTCCGTGCGAAGAACATCGCCGACGCCATCGACCTCTCCTCGAAACAGGTGGGGTCGCGACTCCCGCACCTATCAGAGAAGTCCGAGGACGTGGACATCGAGAAGTGGGGCCGCTCCCGCTCGACGACCTGGAAGGTTACGGTCAGTTAACCCGATTCCGCTGCGTTTTTGGCCACGAGGCAACCAGATATCGTATGACAGTCCGGGTCGAGCGTACGTTCGAGTTCCCTGTTGCCCCCGAACGGGTCTGGGCGTTCATCGCGGACCCGGAGCTCCGCGCTCGTCCCATCAGCGTGGTGGACCGGTTCGAGCTCCGCAGCGAGGACGGCACCGATGCGACGTGGCACGTCAAACTGCCGATCCCCCTCGTCCGGCGGACCGTCGCCGTGCGGACCCGCGACGTCGACCGTCGCGAGCCCGAGTTCGTCCGGTTCGAGGGCCGCTCGAAGGTGATGCGAGTCACCGGTGAACACGAGATACGGGAGACAGAGGCGGGCTGTACCCTCACGAACCGGTTCATCGTGGACGGTAAACTCCCCGGCGTGGAACGCTTCTTCGAACGCAACCTCGACGGCGAGCTCGACAACCTCGAAGCCGCCCTGCGCGAGTATCTGGAGCTGCCGGCATGAAGCTCGCACTCGCCCAGCTGGCCGTCGAGCCCGCAGCCGTCGACGCCAACGTCGACCGCGCCGTCGCGGCCGTCGAGGAGGCGGCCGACCGCGGCGCGGACCTCGTCGCGCTGCCAGAACTGTTCAACGTCGGCTACTTCTCGTTCGAGGTGTACCAGCGCGCGGCGGAGGGGCTCGACGGCGAGACGCTCAGCCGGCTCGCCGACGCCGCGGCGGACAACGGCGTCGCGCTGCTCGCCGGCACCGTCGTCGAGGACCTCGGGGAGACCGCCGCCACCGGGACCACCCCGACGCAGGCCGAGGAGGGGCTCGCGAACACGGCCGTGCTGTTCGACTCCGACGGCGAGCGCCAGCTCGTCTACCGCAAGCACCACCTGTTCGGCTACGCCTCCGCGGAGGCCGAGCTGCTGGTGCCCGGCGAACGAATCCCCACCGCCGAGCTCGGCGGCTTCACCGTCGCCGTCACGACCTGCTACGACCTGCGGTTCCCCGAGCTCTACCGCGAGCTGCAGAGTCAGGGCGCGACACTCACGCTCGTCCCGAGCGCCTGGCCCTACCCCCGCGTCGAGCACTGGCGGACGCTCCCCCGCGCCCGCGCCATCGAGAACCTCTCCTACGTCGCCACGATCAACGGCAGTGGCGAGTTCGCCGACGCCACCCTGCTCGGCCGCTCGACCGTCTACGACCCCTGGGGCACGCCGATCGCGACGACCGGCGACCGCCCCGCGCTCGTCGAGGCCGTGGTCGACCCCGGCGAAGTCGACCGCGTCCGCGACGAGTTCCCGGCGCTCGAGGACACCCGTCTCTGAGCAATGTCAAAGTCGCGGAGTTTATACGTTCGGGGGCCAAAGCAGAGGTTGCCGGAGAGACGCTTTTCACGTCGATTCCGGCACACGCCCGTCGCACCTACGGCCGCGCCCACATCCGTTCCGCGGGGCTACCTAGGAGCCTAGTGCGGAACGGAACTCTCGCCTCTACCTTGCCCGAAGCGGCGGCGGCGTCGCTTCGAACCCGCCACTCTCGTCCACGACAGGCCCGCACTCCTGTCCCTCGCGGGCCATCGGTCGCGTCGGCCGACACCGGCGTCCGTGGCCGCGTGTTCCCGTCTCTGGACCGCTTTCCCCGTCAGCCGATTCACTCCCACCGGAGAGACCACATACTGACCAATTAATCAACACTCATCTCGGAGAATCTGCCGAGAGGGTTGAGAGCTGCCGTAGAACGTGAAATCCATTCGGACAGTTCACTTTCACGAAATACATCGGGTCTGGATTTAAGCCCTCTCCGGGGTGGTTACACTCCATGGTTCGACAGGAATCACCGACCCAGTCGGGGGAACGAGCGCCCGACGGGCCGGACGACGAATCCGGCGGAACACGTGACAGTGCAGTGAACAGGCGGACACTCCTCCAGACGATGTCGGTCGTCGGGGGCCTCGGTCTCGCAGGGTGTGCGGCGGTCGAAGATTTCACCGAGACCGACGACGACGCGGAGCCGTCGACGACGTTCGGATACGGCGGCACCCCGACGCCGACGGCCACGTCGGTGGCGACCACGGTCGCGACGACCGCGGCCGGCTCAACCACGGCACCGTCCACCGCGACCCGGACGACGACGGAGACGACCACCGAGGCCGCGACGACCACGCCGGCAGGGACGACGACCCCGACCCGGACGACGACGGAGACGACGACTGCGACTCCAACGACCACTCCCGAGGACGACTTCGGCGAGCAGGGCTACGGGCAGTACGGCTACGGGGGGATCGACTGAGACGATATGACCGACAATCACTCGTACAACACGCCCACGAGAGGGGCGACCGACTGGCACATCCCGCTGAACGACAACTTCGAGCGACTCGACGGCGATGTCGAGGTGCGAGACCGCGAGTCGAACCGCGGTGACTACGCCGCGAAGGCCGGCGCGAAGTTCTTCGCGACGGACACCGGTGCGACGTTCATCGGTGACGGCTCGAACTGGAACCGGCTCGCGACGACCGGCGAGACTCCGACCTACCAGAACGTGAGCGTCACGGACCCGCCCGCCGCGAACACGGACGTCGCGCGCAAGGCCGAACTCGACGCGAAGGCGGACACGGCACACACCCACTCCGGGGACGACATCTCGCCGGAGACCGTGACCGCGGACCGAATCGAGGCGACCACGGTGGTCGCGTCCGACGCCGGCACGACGGTCTGGGGCGCCTACCAGCATCCCGTCCCGTCGGGAACCACGACGACCGTCGAGTTCGAGAGCGTCGAGACCGACCAGCGTAGCCAGTGGGACGACGCGAACCACCGCATCGAGGTCACCGAGCCCGGGAACTACCTCGTCTCCGCGGGGGTCTCCTGGTACGACGCCCCCAGCGAGGGCACGAACCACTGGTTCACGGTCAGACAGAACGGGAACCTGGGCGTCCTACAGGACTTCGACAGGGGAACCGAGGACTCGACCCTGCAGGCGACCAGGCCGGTGCTCGGCGTCCAGGTGGGCGATACGTTCCACCTGGAGGCCGAGCACTACGAGGGGAGCGAGCTTCGAATCGGCGGCAGTCGCGTGTCGACGTACCTCTCGGTCGTCCAGCTCTGAATCGCCCCCGGGACTGCCCGTCGGAGAGAGGAAGAGTGGTCAGTACCGCCGCTGGGCCCTCAGTCGTCCGTGCCCGTCTTGATGTCCGCGCTCAGGCCCTGTGCCATCTCGATGTCCTTCGAGTTGTTGAGCGTCCAGGCGGTGCGTTCGGTGACGGCCTCGATGACCTCCCGGGCGCTCGGGTAGCCGTTGCCGGACTTCTTGACGCCGCCGAAGGGCAGCTGGACCTCGGCACCGATGCAGGGCAGGTTGCCGTAGGCGAGGCCGATCTCGGCGTTGTCGCGGTAGTAGTTGATCTGGCGGTAGTCCTCGGAGATGATGGCACCGGCGAGCCCGTACGGCGTATCGTTGTGGATCTCGACGGCGCGCTCGATGTCACCCGAGTACTTCAGCAGGGCGACGTGCGGGCCGAAGCACTCCTCCTTGATGCTGCGCAGGTCGGTGTCGTACTCTATCTCGTAGACGAACGGGCCGACCCAGTGGCCGTCCTCGTGGCCCTCGGGGATCTCGTCGTCGTCGAGCTCGAAGCGGTCGACGAGCACGTTCGCGCCCTCCTCGCGGGCCATCTCGTTGTGACGGCCGATCTTCTCGACGTGGCCCGGCTCGATGGCGGGACCCATGAAGGTGTCCTCGTCGAGCGGGTCGCCGACGGCGATGTCCTGTGCGATCTCGACGTAGCGCTCCTTGAACTCGTCGTAGACGTCCTCGTGGACGATGAGGCGCTCGGAGGAGACACAGCGCTGGCCGGTCGTCTTGAAGCTGGACATCACGGCGGAGTGGACGGCGACGTCGAGGTCCGCCTCCTCGGTGACGACGATGCCGTTCTTGCCGCCCATCTCGCAGGCTGCGAGCTTGCCGGGCATTCCGCCGACCTTGCTCGCGACCTCGTGGCCGACCTCCGCGGAGCCCGTGAACAGCACCGTGTCGGTGATGTCGTTGTCGACGATCTCCGCGCCGGCGTCGCCGAACCCCTGCACGAGGTTGAACACGCCGTCCGGGATACCGGCGTCGACGAACATCTCGGCGATGATCTGGGCGCACCACGGCGTCTGCTCGGCGGGCTTGAAGACGACGGTGTTGCCCTCGACTAGCGCGACGGCCATGTGCCAGAACGGGATGGCGACCGGGAAGTTCCACGGGGTGATGCAGCCGACGACGCCGCGCGGTTTGCGCCGCATGTAGGCGTCCTTGCTCGGAATCTCCGAGGGGACCACGTCGCCCTTCGGGTGGCGGGCGTCGCCCGCAGCCCACTCGACCATGTGCGCGGCCTCGACGACGTCGGCCTTGCCCTCGCTGATCTCCTTGCCGCACTCCTTGGTCACGACCGCGCCGAGCTCGTCGGTGCGCTCGCGCAGCTCGTGGTAGATGTCCCAGAGGTACTCCGCGCGGTCGATGTGGGACATCGCCTGCCACATCTCGGCGGCCTCGTCGGCGGCCTCGAGTGCCTCCTGTACGTCTTCCGGTGTTCCGCGGTGGAACTCGCCCAGTGTCTCGCCCGTTGCCGGGTTCTTGCTCTCGAAGGTCTCGTCGCCGTGACCGTCGGTCCACTCCCCGTCGATGTAGTGCTGGTAGGTGTCGGTGGCCTGCTGGCTCATAACGAATCAGGTAAAATTTTCGCTGCCACCCGTCAAAAAGGCTGCTATGTGCACGACTGACCTCCCCGTCCATGGTCGGATACACGTTCAAACCCGGTCTTGATTGCATGAATAAGTGCGTAATTTTATCAACTGAAAGTTTGTGTCGTTGGGTATGACCACCTCGCGCCGCGAGCTCCTCGCCGCGGCCGGCACGTGCATCGCGGTGGGGCTGGCCGGCTGCAACGACGGCGGCAGCAGCGACCCCGCGACGACCGCACCGTCGACCACCGACTCGCCACTGGCCGACGCGACCGTCGAGGTCGACGCCGAGGACTTCGCGCCGCTGCGCGCCTCCGTCGATCCGGGCGACCGCGTGCGCTGGGAGAACGTCGACGCGACCGCGCACGACGTGACGCCGGACACGGCGGTCGGCGGCGCTGTCGACTGGGCGTTCGACGGCGGGACCATATCGGCGGGTGGAAGGCTCGACCGCGTGTTCGAGGAGCGCGGCGTGTACGCCTACCGGTGCAGCATCCACGGTCGCGAGGCGATGTGCGGCGCGGTCGTCGTCGGCGACGTGAGCGTCTACACCGCGTTGCCCTGTCAGGACTGATAGAGAACGAACCGGAGATACCCGGCGTTCGGTCTCTCGGGCAGTCGTCCCGGTGGGGTCGACCTTCGGCATTTTTATTTCGACCCTCGGCAAGTGTTGCGTATGGACTTCACGCTGCCGGACGAGCACCGGATGATCCGCGAGGAGGTGCGGCGCTTCTGCGACGAGGAGATCGAGCCCATCGCACAGGAGATCGAGGACGAGCACCGCTTCCCCGAGGAGATCTTCGACCAGCTCGCCGAGCTCGACGTGATGGGCGTGCCCATCTCCGAGGAGTACGGCGGTCTCGGCGGCGACACGCTGATGTACGCCGTCGTCGCCGAGGAGCTGGGCCGGGTCTCGGGGTCGGTCGCGCTCTCGTACGTCGCACACACCTCGCTGGCCTCGAAGCCCCTCGAACTGTTCGGCACCGAGGCACAGAAGGAACGCTGGCTCCAGCCGCTCGCTTCGGGCGAGTACCTCGGCGGCTGGGCGCTCACCGAGCCGAGCAGCGGCTCCGACGCCTCCGACATGGACACGACCGCCGAGAAGGACGGCGACGAGTGGGTGCTCAACGGCACCAAGCAGTTCATCACGAACGCGAGCGAGGCCGGCAGCGTCCTCGTCAAGGCCGTCACCGACCCCGGCGAGGGCTACGGTGGCATCTCGACGTTCATCGTCGACCCGGAGGAGGACGACGGTTTCGAGGTCACCACGCTCTGGGACAAGATGGGTCTGAACGCCTCTCCGACCTGTGAGATCAAGCTCACCGACGTGCGCCTGCCCGAGGACCGGATGCTCGGCGACCGTGGCGACGGCTGGGAGCAGACGAAGAAGACGCTCGACGGTGGCCGCATCTCCATCGCCGCCATCTCGACCGGGCTCGCACAGGGCGCGTACGAGGCCGCCAGGGAGTACTCCAAGGAGCGCGAGCAGTTCGGCCAGCCCATCTCGAAGTTCGACGCCATCCGCGACAAGGTCGTCGACATGGACCGCAAGATAGAGCGCGCCCGGCTGCTCACCCACAAGTCGGCCTGGCAGTACGACCAGGGCCAGTCCGTCACGAAGTCCTCCTCGCTGGCGAAGCTCGACGCCAGCGAGGCCGCCCGGGAGGTCGCGGAGGACGCGGTGCAGGTGCTCGGCGGCTACGGCTACACCGAGGACTTCTCCCCGCAGCGGTTCTACCGCGACGCGAAGCTCATGGAGATCGGCGAGGGAACCAGCGAGATACAGCACCTCGTCATCGGCCGCGAACTCGGCCTCTAGTCAGAAACCGCGGCGCTCGTACTCCTCGTCGTTGCCACCGAGCCGTTCTCTCGCCCGTTCGACGTTCGCCCGGAGCGCGAGCACCATCCCGGCCAGCAGCACGACGCCGATGACGACACCCAGCTCGTAGAATCCTTCGGCACGCAGCCACGGGAACACCACCAGCCCGTAGCCGAAGAGGACGACGACGTAGACGTTGTTGTACTCCTTGAAGAACCCCTTGAGCGAGTCCGTAACCGACCGGTCGGAGTCTGACATCCCTTACCAGTATCGGTCCAGCAGGCAAGAATCCACCGGAGCCAAGTCGCTTTGGCCGACGTTTGAACTGGTTCGCGCACCCGTCTCCGGGTGGAGCTATGACCGACCACCAGCACGAGAACGGTTCGGCAGGCGACACGGTCGACGAGGCGCTCGACAGTCTCCGGTCGAAGCTCGACGAGTTCGGGGACGGCGGCGGCACGAAGGACAAGGCCGCCGAGAAGGGCCACGAACTCGTCGACGAGCTCGAGGAGACGATCACCGGCCTGACGGGTTCGAACGACGATTCGTCGTCGTCGCGGTACTGACCCCTCCGACAGCGGCACCCCCGACAGTCGCAAGGTTCTCCGTGTCCACGCGAGGACACCCGGTATGGACGACCTCGTGATTCGTCGGTTCACCATCCCCGACACCGACCCCGTCTGGCGCGTCCACGACCGGGCGCTCCGTGCGTCCGCGATGGACTACGACCCCGAGTACAACCGCTACCTCCGCCACCTCGAACGCGAGTTCTTCGAACCGGGCGGCTGGTTCACCGTCGTCGAGGCCGCCGACTCGTCGGTGGCGACGACCACACGGGACCACGCCGACGAGCCGCCCGTCGTCGCCATCGGTGGGTTCCAGCCGCTCGCGTACGTGCGCGAGGACTCCGCGAACCCGCCCTCGTGGCTCCCCGCCGACGAGACGGAGACGTGCAGAGTCCGGAGCGTCGCGGTCGCGCCCGACCTGCAGGGCGAGGGCATCGGCACCGCGCTGCTGGCCCGGCTCGAACAGCGGGCAGTCGAACGTGGGTTCGAGTACACCGTCCTCCAGACGGACACGGCGATGGACCAGGCGTGTCGGTTCTACGAGCGCCGTGGCTACGCGTCGCTGGCCGAGACTGACGGGGAACGCTGGTACGGAAAACGGCTCGACTGACTGCGGAGGCGGTTCGGCCGAGGCTCAGGGCCAGTTGCCCGAATCCAGGTACGCGTCGACGACGCGCTGGATGGCGTTGACGTAGCACGCGGTGCGGAGGTTCGGCGTGTCGAAGGACTCGTGGGCCTCGGTCAGGCGGTCGAAGGCGTCGACGATGATGGTCTCCAGTTCGTCGTTGACGCGCTCTTCTGACCAGTAGAACCGCTGGCGGTTCTGGACCCACTCGAAGTACGAGACGGTGACGCCGCCCGCGTTCGCGAGGATGTCGGGGACGACCCACACGTCGGACTCGGTGAGCACGTCGTCGGCGTCGGGCGTGAGCGGGCCGTTCGCGGCCTCGACGATGATGTCGGCCTGCACGTCGCGGGCCAGCTCCTCGTCGATGGCGTTCTCCAGGGCCGCCGGGATGAGGAGATCGACGTCCATCGTCAGCAGGTCCTCGTTCGTGAACTCCTCGTCGGCGTCCTCGTAGCCGGAGACGGAGCCCGTCTCGCGCTTGAAGTCCTTGATGGCGACGGGGTCGAACCCGTCAGCCTTGTGGACCGCACCGGAGGAGTCGGAGACGGCGACGACGTCGGCACCGAGCTCGTCGACGAGCTTCGCCGCGATCCAGCCCGCGTTGCCGTAGCCCTGCACGGCGACGGTGGCTTCGCTGATGTCGCGGTCGAGGTAGTCGAACACCTCGCGGGCGGCGAGCATCGTGGAGCGGCCGGTCGCCTCGACGCGACCCTCGCTGCCGCCGGACTCGATGGCCTTGCCCGTGACGACGCCGGGTTCGGTCTTGTCCTCCAGTGTCTCGTATGTGTCCTTGATCCAGTTCATCTCGCGCTGGCCCGTGTTCACGTCGGGCGCGGGGATGTCCTTGTCCTCGCCGACGATCGGGCGGAGCTCCTTCGCGAACGACCGGGTGACACGCTCGAGCTCTTCCGCGGAGTGCTCGGACGGGTCGATGACGATGCCGCCCTTGCCCCCGCCGTAGGGGATGCCGACGGTGGCGCACTTGTAGACCATCCAGCCCGAGAGCGCCTTGACCTCGTCACGGGTGACACCTGGGTGGTAGCGGATGCCGCCCTTGTACGGGCCGCGGTCGCCGTTGAACTGCGACCGGAACGCCTTGAAGCGACCGATGCTCCCGTCGTCCATGTCGACGGAGAGGTTCGTCTCGAGCACTCGTTCTGGGTGTTTCAGCCGCTCGATCACGTCGTCCCGGACGTCGAGGTACGCGGCTGCGTCGTCGACCTGCTCCTGGAGACTCTCGAATGGATTGGCCTCGTCTGTCATCAGGCGAAAAAACTCGGAGGTGGGGGTTAAGCGTGGCGGAATTAATACAATAGGGTTGAATTAAATGTGATTTGACACCCTTATACGTCGTCCCCGGCACGAGCCCGCTCGACGACGCGCTCGGCCTGTGCGATGAGAGGAGCGTCTATCATCTCGCCGTCGAGCTGGAAGACACCCCGGTCCTCCTCGTCGGCCTCGGCCGTCGCCGCGAGCACGCGCTCGGCCCACTCGACGGCGTCGGCGTCCGGCGTGAACGCCTCGTTGATGACCGACACCTGCGAGGGGTGGATGGCCATCTTGCCGTCGTAGCCGAGTTCGATGGCAAACTCCGTCTCCTCGCGCAACCCCTCGCCGTCGGAGAAGTCGGTGTAGACGGTGTCGATGGCGTCCACACCCGCTGACGCGGCCGCGAGCACGACGTGCTCGCGTGCGTAGAGCACCTCCGTCCCGTCGTCGGTCCGGGTCGCACCGATGTCCGCCGAGAGGTCCTCCGCCCCGAACACCAGCGCGTCGGTGGCCTCGGCGGCGGCGACGGACTCGGCGTGGAGGACGCCGGCCGCGCTCTCGACCAGCGCGAGGACCGGTGGCGTCTCCCCGGGCACCAGCGCGTCGAGCCCGTCCAGGTCGTCGCCGTCGGTGCACTTCGGGAGCATCAGGGCGTCCGGACGGGCTGCAGGTCCGTCGTCACCCGCGCCGTCGAACAGTGCCTCGACGTCCTCGTCGGCCGTCGCGCCGGAGCCCTCGACGGGGTTGACCCGCACGCAGACCTCGGCGTCGGGCTCGAACTCGGGGTCCGCCAGCACCGTCCGGACTGCGTCGCGGGCCTCGGCCTTGCGGGCCGGTGCGACGGCGTCCTCGAGGTCGAAGACGATGGTGTCCGCACCGGTGCCGGGAGCCTTCCGCATCAGTTCCGGTCGGTCGCCGGGGGAGAACAGCACGCTTCGTCTGAGCATACGGGAACCGACGGCGGACGGGGTGTTGAAACTCCCGGGTCGGACCGTCGGTCGGCGGGCGCGACCGGTCGGCCTACGGCCAGAGCCCGCGTGCCCCGTGGGCCTCGCCGACGCGCTCCAGCGCGACCGCGTAGGTCGCGTCGCGCCAGGTGAGGTCGCGCTCGTCGACCTGGTCGCGGACCGCGTCCCAGGCCTTCAGCATCTCGGTGCGCAGCTCCTCGTTGACGCGGTCGAGCGACCACTGCCGTCGGTTGATGTCCTGTAGCCACTCGAAGTAGGAGACGGTGACGCCGCCCGCGTTCGCGAGGATGTCGGGCAGGACGGGGATGTCGCGCGCCTCGAAGACGGCGTCGGCGGCGGACGTCGTCGGACCGTTCGCGCCCTCGACGATCATGCTCGCCTGCACGTCGTCGGCGTTGTCGGCGGTGAGCACGTTCCCGACCGCGGCGGGGATGAGCACGTCCACGTCGAGTTCGAGCAGCTCCTCGTTCGCGAGCGTCTGCGGGGCGTCGTAGCCCGACACCATGCCGGGCCGCTCGTCGTGGTCCTCCACGTCGCGGGTGTCGAGGCCGTCGGGGTCGTAGATGGCACCGTCCACGTCGCTGACGGCGACGACGGTCGCGCCGAGATCGTCGAGGTAGCGGGCGGCGTACGCGCCGACGGAGCCGAAGCCCTGCACGGCGACGGTCGTCTCGTCGACGTCCCAGCCGTAGTAGTCGATGGCCTGCTCGGCGATGATGCCGACCGAGCGGCCGGGTGCGCCCTCGCGCCCGTAGGAGCCGCCGATGACCGGCGGCTTGCCGGTGACGACGCCGGGCGTCGTCTCGCCCTCCTGCATCGAGTACGCGTCCATGAACCACGCCATCTCCTGCGGGCCGGTGCCCATGTCGGGGGCAGGGATGTCGTGCTTCGGTCCGATGACGTCGCGCAGCTCCTGTGCGAAGCGGCGGGTGAGCCGCTCCTTCTCCTCGTCGCTGAGGGTCTTGGGGTCGACGACGATGCCGCCTTTGGCACCGCCGAACGGGAGGTCCATCACGGCGCACTTCCAGGTCATCCACATCGACAGCCCGATGCACTCCTGCTCGGAGACGCCGGGGTGGTAGCGGAGGCCGCCCTTGAACGGGCCGCGCACGCTGTCGTGCTGGGCGCGGTAGCCGGTGTACACCTCGGTCGTGCCGTCGTCGCGCTTGAGCGGGATGGACACCCGCTGGACGCGGTCGGGGTGGTTCAGGCGTTCGATGACGCCCTCGTCGATGTCGACCAGTTCGGCCGCGCCGGCGAGCTGTCGTCGGGCGGTCTCGAGTGCGCTCTCCTCGTGCTGTTCCGTCTCGTCTTCGGCTGGTGTGGCTGTTGACATTACTGTGGCCTCCCACCGATGCGTGCGCACGGGGGCCGTCGGTTCCCGGTGGGAGTCGACGACGGCGCTCCTATGCGAGTCCGTGGCACGGCATCTGGCGAAGTTCGACCGGCAGTGAGAACTCCCACGTGGTGGGGCTGCCGGTGCATCTACGGGCCGTACCCTGCAGACGAATTTAAACAAAACGGTTTCGGTCGGGGCAGAAGTTACTATCCGGACGTGAGTGAATCGAACGCGCCGGGACGGACACCGAAGCGCACCGACTAAGGGCGGCCCGCGAGTCGCTCCGGATATGACCGGGCTCTACTACGAGGAGTTCGAGGTCGGCGAGACCATCGAGCACGAGCGACGCCGAACCGTCTCAGAGAGCGACAACCAGCGCTTCTGTGACATGACGATGAACCAGCAGCCGCTGCACCTAGACGAGTCGTTCGCCAGCGACACCCAGTTCGGCGAGCGCCTCGTCAACGGCATCTACACGATGGCGCTCGCTGTCGGCGTCTCCATCCCCGAGACGACCGACGGCACCATCGTCGCGAACCTCTCCTACGACGACGTCGAGCACCCCACCCCGGTGTTCCACGGCGACACCCTCCGCGTCCAGTCCACCGTGACGGACAAGCGCGAGACGAGCGACGGCGAGCGTGGCGTCGTCACGATGCACGTCGAGGCGTTCGTCGTGGACCTCGACGACGACGATGGTCGTGGGGACGACGAGGTGCTGGTCTGTGAGTTCGACCGGACGGTGCTCTCGCTGAAGCGCGAGACGGACGACGACTGAGGACGGGCCGGCGGCCCGCGTCGGACCGCTACAGCCAGCCCTCTCGCCGGAAGTAGAGGACCATCACGCCAGCGATGCCGGCCATCCCGAGCATGACGGCGTGGTAGGCGTACGGCCACGACAGCTCCGGCATCGTCTCGAAGTTCATGCCGTAAATACCGACGACGAACGTCAGCGGCAGGACGATGGTCGCGACGACGGTCAGGGTCTTCATCACCTCGTTCGTGGACATCGACAGCGAGTTCAGGTAGATGTCCCGCGCGCCGGTCACCAGGTCGCGGTACGTCTCGTTCAGCTCGACGAGCTGGACGACGTGGTCGTACACGTCGCGGTAGTACTTCTCGGTCGTCTCGTCCACGAAGTCCAGGTCGCCCCGGGCGAGCACGCTGACGGCGTCGCGGGTGGGCCAGAGCACGCGCCGCACGGAGAGCAGGTCCCGGCGGAGCTCGTTGATGTCCTCCAGCAGGTCGAGCCCGGTCGCGCCGACGACCTCCTCCTCGACGGCCTCGATGTCCGATTCGATCTCGTCGAGCACGTCGAAGTAGCTGTCGACGATGGCGTCGACGATGCGGTACGCGGTGAAGTCCGGGCCCCGGGCGAGCAGGCGCTTCTCCTCGCGGGTGACCGCGTCCCAGACGAGCCCGACCGCCGGGATGGTCTGGGTCGACAGCGTGACGAGCCAGTCCGGGCCGACGAAGATGCCGACGCTCCGGGTCTTCACCTCCTCCGCGAAGGTGGTCTCGCCCTCCCGGAGTGTCGCGGTCTTCAGCAGGACGAACAGGTGGTCCTCGAACTGCTCGACCTTCGGGCGCACGTCGTTGCGCACGTCCTCGAGCTCGAGGGCGTGGATGCCGAACGTCTCGCCGACGGCC
This sequence comes from Haloarchaeobius litoreus, assembly GCF_024495425.1. Classification (NCBI taxonomy): domain Archaea; kingdom Methanobacteriati; phylum Methanobacteriota; class Halobacteria; order Halobacteriales; family Halorubellaceae; genus Haloarchaeobius; species Haloarchaeobius litoreus. The sequence goes on along the minus strand of NZ_JANHJR010000001.1, from coordinate 1,269,985 downwards.
TCCAGCTCCGCCGCCGTGCCGTCCGAGACGCGGATCCACGTCGTCCCCTGGGCGTCCTTCGCGGCGGCGAGGTCGTCGTGCTCGTCGACGCCCTCGGGCTGGAACACGTGGCTCTGGACGGTCACGAGCCGCCACCCCCGAGGCCGACCGCGGTGAGCGTGAGGCCGACCATGATGCCGACGAGCGTGAGCTCCCGGCCGGGGTACGCCGTCGACACACCGACGCCGTAGCCGACGAGCCCGGCGACCGTCAGCGCGAGCCCGAGCACGAACGTTCGCTCCATGGTACTCCGTCCGGGGGCGTCGACAAAAGCGTTGGCGCGGAAACCGGGAGAGCGAAGGCCCTCCCGACCCAACCGCCGACCATGCACGCGCTCGAACGCCTCTCGACCGCGGACGGCACGACGGCGGGCGACCGCCTCCGCGTCGTCGCGGTCGACATCGTGGTTCTCTGTGCGCTCATCGTCGCGGGTGAGCTCCGTCACCAGGTCAACCCGGTCGAACAGCCCCTGGCGGTCGCAGAGACCGCCGTGCCGTTCCTGCTGGGCTGGGCGGTCGTGGCGACGCTCGTCGGCGCGTACGGCGAGCGCGCGATCTCGGACCGGCTGTGGTCCGTCCGCACCGCGGTCGGCGGCTGGCTCGGCGCGGTCGGCATCGGGGCCATCCTCCGGGGGTCGCCGTACTTCGCCGGCGCCATCCCGTGGACGTTCCTCGCGGTGATGGCGGGGCTGGGAACCGTCGCGCTCGTCGTCACCCGTTTGGCCGTGGTGACGCTGCTCTCCTCGACTCGGTAGCGACCTCGCCCGAACTCAGCGACGGCCGAGGATCAGGCTCGCCGTCGCGCCGAGCATCCCGATTCCGGCGAGCACCAGGAACAGTACGTCGACGTTCGCGTAGGTCAGGATACCGCCCGCGATGGTGCCGCCGAGCGCGCCGACGCCGAACACACCGAGGTAGGTGTAGCCGTAGGAGAGGCCCCGCGTCCCGGCGGGAGTGTGCTCCGCGACGGCGGCCTGGTACAGCGGCTGGACGACGAACACGGCGACGCCGAGGACGCCACAGAGCGCGAGCACCGGCAGGAGCCCGAGCTCGGAGACGGGCACGAACACCAGCGCGAGCAGGCCGAGCAGACCGAACGCGAACGGAAGCGCGCGGCTCGGTGCCACGCGGTCGGTGAGCCGTCCGCCGACGTACTGTCCGACGACGCCGACCATCAACAGGCCGCTGTAGACGTACCGGCCGGGTTCGAGCGTCTCGCCGCCGAACTGGACCGGCTGGAGCGACCGGAAGTCGCCGAGGATGTCCGGCAGGAAGGTGAGCACGCCCCGGTAGTACAGCCCGGAGCAGACGACGATTGCGAAGATGACGAGGAAGCCGCCGGCGAACAGGCGCTTCGAGCCGGCGACGAACTCCGGCCACGAGCTGACCGCGTCCGCCTTCGAGTCGCCCGTCTCCTCGCCACCGTCGGCGACGGCGGCACGTTCGTCGACGTCGAACCGGAGCGCGAGGGCGGCCCCGAGGACGGCGGGGAGCGTGAGCACGAGCGCGACGCCGCGCCAGTCGAGGACGAGCAGGAGCAGCGTCGCGGCGAGCGGGCCGAGCGCGATGCCGACGTTGCCGGCCATCCCGTGGTAGGCGAACGCCGAACCGCGGGCCTCGACGCCACGGCTGATGAGCGAGAGGCCGGAGGGGTGGTAGACGCTGGCCGCGATACCCCAGAGACAGAGCGCGAGGACGATGACCCAGATGGACGTCGCGACGGACAGCAGCGCGAACGAGCCCGCCATTCCGAGGAGACAGCCCACGATGAGCCGCTTCGAGCCGACGGTGTCCGCGAGCACTCCGCCGGGGAGCGCGCCGAGCCCGAACAGCCCGTAGCCGACGGTCGTGACCACCCCGAGGGTCGCCGCGTCGACCGAGAGCGTCGGGCTGGCGAGCCAGACGCTCACGAAGATCGGGATCGAGAGCTCGTAGGTGTGCACCATCGCGTGACCGAGCGTGACGAGCGCGACGATGGCGCGGTCGTTCCGGTTCACACGTACACTGTCGACAGGTCGCCCGTTCAACGCTCCGGTTCCGGCAGCCGCCCGTGTGGAACGGTACCATCCCTTCGAGTACTTATTTACGTGATGCCCGAAACCAGAGGTTAGCGATGCGAAAACCACCGTACTGCAGCACGATTACCGGGTAATAAGATTTCTATAACTTACGAGAATCCGTTGCAGCAAATACCGGTTCCCAACTGGTGAACTACCCGGGAGATATCTCCCAAACCTTTTTATGTGACTTCCACATAGTTGTTAGTACATTATGACTGGGTACTACGACATCGTTCTTGGCCTGATTCCCGTCTCGTTCATCGGAGGAACCGCCGCGCTGACCACGCTCGCGGACCTGGCCCTGAGCACGGCCATCCCAGTCGCCGCCGTGCTGTCGGTGCTGCTCATCGGCCACGCGATGTTCGTCAACGCACCCGTCGACGCCGTCGCCGAGCACTCCGAGCACGCACAGCCCTCGACGACCAGCACGGCCGCCCCGCCGCAGGCCGACTGAGACCGACGTACCCAGCACCGCTCTTTTTGGTGCCGGCTCCCGATTTTCCACGCATGACGACCGCCCGCTTCCTGACGAGTAGCGATGTCGCCGACCTCGCCTCGCCCGCCGAGTACGTCGACGCCGTCCGCGAGGGCTACCGCCAGCGCGGCGAGGGTGCGGCCGCGAAGCCGCGTTCGACCCTCCGCAACGACGACCCCCCGGGGATGCTGTTCAGCTACGCCGCCATCCTGCCCGACACGGGCGCGATGGGCGGCTACATGTACTCCGCCGGCTTCGGCGAGGTCGACGCCTGGTTCGTGACGCCGCTGTTCGACGCGGAGAGCGGCGCGCCGCTGGCGCTCGTCGACGGTGCGCACATGAACCCGTTCAAGACCGGCGCGGCGGGCGCGGTCGCCGTCGACGAGCTCGCCCGCGAGGACGCCACGAAGCTCGCGGTCATCGGCTCCGGTCCGCAGGCCCGCGGCCAGCTCAAGACGACGATGACCGTGCGCGACTTCGAGACGGTGAACGTCTTCTCGCCGACGAAGGACAACCGCGAGTCGTTCGCGGCCGACATGAACCGCCGGTACGACGACGCCGCGGTCGGTGCGGTCGCGTCCTCGGCTGCGGCGGTCGAAAACGCCGATGTGGTCATCACGGCGACGACCGCCCCGGAGCCCGTCTTCGACGGCGACCTGCTCGAAGCGGGCACGCACGTCACCGCGATGGGGCAGTACCACCCCGAGAAGCGCGAGCTCGATCACACGACAATCCGTCGGGCGACCTACGTCCCCGACCTCCGCGAGCGGGTCACGCAGGACGCCGGCTCGTTCATCTCGGCGATGGAGGCCGGGCTGGTCGACGAGGACGACATCCACGCCGAACTCGGCGAGGTCGTCGCGGGCGAGGTTGAGGGTCGGACGAGTGACGACGAGATTACCGTCTTCGACTCCGGGGGGACGGGCATCGAGACGACCGCCGGCGCGTACCTGCTGTACGAGAAGGCCATGGACCGGGACCTCGGCACCGAGATCGAGTTCGCGCCCGCGAGCGAGGCGCTGCAGGGCTGAGACACGAGAACGGACGACCGCGGCCTACTCCTCCGGCGCGTACGTCTCGCCGGGCACGAACACCGGGAGGTCGGTGTCGCGTGCCTCGCGGGTGAGCGCGTCGAACCAGTTCCGGACCTTGTCGTGGAGGTCGTCCCGCCGGCGGAACTCGTCGTAGCGCACGTCGAAGCCGTAGGGGAGTTCGTCGACCGTCGCGCTGCCGAACTCGGCGTCCTGGTAGATGGCGACGCGCTGGCCGGGCTTGTGCGTCGTCGCGGGGTTCCCGCGGCGGAGGTGGAACTCGCCGAGGATGCCGCCGGTTTCGGTGCCGACGCCGGTGGTCAGCCCACCCTGTGTGAACAGGAACAGCACGGCGTCGCTGTGGGCGGCGAACGCGATGGACTGGTCGAGCGGGGCCATCCCCTGCACCTCGGGCTCGTCGTCGTCGCGGCGCTCGTTCAGCTCCCGAGCCTGCCGGTAGGTCGGGATGCCGATGTCACTGGCGATGAACGCCCGGCAGCTGTGGCGGTCGCGCAGCTCGGCACAGAAGTCCCGGAGCGCCTGTTCCATGTCGCCGCGACCGCTGTCGGTGACGTGGTGCGCCGGCTCGAACAGCGGGTCCGCCTGGAACGGCGTCGACAGCCGGTCGCCGTCGTCGTAGGCGTAGGCCGCGCTGAAGGCGGTGTACGGACCCATCACGTACACGGTAAAATCGTTCTGCCGGCTGAATCGCGGCGGCTCCGGGGCCTGTTCGGCCAGGATGTCGGCGATGGGGCGGCCGCCGTAGCGGAAGGTCGTCTGTCCGTCGAACATCTGTTGATTGCGTTCACAGCAGGGGGAAATAAGACGCGGGGGAACGCCCAGAGAACAGTCAGCAGAGAACAACGAAAAATTTCTTTCTAATCGGTGGATACTTATGTCGACACGTCGTACCAACAGGTGTACCATGGCCGCCGAAACCGGAGACCAGCCGACGCCGCCGGACGAACGGGACCTCGAGAGCTACGTCGACGACCGGCTGTTCGACGACAGCATGGGCACGCTCGCGGACCACGCCGCCCGCAAGGCCGCGCTGGGGGACTCCCGGCGCTACGCCGTCGTGTTCCTGCTGTACGAGCGCGACGAGGTGGCCCGGAGCGAGCTCGCCTCCGCCATCGACGACCCCACGTTCGACCTCACCCACCACCTGGGGCAACTGGTCGACGCCGGCCTCGTCGCCCGCACCGGCGCACCCGAGGGTGCAGACGGCCGACGGACGTTCTACGAGATCACCCACCTCGGTCGGCAGGAGATCGAGGCCGACTACCGCAACGTCACCGGGCACGAACCCGGCGAGTAGCCGACTCTTTTCGGCGGCCGTCCTCCTCGCTCAGACGGAGTCCGTGAGTCCGCCGTCCACCCGGAGGTTCTGGCCGGTCACGTAGCTCGCGTCGTCGGAGGCGAGGTACGCGACGGCGTCGGCGATCTCCTCGACGGCGGCGGGCCGCCCCATCGGAATCTCGGCCAGCGTCTCGTCGTCGACCTCGTAGCTGTCGGCGAAGCCCGGCAGCACGCAGTTCATCCGGATGCCAACGTCGGCGTGCCGGTCGGCGTAGAGCTTCGTGAACGCGCCGAGACCAGCCCGCAGCACCGAGGAGACGGGGAAGTCGAGCGACGGCTCGTACGCGGAGAACGTCGAGATGTTGACGACGCTCCCGCCGCCCTGCTCCTCGAAGACGGGCGTGACGAGCCTGGCCATGCGGACGACGTTCAGGAGTACGAGGTCGAGCCCGTCGTGCCAGTCCTCGGCCTCGATGTCGAGCAGGTCACCGGTCGCGGGGTGGCCGGTGTTGTTCACCACGACGTCGATGCGGCCGTACCGGTCGAGCGCCGAATCGACCAGCGCCTCCAGGTCGGCCGGGTCGGTCACGGACCCCTCGAAGCCGACGCCGCCGAGCTCCTCGGCCACCTCCTTCGCCGCACCCGACTTCGACAGCAGGACGGGCGTGTACCCGTCGTCGGCGAGTCGTCGTGCGCACGCTGCGCCGATGCCGCGGCCGGCCGCCGTCACCACCGCTACGCGTTCGGTCATGGGGGGAGAGACGGGAGAACGGTCAAAACCGGTTCGGGCCGCGGCAGTCCGGGCCGGTTCAGAGCCCGAGCGCCGCCATCAGGGGCACGCCGCTGGCGAGCGCGCCGACGAGGTAGCCGCCGATCGCGCCGCCGTTGAGCAGCGGGAGGCCGGCGTGGGCGCGGCCCTTCAGCACCATCCACATCAGCACGAGCAGCCCCGCAATCGTCCCGACCATCGCGGTCAGTCCGGGCAGGTTGAGCAGGATGGGGTCGGTGACGAGCGCGTCCACGGTCCCACCGGGGACGGCGGTGTGGAAGTGGACCGCGGAGACGACGATGATGCTCGGCATGACGGCGTCGCCGAGGCCGATGAAGAACGCGTCGCGCTCCATCGGCGACTGGTCGGTGACCCCCTCGTCGGACGGCTCGGGCGCGTCACCGCCCTCGGGCTGGCCGCCGTTACCGGCGGGCAGCTCGACTTCGTCCGCCGGCTCGTCGTCCGGTGCGCTCCCCATCTCACGGAAGGAGAAGGAGAGCGTCGTCGGCGCGACGAGGACGACGGGCACCTTCATGTCCATGACGCCCTCCGCGAGCGTGAGCATGTGCTCGGTGCCGTAGACGGAGATGGCGTCGTACACCGCGAGCACCGTCAGCAGGAGGATGGCGGGGAACAGGCCGAACGAGATGCCGAACAGGCCGGCGGCGGCCGCACCCATCACCACGCCGGCGGCGTCGATTACCCACCACTCCGGGTAGACGAGCAGGCCGACCGCGATGAGCGCGGCGGGGACCGCGGCGACGAGCGGGGCGAGGAACGCCGCGAAGACGTACCACGAGAGCATCCCGCTCGTGAGGATGATGAACCCGCGGATGAGCCACTGGAGGTCGTACCTGAACGCCAGGAGCATCAGCGCGGTCGCGATGAGGATGGCACCGACGTAGGCGATGCTGTTCGTCGGGTCGTTCGGGTTCTCGACGACCTGGCGGTCCTGTGCCTCGAATGGCTGGACCAGCGAGAGCGCCCCGAGCTGCACGAGGAGGAAGATGGCGACGACGAGGCCGACGGCCCCGAGGACGCGCGTCCGGTCGTTCATGCGCGGTGGTTCTGGCCGGCGGTTTATCCCCTTTCTGTTCGCTGGTCGGCCCCGCCGCTACCGGGCGTACAGCGTCTTACCGAGCAACAGCGCGGGGTCGTCGTCGGTGGTGACTGCGACGTACGGTTTCGAGACCGGGCCGAAGACGTCGACCACACGGCCGACCGCGTTGAGCGACTCGTCGACCGCTTCGGTGCCGATGTCGGGGTGTTCCTCGCTGTCGCTCCGTGCGACCGCGAGCCCCTGTGCGACGCGGACGACCTCGCCGACGCGCTTCATTCGCGGAGGGCGTTGACGTACGCCGCGACGGCTTGGACGATGTCGTTCTTCGAGTCGTCGTCGGGGTTCTTCACGAGGACGCGGCCGCGCTCGCGGTGTCCCTCGCGGGAGTAGCTCTTCTCGCGCTCGATGACCGCGTCGTAGCCGACCTGCTGGACGGCCTTCGCGATCTCCTCGACGTCCGGCTCCTCGACCGCGAGGTCGTCCGGGACACGTCGTCCCTTCGACCGCGTGAGGCCCGCGTCGAAGTACGCGGGGTAGATGACGTTCTCGACCATGCCCCGACCGAGGGGCGGGGGTCGTATCGGCCTTTCGGAGTCGCGTTACGTCCGGCGGGCGATGCCGGCGAGCGAGAGCACGGCGACGAGTGCCGCCACGACGCCGAAGCCGGGCGAGCCGCCGTCGTCGCTACCGGTGGACTCGTCCGTCGGCATATCGGCGTCCGTCTCACCGCCCTCGGTCGCCGTGGTCGTCGCGGTCGTCGCGGTCGTCCCCGTCGATGCCTCGCCGCGGACACTCGCGTTCGCCTCGGCGTAGGCCTCGGGGAACCAGGCCTGCGAGAGGTTCCGCATCACGTAGACGCTGCGCGGTGCGGGCTGGCTGACGTAGTTGCTGTTCAGCACGACCGTCTGGTTCTCCTGGACCGCGACGGTGTTCTGGTAGGCTGGCGAGTCGGGAACCCGGGGTTCGGGCTGTCCGCTGTTGAGCAGCAGCCACTCGACGGTCATGTTGGCGACGACCTCGGGGTTGATGCGTGCGTAGCCCGCCTGACTGTACTCCAGGTCCGCTGTCGCGGCCATGTTCTCCGCGCCCGCGGTGGTGATGAGGTCGCTGATGTACGTGTTCGGGCCGGGCGTCGTCCCGTAGAAGACGTAGAGCGCCTGCGGGGCCTCCTGACCCTGTGCGGCGCGCTGTACGACATCGACCTCGGTCTGCATCCACTCGACCGTCTCGCTCGCGCCCTCGCAGGCACCGACGAGCTGTCCGGTCAGGTCGACCTTCTCCAGCACGGTGTCCATGCTGGTCGCGCTCTGGAACTTGTACACCGTGATGCCGGCGTTGCGGAGCCGTTCGACGGTGTCGTCGCTCACGATGTTCTCCGCGAGCACGAGGTCGGGCTGCTGGGCGACGACGCGCTCGGCGCTGACGAACGCCCGGCCGCTGCCCGAGACGTTCGCCCAGCCGTCGGAGCCATCGAGGTAGCTCGCGTACTGGGTCGCGCCGACCACCGAGCCGCCGGCACCGATCTCGACCATCGTCTGTGCGGCGGCGGGCCCGAGCGTCACCACCGACTCGGGCGCTTCCTCGACCGTCACTTCGGTTCCCGTCGCGTCAGTCGCGGAGAACGGGAACGAACAGTCCTCCTGTGCCGTCGACGCCGTGTTCGCGGCCGCAGACGGTGCCGCGGCCCCCCCGACGGGAACCACGACAGCCGCGAGCGAGCCGACGAGCAGCAGTGCAACAACGAGCGTCGTCCGTGTCGCTGTCATCACACCCAACTCGCGACGTATGCAATAAGTATTTACCTAAAGCAAGTAGATTTGTGAACCAGCACCAGCGATGCGCACAGACCTTCGAGCGGTCGTGTGGTCCGGCGGCCTCGCAGCCCTGCTGCTCGCTACGATAGCGGTCTGCACGGCGGTCGGCCCGGTCGACCTCGCGCCAGCCGCGGTGCTCGCGGCCATCCTCAACGAGCTGTGGCTGCCGACTGGCGCGACCCTCACCGACGGCTCGACCCGCCTCTTCGGCGTGACGCTACTCCCGTTCGGCGTCGGCCTCCAGACCACGCATCCCTTCCACTTCCACGTCGCCGAGACGACCCGGGTCATCGTCGTCTCGCTCCGCCTGCCGCGCATCGCACTCGCGGCCATCGTCGGCTTCGCGCTCGCCGCCGCCGGCACCGTCATGCAGGGGTTCTTCCGGAACCCGATGGCCGACCCCTCCATCGTCGGCGTCTCCTCCGGCGCGGCCGTCGGCGCGGTCATGTTCATCACCCTCGGCGGTGCCATCCCGATCGTCGGCACCGCCGTCCCGTTCGGCATCGAGGGCGCGGCGTTCGTCGGGGCGGTCGCCGCCGCGTTCCTCGTCTACACCATCGCGACCGAGGGCGGCCGCACGCCCGTCGCGACCCTGCTGCTCGCCGGTGTCGCCGTCCAGACGTTCCTCGGCGCGGTCGTCTCGTTCCTCATGGTCACCAGCCCCGAGGGGACGCTCCAGCGGGCGTACTACTGGCTGCTCGGCGACCTCGGGATGAACGCCGCCTGGGAGCCCGTCGGCGTCGCGTTCGTCGCCGTCTCGGCCTGCTTCCTCCTGCTCCTCCCGTTCACCCGGGACCTGAACGTCCTCATGCTCGGCGAGGAGGACGCCCACCACCTCGGCATCGATGTCGAGCGCACGAAGCGAATCCTGCTCGCGGTGTCGAGCGCCATCACCGCCGCCGGCGTCGCCGTCGCGGGCGTCATCGGCTTCGTCGGACTCGTCGTCCCGCACGCGATGCGACTCGTCGTCGGGCCCGACCACCGAATCCTCCTGCCGACGAGCGCGCTCGCGGGCGCGACGTTCCTCGTCGTCGCCGACACGCTCGCGCGCTCGACCGCCGAGGTGCTCCCCGTCGGCATCGTCACGGCCGCCGTCGGCGCGCCCTTCTTCCTGTTCCTGCTCAGCCGCCGGGAGGTGCACGCGCTGTGATCGATATCGACTCCGTCTCCGTCTCGTTCGGCGACGCGACCGTCCTCGACGACGTGTCGCTTGCCGTCGAGCCGGGGACCTTCCTCGGGCTCGTCGGCCCGAACGGGGCCGGGAAGACGACGCTCCTCCGGACCGTCAGTGGCGCGCTCGAACCCGACGCCGGCACCGTCTCCCTCGACGGCGACCGACTCGACGGCCTGGGCTCGAAGGCCGCCAGCCGCCGGGTCGCCGTCGTCCCGCAGGACACCACGGTCTCCTTCGGGTTCACCGCGCGCGACGTGGTCGCCATGGGCCGAACCCCCCACCGCGGTCGCTTCGAACCCTCCTCGCGGGAGGACAGCCGCGCCGTCGACGAGGCGTTCGCTCGCGTCGGCGCGGAACACCTCGCCGACCGTCGCATCGACGAGCTGAGCGGCGGTGAACGGCAGACCGTCACCATCGCCCGCGCGCTCGCACAGGAGACCCCGATACTGCTCCTCGACGAACCGACGGCCAGCCTCGACATCAACCATCAGGTCGAGACGCTCGAACTCGTCGCGGCCCTCGTCGCTGACGGCAAGACGGTCGTTGCGGCCATCCACGACCTCTCGCTCGCGGCCCGCTACTGCGACGAACTCGCGCTGCTCGCAGACGGAGATATCGTGGCTACTGGTTTACCCGAGTCCGTGCTGACACGCGAGCGTCTCGCCGAGTCGTTCGACGCGCGGACCGTGCTCCGGCGCGACCCAGTCACCGAGAGCCTCGGCGTGACCACGCTCGCGCGCCAGCCCGAGGCCGTCGACCGCAGCGTCCACCTCGTCGGCTCCGGCTCTACCGCGGCCCGAACCCTGGAACGGCTCGTCGGTGCGGACGCCAGCGTCACCGTCGGCCCAGTCGCCCCGGGCGACGCGCTGGCCGAGACGGCCGACCTGCTCGGCGTCGAGACCATCGAGCGGTACCCCCACGAACCGCTCGACGACGTGACCCTGGCGGCCGCCCGCGAGGCCGTCGACCGTGCGGCCGTCGTCGCCGTCGCGAATCCCGCGCTCGTCGCCGGGGAGGACGAGGTCTACGAGCTTCTGGAGGGGCGGTCCCCGATGGTCGTCGTCGATGGGGCGGATGGAGACCAGCGCACACCGGACCGTGCCGCCTCACGCGCCGAAACCCTCCGGCGGCGCGGCGAGACAACCGACGTTCGCGGTGTCGTCGACGCAGTCGCACGCGCGAGACGACTCGTCGAAGCGGCGGACGACTGAGGGCGTCCCAACGTTCAAGCGCCGACCGGCCCAACCCCCAACGATGGACAGGGGCCCGTGGCTCGCAGTGGCACTGGTGCTGTCGATGGTGCTCGCCGGCTGTGGTGGCACGGCTGACGTCCAGACGCGGGACCCGTTCTCGGTGCCGGAGACGTCGGCCCCCGACCCCTCGGAGAACGACGTGATGGTCGAGCAGCCGTTCTCGCCGGACCCGGAGACGGACGTCCTCGGCGACCCGGAGATCTTCCTGAACTCCCAGGCGAGAAGACTCGACGGGACGAGCTACAGCCTCGACTACGAGCTCGACGTCCGGTACGGCAACGGGACGGCGTGGAACCACGTCGTGGTGGACGCCCAGTTCGCCCGCAACCGGAGCGTCTACGTCTCGAACGTGACGCGGCGTGGCCCCAGCGTCAACGTGACCAGACTGGCCTACGTGAACGGGAGCGTACTGTACGCGGCCCAGGGTCCGGCCGGCTTTTCACCGGCGACCGCGAACTTCTCCGTGGCCCGGACAGCCGATGGCACGCCGGTGGACCCCGGCGAGGGCGTGACACTGCGGGCGCTCAGTCCCGAGTTCCTCTACAACGGGTTCGCGTCGATGAACGTGACTGACGTGCGTGAACTCGACCGGGTTCCGTCCGGGATCAGTGACCAGCTGTTCTACGTCCGTGCGACGGAGGTCGCGCAGCCGGATACCCTCGTCAACGACGCCCTCTCCAGCGGGGAGGACGTCCGCGTCGAGAACGCGACGCTCGAGGCAATCGTCGCCAACGACGGGTTCGTCTACGAGTACGGCAGCCGGTACACGGTCGTTCGCGAGGACGGCACCCGACTGCAAGTCTCTCGACGGCTCGTCTACCGCGACGTGGGGACGACGACCGTGACCGTGCCGTCGACGTGGGGCACGACCAACGCGACGGCAGCAAGTCGCTGAGCGGACGCTACGATTCGACGTTGTAGCCCCGGTCGCGGAGCAGTTCCTGCACGCGCCCCGCGTGGTCGCCCTGTAACTCGATGTGGTTCTCCTTGACGGTGCCGCCGGTCCCGAGGGCCGACTTGAGGTCGCTCGCGAGGCTCTGGAGGTCGCTGTCGCCTTCGAACCCCTCGACGACCACCATCTTCTTTCCGTACCGTCGCTCATCGGTCCGTACCGTCAGTGTCTGCGTCGCGCGGTCGAGGTCGGACGTCGGGTCGTCGGGGACGTCGAGACCCTCGAACGGGTCGTTGTCACTCATACAGATCTGAACGTAGGCGGTCACGACGGAAGAACGTTGGCTGCGGCGTCTCAGTTCATGGGGTCCGAACGGGCGGTCCGTGTTCGACCTCCTTGCAGCGCTCCTGGACGACGTCGAGCCCTGCCGCCTCGGCGTCTCGTGCCGCCAGGTCGTCCCGTAATCCCGGCTGCATCCAGATCGCCGCCACGTCGTCCCGTTCAAGGGCCGCTGCGACGACCCCCGGAACGTCCTCGCTCGGTCGGAACAGCCCGACGGCGTCGACTCGGCCGGGGACATCGGTGAGCGAGTCGGACGCTGCCAGGCCGAATATCTCGTCCGCGTTCGGGTTGCCCGGCCAGCGCTCGAACCGTGGCGCTGCAGGTACGCGGACACGATGTGTGCCGCCTTCTCGTACGAGGTGGATGCACCAACCACAGCGACACGGTCGTGGCCGAGGAGCCGCCGGAGTTCGTCGGCCGTCCGAGGGCGGAGCCGTGGCGAGAAATCAGTGTCCCGCCACCCGTGACCGAACGCCACCTACCACGAGACCCGCGAAACCGGGGTGGAGATGGCCTGATTCGCATGTCTCCTCGTTCGACGAGGAACCCGGATTTGATATAGCGAAATATGGTTTATTTGTGCGACACCATCCGCCACAAAGCAGTCACAAAATTGTCAAAAACCCGGGCAAGATCCGCTCAGAGGAGCCGATAGACGTTCGATTCGTACACATCCCGCACCTGACCGCCCCAGTTGTGGGTGTACGTGTCGATGATGTCGCTCGCGACGTCGCCGCGGAGGTACTTGACGATGCCCCGGTCACCCGTCCGGTCCCGGAGATGTGTCGTGAAGAAGTGCCGGAAGTAGTGGGGGGTGACGTTCTCCGCCGCCCCGCCGCCTTGCTGGTACCAGCCGTGTTCCCGGGCATGGCGCTCGACGACGTTCCTGACCGCCTGCGTGCTGAGTCGGGAACCCCAGTCGCCCCTCGTCGACAGGAACAGCGGTTCTGCGGGCGATCTGGCGTCCGGCCGGATGGCCAGCCACGACTTCAACACCGATGCCAGTTCGTCGTCGACGGGGATGACGGTCGCCCGCTTTCGTTTGTTCGAGGCCGTCCGCTCCTCGCCGTTGTAGGAGTGCCCACGAGCGGGCTCGGCAGCCACGTACAGCGACTCCGGCCGCCCGTCTAGCTGTAACCGGCCACCGAGGTCGAATTCGCCAGCCAGCTCGGGGTCCGACAGGGCGAGATCGCGCAAATCGAGGTTGCAGAGCTCGCCGACACGAACCCCGGTCTTCAGGAGCGTGAGTACGAGCGCCCGCTCCAGCGGGTGCGAGATGGACCCGACGAAGGTCCGCATCTCCGGGACCGCGATCTCCCGTCGCGTCGGGTCCTTGTCGATGGATTCGTCCATCTCCTCGACGACGAGCGCCATCGGGTTCGAATCGAACTCCCCGACCTGGGTCATGTAGGCGTAGAACCGGTGGACGTAGGAGGCGTAGGACGCGACGGTACTCGGTGCGTGCTGGCCCCTGATCGAGTGCACCCACGCCATGCACTCCCTGCGACCGGCCTCCTCGGGCGTGAGGGACTGTCCACTCGGCCCGCAGCCCTCGTCGTCGAGGAACCCCTCGAACCGCCTGAGGACCCGTTCGTAGGCTTCTCTCGTCCGCTCTGACTTGCCGTGGTACTCCTGGTCCTCCAGATAGTACGCGACCGAGTCGGTCATCGGTCACCCGTGGGGACGTAGCCCCCATCACGCCCACTGTACCGGAGCTCGCCTTCGTCCTGGAGGGTCCCCAGCGCCTCGTCCAGCCGGTCCTCGACGTCGTTGGTGACCGCGGCGACGAGGTCGTCCCACGTCTGGGGTTCGTCGCGGTCGTGGAGGATTGCGAGGACGAGGTCACCCAGCTCTGCATCGTCTGGGTCATCCCCTATCGACTCGTTCGCACCCCCCGTCTGGGCGCTATCGGACGACTCGTCGAGGTCGAACGACCGACGGCCAGCCTGGACCATCGTCCGGACGAACTCGCTCCGACTCATGTCGAGTTCGTCGGCCTCCTCGGCCCACCGTTGCTTCTGGGACGACGGGACGTAGGTCCGGACCGCCGTCCTGGTCGCGTCTTCCTCGCTCACGGCCGGAACACCTCGCTTCGCCGACAGCAAAATCGGGGTGTCTGCGACCCCGTTCTAGGCGGTCGAACCCCAGGGGTTACGTGCTCAGAAAGGGGTTCGTAGTAACGGGGGATTCGGGGTGTTTCGACCTGTGTCCGAGGACGGAATCTGCCGGGTTGGTCACTCCGAGCGATCCCGTGGTCAAACGTCGCGTCGAGTGGTCCACTCATCCGTTCGGGCCGACTCACGGGGTGGTAATCAATCTACCCCTACAATCAGGGATAAGGACTCTTATCTTCTCCAATGGTACTGCAAATAGCGTCGTCTAATCTTCTTATCTATACTTCTGGCCCCGTAAATCGGGGATGCTGGTACTACAAATCTAGATAAGAAACGGACAATTATGTCCTGGTTACCTGGTCGGATTCGGTGGTGCAGTCGGCCGTCGTCCTCGTGGCGGCGCACCTCGACGGTCGGCAGTCTTTCGCCGTCGGGGGTCGGGCGTAGTTGGAGAGGGTAGTGCGGTTCGACGGCGCTCGATTCGGTACTGGCCAGCCGGGGCCGGTTGCTCCAGCCGGTGCGGTCGCTGGCTCCGTCCGGCCCGTCGAAACAATGCCTCCCGGCGGAACGAACCGATAGTGCAGGGTGGGATGCTGGAATCGACCGATAGCTTCGTCGAGCAGCTCGGCCCTACCGGGCCCTGGCGCTCGAACCGTCGCAGTGGCCCGTTCTGTGGGTTCTCCGGGCGGAATACCGGTGATTCGTCGAGATTCGACGACGGTCGAGCGCCAACTGATAAACCAGATATCGCGATATCTAATGCGTGCTCCGGAGCGAACTCATCTGACCGGCAGTTCGGTCTCGACGTCACCGAACAGCGACCTGACGTGCCCGGCGCTGTCGGTCGATTCCGCGACGTTCTCCATCAGCACGGTCTCGCTCGGGAACAGCTGG
Organism: Haloarchaeobius litoreus; assembly: GCF_024495425.1. NCBI lineage: Archaea > Methanobacteriati > Methanobacteriota > Halobacteria > Halobacteriales > Halorubellaceae > Haloarchaeobius > Haloarchaeobius litoreus. The sequence continues at coordinate 1,254,770 of NZ_JANHJR010000001.1, read as the reverse complement.
GTCCCGAGTTCGAGCCCGTGGTCGCGGGCGGTGCCACCGGTCATCGTGAGGTAGACGCCGACGCCCGTGTCCGCGATGCCGGCCTCCTCCTCCTGGCCGTCGTCGGGGTAGCAGAACTCGACATCCTGCATCACGTCGGTACCGAGGACCGCCTCGACCAGGCGTTCGTACCGGGGAGAGATGCAGAGCGCGCCCTCGTACTCGTCGACGAACTCGCGAGTTGCACCGTCGGCGCGGTAGCTGTCGAGGAGCTCCGGCGTCGCCATCAGCGTGTGGTACACCGTGTCCCCGAGCCCCGTGACGACACGGACGTCCGTGTCGTGCGGGTCGATGCGGGCGTTCACGTCCGCGATGGTGTCGAGCGGGTCCGGCCGCAGGGCAACCACCTCCTCCAGCACGAGGTCGGCGCTGTCGAACCCGAAGGCGAACGAGTGGGTCCGCAGCGAGCGGAACGGCTCTTCGCGGCCGACGAGCTGGATGGGCCCGGTCCCGGTATCGACCGTGACGCTGTCGAAGACGACCCGACGGGGGTGGCCGTCGCGGTCGTCACGGAGGAGGGTGAACTCCGGTCGATGCGGATGGCCGAGGTCGCTGTAGTCCGCGAGCCGTTCGTACACGTTGCGGGGGTCGTCCGCGTTCCCCTTCGTGATCGCCTTCTCGTACCGGAGCGTGGAGATGATCGAGTCGGCGAGTTCGGTCGCGTCGGCGCGTGCCGCGACCCGCTCGAGGACTGCCTCCAGCGGACGCCCCTTCCGTGGGACTGCGACGGCTGTCGTCTCGGCCATTTCGCGGACGAACGGCTTCGGAGAAGAAAACGTGTTCGTTCTCAGCTGAACATCTCGCCGAGCTGGTCGCGCCACTCCTGGATCTCGGTGACCTGCTCCTCGACCTCGTCGACGCGCGACTCGACCGCACCGAGGTCGTCCTCGAGCTCGGTCACGTCGGCCTGAACGTCGTCGATGCCGTCGGTTGCGTCGGCGATGTCGCTCTCCAGCGACTCGGTCGACTCGTCGAGGTCGGTGCGGAGCTCGGCGACGTCACCGGTGACCGACTCGAGGCCGTCGTCGAGCTCGGTCACGTCGGCCTCGACGCTCTCGACCGACGCGCGCACGTCGTCTACGTCGCCGTACAGCGTGGTGATCTCCTCGTCGTGCCCGCCGACATCTTCGGCGAGCGTCGAGACCTCATCGCGCAGGGAGCTGACCTCTTGCTCGTACTCCTCCAGGAGCTGCTGGGCGGTGCCCTCCTCGTCGAGGAACTCCGCCAGTGCGTCGGTGTAGGCTGCGACCTCCTCGACGCGGGACTGGAGGTGCTCGACCTTCGCGATGTCCGTGCCGGCGGCCTCCACGTCGAGGGCCTGCCGGAGGTCGCGGCGCTCGTTCTCGGTCAGCGTGCCGTTCCGGAGCTCCTCGACGAGGGTGGTCGCGACGCTGCCCTCGACTGCGGGCGCGGACCCCGTGTCCACTTCGACCTCGGCGTCGTCGTCCGAGTCCCCGGTTTCTGCCTCTGCCTCCGCGTCAGGTGCTGTATCGGCAACCGCAGCGTCCGTGTCGTCTTCCGCGTCGGTGTCAGCTTCGGGGGTGGCCTCCGCGGCCGGCTCGCCGTCTTCGTCTGCGTCGACTTCAGTCTCGGCCACAGCCTCGTCATCGGTGTCCATCTCGGCGTCGCCTGCCGCTACGTCTGCCTCGGCCTCGGCAGTCCCGTCGGGCTCCTCGCCGGGGTCGTCGATATCGAGGTCGAGCTCGGGCTCGTCGTCGGCCTCGTCTTCGCTCTCTATCGCTTCGACCTCCTCCTCGGCAGCTTCGAGGTCGAGTTCGATCTCGGGCGTGTCGACGTCTTCGTCGGCGTCCGCCTCGGGCTCGGCCGCGTCGCCGAGGTCGAGGTCGATGGAGCCGCCGTCACCCGATGCTTCGGCCGTGTCGGCCGTTGCGTCGGCAACGGGCTCTCCGTCCTCCTCGAGTCCCGGTATCTCGTCCTCGCCGGCGAGCATGTCCTTGACGACCTGGTTCGAGTCGTTGGAGACGATGTCGTCGATGGTGTTGTCGCCCTCGACCTCCTCCTCGGGCTCCGCATCGGCGTCGGGGTCGTCGGCGTCTACCTCCGTGAGACGGGGCTCCGTCAGGAACTTGGCGGCCTCCGCCTCGTCGTCGATTCGGATGCCGTAGACGGTGGTCAGCTCCTCGCCGGGGTCGAGCGTGCGCTCGTACTCGACGTGGTGGTCCTGGAAGGCGGTCCAGTTCTCGCTCTCGTAGTCGGGGTGAAATCCGACACCGTCCATCGGGAAGTCCTCGGGGATCTCCTCGTGGATCCTGATTGTGACGGTCTCTGTCCGGTCGGACGTGATGCCGAACCGGATGGCGGGAACCGGGAACTCGTCGGCCTCGAACGACTTCGCGACCGAGACCCCGTCCGCGTCGACCTCGATTGTTGTCTCCTCGTCGACCTCGCTACTCATACAGCCACGTACCTGCACCACGAACATAAAGGAAACGGGCCCGACCGCTGGCGGCCGGAGTGACAATCCTTAGGGCCGCGGCTCTCGCAGGGTCCGGTATGACAGTGAGTGACTGGGGCGACTGGCTGCCCCGCGCCGTCGAGGAGGCGTCGCCCGAGGGCATCGCGGTCTGGTATCTCGGCTGTAACGGCTTCGTACTGAAGGCAAGCGACGGGACGACGGTGTTCGTCGACCCCTACGTCGGGCTGGGCGACCCGCCACGCACCGTCCGCATGATTCCGGTCCCGTTCGACCCCGCGGACGTGACCGAGGCCGACGCCGTCTTCGCCACGCACGAGCACACAGACCACGTCCACGGCCCGAGCCAGGCCCCGATCCTCGAACGGACCGGCGCGACGTTCTACGCGCCCGACGACAGCCTCGTGGTCGCCAGCGAGGAGGAGTCCTGGGCCGACGACCACGACATCGAGGACCACCAGTTCCACGAAGTTCGGGAGGGCAACACCGTCGAGGTCGGTGGCTTCACCGTCCACGTCGAGCCGGCACACGACCCCGATGCGACCCACCCGGTCAGCTACGTGTTCGAGCACGACGGCCACACCGTGTTCCACGGCGGGGACACCAAGCCCAGCGACGAGTTCGCCGAGCTCGGCGAGCGCTACGACATCGACCTCGGCATCCTCGCGTTCGGCACCGTCGGCAACATCCCGGACAAGGAGACCCGCGAGCCCAAGCGGACGCGGTGGTACAACGACGAGAACCAGGTCGTCGAGGCCGCCAGCGACCTCCAGTTCGACCGGCTCCTCCCGAGCCACTGGGACATGTGGAAGGGCCTGACCAGCGATCCGAAGGTGCTCCACCACCACGCCAGGAGCTTCGCGTACCCGGAGCGCCTCGAGATCGTCGAGATCGGCGACCGCGTCGACCTATAACACACGACGGGGGTTCCGTATGTTGTAAACCCTCCACTACCGGCGTGCGGCCCGCGAGACCGAGCGAGCGGTGCACGGTCCGAAGAGCGAGACGAGTTGCAGCCGGGGCGATCACGGAGGAATCCCTCGAAGCCGGCGCGAAGCGCCAGCGACGGCGAGAACAGGAGGCTTCCCGGCTGTCGCCGTCACCAGTGTTCTCCTCGCTGCAGTGGCTCTCCGGCGGTTCGGAATCGAGTCGAGCACACGGAGTCCCGAACCCAGCCCCAGCACGAACGCATTAGTACGAGCCGTTCCTCCCGCCAGCTATGGGTCTGCTGTCGTCCGCAATCGTCGTCTTCGTGTTGGTCGCGCTCGCGGTCTCGGTGGGCGTCGTCGCCAGGTTGGACCGGCCGGGGGGTGAGTGGGGCGCGCGGCTCCGGTCACGCTGGGTGATGGGCGTGCCGTGGGGGACGCTCGTCGTCGTCGGGTTCGTGCTCGCGGTCTACCTGTTCGTGCAGGGTGGCTGGGACCACTGGCGCAGTCCGGTGGTGCTGCCGTTCCGGGCCTGGTCGTACCTCTACCCGACGGGCCTGCTGACCGCGGGGTTCTCGCACGCGAGCCCGGGGCACCTGACGGGCAACCTCACCGGGACCATCGTCCTGAGCCCGCTCGCGGAGTACGCGTGGGGGCACTTCCCGCAGAAGCGCGGCTCGGAGTCCTTCGCGTCGTGGCGGACGAACCCCTGGATTCGGGCGCTGGTCGTCTACCCCGCGGCCGTCATCGCGGTGGGGGTGCTGACGGCCCTGTTCTCCATCGGCGCGGTCATCGGGTTCTCGGGCGTCGTGTTCGCGTTCGCGGGGTTCGCGCTGGTCCGGTACCCGCTGACGACGGTCGTCGCGGTGCTCGGGGGACAGCGGTTCTTCGCGCTGCTGTACGACGTGCTCCGCGACCCGGTCCTCGTGGAGGCGGCGTCGCCGAGCCCGCCGTCGCCGCCGTGGTGGGCCGGTATCGCCATCCAGGGCCACGCGTTCGGGCTGTTCGTCGGCTTCCTGCTCGGCGTGGCCGTGTTCTACCGGCGGGACGAGCGTCCGAGCGCGCTGCGGCTCTGGCTCGGGGTGCTCCTCTTCGCGGTCGCGAAGAACCTCTGGGCGGTGTACTGGTACCTCGGCAACGACGAGTACGTCCTCTACCGGGGCGTGGGGCTGACGCTCGTCGTCGGGCTCGCGGTGGTGGTCGCGCTCGCGCTCGACGTGACCGAGCGGGACTTCGACGCCTTCACCCTCCGGACCGGCGCGGTGACGGTCCTCGTCGTCGTCGCGGCGCTGATGACCGGACCGGCGGTGTACAGCAACCTGACGACCGTGTCGGACTCGTCGGTGCCCGGCGAGGACGCGGTCGAGGTCGAGGGCTACCAGGTGACCTACGCCGAGAACGTCCGCAACGAGCTCATCCCGGTCGTCGACGTGGGGCCGCTCTCCCAGCAGACGAACGTGAGCTCCTCCGGGGTCATCGTCGTCAACCAGGACCGGAGTATCTGGTACGAGAGCGTCTCGGCCGGGCGGCTCGCGTACACGGGCTACACGGAAGTCAGGGTCGGCGGCGTCGGCTGGAACGCCGACGTCGGCGTCAACCGCGACGGCTGGTCGGCCGTCGGCGGCGGCACCGCGTACCGGGTGTCGCTCAGGCCGCCCGACGGCGACTGGACGCTGGTCCACGAGAGCAACGCGGTGGCGGCCGAACCGCGGCTGGACGGGAGAAACTTCTCCATCACCCCGTCGGGCGAGGGGCCGTACCAGATCGTCGTCAGCCAGAACGGCTCGGTCCTCGGGCGCGATGCGGTTCCGCGGGCGAACGACTCGGTGACCATCGGCGGCATCGAGTTCGTGCGCGAGGAACGTGGCGGTGGGGACCGCATCTACGCGGTCGTCGGCGATACGCGGGTTCGCGTGTTCGCACAGGAGACGTATCGGTAGTTCGGCGTCTCAGCGCGCCGCACAGCAACACGGCGGCGAGGTGCTCAGTCGTCGCCGTCCCACTCGATTCTGAACACTTCCGCGTCGACGGTGTGCGTCTCCGACTCGTGGAAGGGGAACTGGCGTTCGAGGTCGAGCTCCGCCGCGAACGCGTGGGTGACCTCGCCAGCGTTGTCGGCCGCGAAGGACTCGACGAACGCCCGGCTGCCCTCGTTGTGGACTGAGTAGGAGACGTCCGCGAGCGACGACGCCGCGGTGAGGAACGCCCGGTCGGCGTGCTCGTTGCCGTCCTGTGCGCCGAACGGCGGGTTCATCAGCACCGTCGTCGGGCCGGACGGGCAGAGCGGCGGGTTCGTCGCGTCGCCACAGCACCACTCGACGGTCGTGCGTGCGCCCACGCGACGTTCGTTCTCCTGGGCGGTCGCCAGTGCGCCCCGGTCGAGGTCGACGCCGACGACCCGCTCTGCGCCCCTGAGCGCGGTTCCGAGCGCGAGCATCCCCGTTCCGGTGCCGAGGTCGAGTACCGTCGCGCCGACGACGTCGCCCTGCGTGTCGGCGACGTGGACGATGGAGGCCGCTACCTCGGGCGGTGTCGGGTACTGTTCGAGGTCGGTCCGTGGCGAGTCGAAGCCGGCGACCACGCCGAGTTGTTGCGCCAGCGCGCGCCGTGTACTCATCGCGAGAGAATCAGTCGTCGAGGCTGATAGGCCCGTCGAGTTCGAACCCGACGCCCTCGCGGCGGGCACGCTCCGCACACGCGGAGAGCGCGGGTTCGACCTTGCCCGCGTCGGCCACGTCGCCGCACTCGACGGTGACGCGGGCCACGCCGAGGAACGCCGCTGCGCGGACGTAGCCGCGAACGCGGTCGACCTCGCGCTGGGTCTCCAGCGAGCAGTCCTCGTCGAAGCACGCACGCACCGTCAGTACGGACGGGACGTAGCCGGACTCGGTGAGCTCGTGCTTGAGGTCGCGCAGGTACTCGGGCGCAGTGGAGTCCAGCGCCTGTGCGTCCAGCGACACGGGCTGGAGGTCCTCGGGTCGACACTGTTCGATGGTTCGCTCGACGTTCGCGGACGGGGTCGCACTCATTGCCACCACATACACTATGGGAATACAAAAAGCTTTGTAAATGTCTGGAGGTAATATGGGTGCTGGTGGCTCGTCGGTAAGGTACACGTACCTGAACCGTGAGAGGATGGAACACGCTTATTATTCCGTACGTTCACGTTCCTGTATGAAAGAGTGCCCACGGTGTGGATCCTCGCTCAGTGCGTACTCGCTGAGCGACGTGGAGGCGTACGGCTGTGACTCGTGTGGGTGGGTCGGTGTGCCGGTCGACCACCAGAGCGAACCGAAGCTGCTCGAGTCCTGGCAGGACGCCATCCAGCGGTTCCAGAAGAAGTTCGCCGCCGACGGACTCGACGAACACGCCGAGCGGCTGGAGCGGGTCGAACAGGCCCGCCGCGATGCAGTGAGCGGCGACGTCGAGGAGGAGCCCGAGCCGGACGACGAGAGCGCCGACGGCGAGAGCGTTGACGACTCGGCTGCGGAGGCTGACGAGTCCGAGAGCGAAGACGGCGCGGATGCGGAGACCGACGAACCAGCGGACGCGAGCGACGAAGCGACGGAGGAAGCGGACGACGAAGTGGTGGAGGAGACCGAGGTTTCAGACGACGAAGCGGTCGAGAACGAGGACGGCGACGGGGCCGAAGCCGACTCCGACGCCGAGGGAGACGAGGCCCAGGGAGACGGCACCGAGGCCGAAGCGGACGCGGAGAACGACGCCGAAGACGCACCGGGCGGCGACGGCGCCGACGAGGAGACCGACGAAGAGGTCGAGGTCGCTGCGGACGGCTCCGGCCAGTAGGGAGCCCACCGACGGTACTCTGTTCTGCTCCCCGATAGCGGGCGCTCCCACTGGTCGGTCGTGAGCGCGCGAAAGAAGTGGTGTGTGTGGACGCTACTCGTCCGCGGCGGGTGCCTCGGCCTCTGCCCCGGCCTCGCGTTCGTCGACGTCCTCGTCGGAGCGGGCGGCGACGAGCGAGCCACGTGCGACGGAGTACAGCGGCTCGTTGGCGTGCTGGACGCCACTGATGGAGAACGGGATGTTCGCGTCCTCGAGGTGGTCACGGAACAGCGCCTCGAAGCCGTCCGGGCTGGAGGTGCCGCCGGTGACGACGACGGGCACGTCCAGTCCTTCCTCGACGTCCTCCTCGTCGACCTCGCGGACGACGTTCTCGATGACGTAGTCGAGCAGGTTCTCGTAGTAGATGCTGAGGGCACCCTCGACGCCACCGACGTCGGTGGTGAAGTCGAGCTCGAAGTCGTTCTCCTTGATGGAGGTGACCTTGTCGACGGGCGTGCCCGTGGCCTGTGCGGCCTGCTCGTCGATCCAGTCGCCACCGCGGGCGACGGAGAACTTCATGACCGGCACCGCGTAGTAGGCGAGGCAGACGTTCGTCATGCCCGCGCCGAAGCTGATGCCCAGGCCGGTGAAGTTGTTGTCCGCCAGCTCGCTGTAGATGACGGACATTCCCTCGTTGATCGGCTCGGCGTCGTAGCCCATGTTGCCGAGGAAGCTCTCGATGGTCTTCTGGTGGTAGAGCGTCGAGAGCTCGGAGTCGATCGGGTCGGCCGGCACCGAGAAGTAGAGCTTCTCGTCGGGGTGGTTCGGCTCGCCGACGACCTGCTCGATGATGAGCTTCATCATCGGGATCGCGGACTTCTCCGAGGAGGAGAGGATGCCGTGCTTCATCGGACGGCGTGTCTCCTTGTTGAAGATGTTCGCGAAGTTCAGGGCGTCGTCACCGACGACGTACACCTTGTCGTCCTTCCGGATGTGGAGGACTTCCGAGCGAGAGAGCATCTGCTCGGCCATATCGGAGTACTCGATCTCCACGAAGGAGTTCCGCTGCTGTACGAACACCGTGTCGTTCCCATCTTGTTGGGCCGACAGAATGTTCATCGTCCCAACGTCCAGGCCTTTAGCCATATTTGCCCATTCTAACCCACCGAATAATAAAACTATGTGAAATTATTTCATCACTATCGGCGTTGGTATAAATCAGACGTTACCGAATCACGCGACGCAGGTCAGTTGAGACCGAGCGCCCGCTTGAGGCGTGCGAATAGTCCACCGCTACCACCGGTCGCCGCAGCGATGCTCGTGGACTCCTCGGACTTGCGCTGTTCCTCGCGCTGTCGACGCTCGCGGAGCTCCTTCAGCTTCTGTGTCTGGTCGTCGACCGTCGTGTTCGAGGTGGCGGTCTTCTTCTCGCCGCCTTTCATCGCCTTGAGGTTCTGAATCTGGGAGTCGACGCCCTGCGAGCGCGTCACCTTCGCGCTCTGCTGGCTGAACGCGGAGGTGTCCATCTCCTCGTCGACGCTGAACTGGAGCCGGCGGTTCTCGCTCTTCTCGACGCCACCCCAGGAGAGGTCGACGCCGGACATCGCCTGGTCGATGTCCGCCTGGATCTCGGCGTCGGAGAAGGACTCGCCTTCCTCCTCCTCTTCTTCCTCCATCGGCTCGATGTCGGCCGGGCCGGGCTTACGGTAGCGTTCGAGCTGGTCCGCGACCAGTGCCGCGCCGGTCGACCCGACGACGAGGACGAGACCGAGCGCGTAGAGGCTGATGACGCCGAGGGTCGCACCGACGCCGTACTCGTTCCACTGGCCCGGGTAGACGGAGACGAACCAGGCGACCGCGGCGAGGTCGATGACGCTCCCGGCGGCGGAGGCGTAGACAGCCCGCCGTTCGACCGGCAACAGGACCACGATGCCGGTGATGGTCGCCGGGAGCGAGAGCATCCCGAGGGCGTACGCGATGCGTGTCCAGTTCCAGAACGGGTCTGTCCCCGCTTCGAAACTCGTGAAGCTGACCACGGTCAACAGCAGCGCGACGATGCCCACGACGATACCGCCGAAGAACAGCCCGAAGCCCAGGTAGACGTCGGTTTCCTCCTCCGGTTCGCCGATGTACTCGCGGTACAGATTGTATAACGGATTGTCCGGTGGCGACTCCTCGGGTCCTGTCGCCGCAGTCGGTGATTCCTCGTCGGCCATTGTCGCCCAATACAGCGTCATCTCTCATGACTGTTTGGTTAAGCGTATTCAACCTGAAAAAAGACGGTCTTGCGCGCGCACGACATCCGTCTGACGAACGGGCAGAACGACCGCGACAGGTCCGTTCCGGTCAGTCCTTGCGCTTGACCACGTCGCCGAGCGTGGTCGTCGTCGAGGAACCCGAGTCCCAGTCGCTGTCCTCGTCGCTCCCCGACCCCATGTCGAGGTTGATGTCGAGGAACCGCTCGAGCTTGGTCTGCACCTTGTCGCTCGGGAGCGTGTCCCCGCGCTCGAGCTTGCGGATGAGGCTGGCCTTCTCGTTGAGCTCGTTCGCGAGGTCGGACTGGCTCAGCCCGCGGTCCTCGCGCGCCCGGCGGATGCGGTCGTCGTAGTCCTGGGCGAGCTCGTCCATGTCGTCGAACATGTCCGACCGACGCCGGGCGGAGCCGCCACCGCCCGCGCCGCCGGACGAACTGGACGAGCTCGAGGAGGACGAGGAAGAACTCGAGCTGCTCGTCGAGTACTTCGTGGAGGTGCTCGAGGACTGCTGGGTCTTCACTTCCGTTCCGAAGTCGGCACAGTCGTCGCAGACATCGAGCTCTGCGCCTTCGACCTTCACCGTCTTCGGCGACGCCGTCTCGGCACCACACATCTCACACTGAACCATACGCGGCCGTTCGTCGCGTGCAGTGATAAAAGATACGACGGCTCAGTCCAGCTGGCCCCAGACCTCGCGGAACCGCTGGAGTGCGGTTATGTGTCCGACGACGGCGAAGACGACGAGCAGCCAGCCGACGATGTCCAGTCCGTAGAGGGTCTGCGAGACGACGGCGGCGGCGAAGCCGACGAGGCCGGAGAGCGCGAGGCGGTCCGCGCGACCGAGCACGCCGGCGTAGAGCCGGCCGACGCCGACGGCCTGGGCCTGCGTGCCGAGGTAGGAGGTCATCAGGACGCCCGTGACGGCCGCGAGTCCGAGGTCGTAGCGGCCGATGCCGGCGGCGAAGCCGGCGATGATGACGAGATCGGCGTACCGGTCGAGCACGTGGTCGAGCACGTCGCCGGCCTCGCTGGCCACGTCCTGCGCCCGCGCCAGTTCACCGTCGATGACGTCCAACCAGCCGTTCAGGCCGACACAGACCGCGCCGAGGGCGTACCAGACGGCGCGGCTCCCGGTGGGGGCCTCGACGGACGGCCCACCGAGCGCGAAGGCGACGGCGGCCGCGCCCGCGAGCCCGAACGCGATGACGCTCACGGCGTTGGGTGTCAGGCCGAGCCGGTCGGCGAGCCGGACGAACGGGTCGAGCAGCGCCTGGATTCTGGGTCTGAGCTGGTCGAGCGTCATAGGTAGTCGAGGTAGTCCACGTCGCCCGCGCTCGGTTCTCGCGTCCCCTCGACCACGGCCGCGAGGGCGTCGGCGACCTCCTCGGGACTCGACCGGGTCGTCTCGATCTCGTACACGGAATCGAGCCCGTGCGCCTCGACCGCCTTGGAGAGCACGACGTCCAGCGCCTCGCTCTCGGCGTTCTCGGCCGCCTTCGCGTCGGACTCGCCCCGCTCCCGAAGCCGCGTCGCGAGTGCTTCGGGCGCACAGCGGAGGACGACCACGCGGTCCGCGTCGAGGTGGTGTGCGAGGTGGGAGTCGAGCACGAGCACGTCGGCCCCGTCGTCACCTGCGGCCTCGTAGTCGTCGACCCACGCTGCGAGCCGGTCGAGGTCCGCTACCACGCTGTCGCGCTCTTCGTCGACCGCCTCGTACAGCTCCTCGGACTCGATGACCTCGTTGAGGTGGACCACGTCAACGTCGTTCCGTCGCTCGGCGAGGATGTCGGTCGCCGTCGTCTTGCCCGTCCCGGGGGTTCCCGTCACCGCCACCCTCACGCGTCGAGCACCTCGTTCAGCGTCTCGACGGCCTCGTGGGTCCCGTCCTCGGTGCCGCAGGTGATTCGCACACAGCCCGGCAGCCCGAAGCTCGTGCAGTCACGGATGATGACGCCCGCGCGCTGCATCTCGTCGGCGACGGTGCCCGCGCCCTCCGGACCGCGCGCGTTCGACACGTCGACGAGCACGAAGTTGGCCTCGGAGGGCCACACCGGGGCGTCGATCTCCTCGCGCATGTACTCGCGCGCCCAGCGCGCCGTCTCGACGGATCTCTCGACGTGCGCGTCGTCTTCGAGGGCGGCGAGTCCGGCCCGGCAGGCCAGCTCGCTCGCCGCGAACGGTGTGTTCACCCGGGCGTAGGCGTCTGCCCAGTCTTCGGGGACGAGCGCGTAACCCAGTCGCACGCCGGCGAGGCCGTACGCCTTCGAGAACGTCCGCAGGATGGCCACGTCGTCGCGCTCGTCGAGCAGACCGCGTGCGCTGTCGACGTCGGCGTACTCGCCGTAGGCCTCGTCGACGAGGACGAGCGTCTCCTCGCCGGTCTCGTCGGCGATGCGCTCGATGGCGTCGAGGGTGAACGTCCCGCCCGTCGGGTTGTGCGGGCTGGTGAGGTAGACGATGCGCTCGCCGTCGTAGTCGGAGAGCACCGCCTCGGCGGTGAGCGAGAGGTCGGGCCGGTCGAGTTCGTACGTCTCGACCTCGCCGTGGTGGTAGCGCGCGCTCATCCCGTAGTAGGCGAAACCCGGGTTCGGCACGAGCACGGTGTCGCCGGGGTCGAGCATCGCCCGGGCGAGGTAGTCGAGCGCGCCGTCGCCGCCGTTCGCGAGCCACACCTGTGCGGCGTCGCAGTCCCAGCGGTCGGCCAGGGCGTCCCTGAGGTCGGCGTGGGCCGCCTTCGGGTACGAGGAGACGCCCGGTGCGGTCTCCTGGATGGCCTCGACCGCCGCCGGCGAGGTGCCGTGGGGGTTCTCGTTCGACGCGAGCTTCGTGAGTGCCGCCGGGTCCACGCCGAGGTCCCTGGCGACCTCCTCGATGCCGCGCCCCGCCTCGTAGGCGACGTGCGCAGAGAGGTCGCGTGGTTTCATGCTCGAATCCCCGGGCCGTGAGCCCTTAAGCGTAGTCAAGCACGGCCGTCGGCCCCTGCGCCGTCCGTGACGTCCGTCGCCCTCGCGCGGGCCTGCTCGACCACGGACGGGCGTGCCCGGAGTTCGAGACTGACCCGGTCGCCGTACTCGACGGCGTCGACCGCGCCGTGGTCGTGACACCAGGCGACGAAGCCCATCGTCTCGTCGCCGTGTGGCAGTTCGAACGTCGCCGTCTCGGTCGGGAGCGCCGCGACGACCCGCTCGCACAGGTCGTCGAAACCGGCCCCCTTGGTGGCGCTGAGAGCGACCGGCTCGTCGAGGGCGTCCGGGAGCGCTGCCCGCGTGCGTTCGAGGTCGGTGTCGTCGACGCGGTCTGCCTTGTTGAGTACGGGGACGACCGGACCGTCGCCGACCTCGTCGAGCACCGTCCGAACACGCTCGCGCAGTGCGTCCACGGGCTTGCTCGCGTCCGCGACGAGGACGACCACGTCGGCCTCCCGCGCCTCGACGAGCGTCGACCGGAACGCCTCGACGAGGTCGTGGGGCAGGTCGCGGATGAACCCGACCGTGTCGGAGACGAGTAGTCGGCGGCCGTCGACGGTACACCGGCGCGTCGTCGTGTCGAGCGTCTCGAACAGGCGGTCCTCGACGTTCACGGTCTCGGCGAGGTCGTTCGGCCCGGTCCCGAGGTCCTCGAGCGACAGGTCGTCCGCGAGCCGGTGCAGCAGGGTCGACTTCCCCGCGTTCGTGTAGCCCGCGAGCGCGACGAAGTCGAAGCCGGCGTCGTGTTTTCGCGCTCGGTTCTCGTCGCCCTCCTCGGGGAGCTCGTCCAATCGGTTCTGGACCCGGTCGATTCTGAGCTTCACCTCCCGGATCCACTCGCCCTCGGGGTCGTGCGTGGGGAAGCCCTTGTACTCCGTGTCCCGACCCTGTACCTCGCGGCGACGGTGGAGCTCGTGCTGGAGTCGCGCGAGCTCGACCTGGAGAGTCGCCCGCCGGGTGCTCGCGCGGGCCTCGAAGATGTCGAGGACGAGCCGGAAGCGGTCCCGTACCTCGACGCCGTCGGGGAGTCGGTCGGTCCACGCGAAGAACTGCGATGGCGTGAGTTCGTTGTCCACGACGACGAGGCGGGCGTCGTGTTCGCGGATGCTCTCGGCGACCTCGTCGACCTTCCCGCGGCCGAGGTCGAACGTGGCGTCCTCCGGGCGGGTCTGGGTGTGCTCTGCGACGACCTCGTGGCCCGCGGATTCTGCGAGTGCGCGGATCTCGTTCGTGTCGGGTCGTTCGTCTGTGGTTCGTGCTGCGAGTACTGTCCGTCGTGACATATGTGAATCTGGCGTGGTGGTTCTGCGGCGTCGCGCGTCACGAGCGACAGCTTGGCGTCGGAGATCGCACGACGGAGACGCCGCTGGCGGTCCAGCAGCCTGCGGGCTCGCGACCCAACCCTCGCGGGGTCGGCGTCCGAGTCCGCCTCAGAAAGTGGATAGGGTCTCCATCGTGGCCGTACACGGGTGTCGCTGGGCCGGCACTTCAAGCTTCGGTCGGGGTGTGAGAGCCTCCCACGGTCCGGTCGCCGCCCCGTGGTCCAGACCGGGTTCTCGGCCGCCGTACTAGTTCGTAATCCAACAATTGTGGCCGCGGTCGGGTGGCCAGCACCCAACAGATGAATCGTATAATGCTATATGAAATGGCTCCCTTCGTTGCAGTCACGTCTCCCGGCGGATGGCGTAGGCCCGGAAGATGCCGTAGGCGAACGCGAGGTGCAGTTCCGGCTGGATCTCCGATGGGGAGAGTGTCACGGCCGCGCTGTAGAACAGCCCCGACTGGGCCAGGTCGAGCGCCCCGATGTCGTGGCCGGCGCTCGATGTCATGGCGAACACTGGGTAGAATAGGTCCGAGAGGGACCACTCCCGCGACGCGGTCGCCACGTGTCGTCCGTCACGGTCGGTCAGCTCCCAGTCCCCGAAGAACCGCCCGGTTTTCTCCCAGGAGCCGAGCCGCTCGTCGGTGCCTGCCGCTCGAAGCGTCGCTCCCTTCGCCGTCAGGCCGCCCTCGTGTTCGTACGCCATGACCGGTTCGCCCCCAGGCCTCCTGAAGAGGAACTGCTGGCCCGTCGTGTCCAGCATCCCCGCCATCCCCCGACGGTCATCGAGGACCTCCAGTACCGTCCGGCCGTCCGCCCGGACGACATCGTGCAGGTGCCACATCGGCTCGCCGTCCTCGCTCCCCGACCCGACGTTCCCGAGCACCTGCCCGGCGTCGGAGCGCCAGTCCGCGGGCTCGAACCTGTACTCGCCCGAACGCAGGTCCAGAGTGCGCTCCATGAACTCATCCCCACCCCTCGCCGGCCTCGGACGCCGCGGACCCGTACTGATGCATGCTGTGTCGGTGCCTGCTTCACGACCACGACCCATCAGTGTGGTGCCTGATACCAACGGACACGGTCCGGGTTCGTCGTGAGGCTACCCGCAGCACGCGCTGTGAGCCGGCCGAACAGCGATAGCGGTCGAAAAAGAGCGGTCCTGGGACTACTCCTGCGTCGTGTCCCGGACGTGCTCGCGCAGGCCGAACAGCATCGGGGCCGAGACGAGCGCGAGCAGGCCGCCGCCCGCCGCAAGCGCGGACTTCGACATGACCTCCGTCGGACCGTCACCGACGAGGACGACCCCGCGCATCCCGCGGTCCTTGTAGTCCTCGCAGTAGTACTTGCTCAGGCCCGAGCCCGAGAACTCCATCGCGTAGCGGTTGCCCACGTCGGTCGTGTGCTCGCTCGCGAAGCCGAGCGCGTCGTCGACCACGCTGTAGGGACCCTCCGTGCCGGCCCACTCCCAGACCACCGTCGTCCCGGGGTCGACACGGATGGCGGGCGGGTCGAAGGCGTACGGGCCGCCGTTGCCCTGCGCGCCGACGGAGACCATCACGGTGTCCTGCCCACGCTTGTCGACGATGCCCCGGTAGTTCTCGACGCCTTCCAGCCAGCCGTCGAACGTCGGGCCGGTCGGTGCCTGCTCCTCGCTGCCGGTGCTGGTCCCCGTCGCCGAGCCCGCGGTCAGCGTGACCGAGACGTCGCCGACGACGAGCGCGGCCCGCATCCCCATGCTCTTGTGCGGGTTGCAGGCGTACCGGACGACACCGGTCTCCTCGAACGTGCGCTCGTACGTCGCGCCGTCCTCGCCCTTCATCTCGGAGGCGAAGCTGCCGTCCTCCGCGGCCACGTCGTGGACGCCGCCGTTACCGGACCACTCCCAGACCACCGTCGTCCCGGGGTCGATGCGGACCGCCGGCGGGTCGAACGCGAACGCGCCGCCGTTGCCCTGGGACCCGACCGTGATCGTCACCTCGGACTCGCCGGTCCGGTCGACCAGCCCGTCGACGTTCCCCACGCCGTCGAACCAGTCGACGAGCGATACCTCCTCTTCCTGCTGGCCGGCGGCAAGCCCCGTCGCCGCCGTCCCGAGGGCGACGGTGCCGGCCGCGGCCATGAACTGGCGTCGTCGCATGGTCTCAGCCCTCGTATCCCGCGTACTCCATCAGGTTCGCGAAGATCTCCGTATTCATCGCCTCCGTGTAGACGATGCCCGAGAGCATCCCGCCGGGGTAGGTCGAGCCGTTGCGGACGTGGTCGACCTTGTGACAGTGCATCAGGTAGATACCGGGGTCGGAGTCCGCCTCGAACTCGATGGTGTACCGCTCGGCGGGTGCGACGTTCAGCACGTCCTGCTTGAACTGCATCCCCTCGGGGTACTCCGCGCCGTCCTTCTCGACCACCTTGAACCGGTGGTTGTGGATGTGCAGCGGGTGGCTCATGAACCCCCCGTTGACCCAGTGGATGCGGACGGTGTCGCCCTGGTCGACGAGTATCGGCGAGCCCTCCTCGGGGTGGAGCGTGCGGGGCGCACACTTCCCGTTGACCGTGAACGCGTCGGGACGACGGTTCGTCAGGTCGAACTGGACGTCCTCGCCGGCGTGCTGTCGGGCGAGGCGGGTGTCCCACTCCTTGACGGTCATGAAGTACTCCTTATCGGCCTCCTCGTATCCCTCGGGGTCGACCCGGAGGATGCCGAACATCCCCATCTCCATGTGCATGGGGGTCTGGTAGTGGCAGTGGTAGAGGTGCGTGCCGGCCACGTTCGCGGGGATGGTGTACGTGTGCGTCTCGCCGGGCATCACCGTGATTCCGGTCGTCGTCGGCACGCCGTCGTTCTCCCAGGTCTTCTGGACGCCGTGGAAGTGCAGCGTGTGCGGGGCGTCGGCGTCGGTGTTGTCGAGCGTGATCTCGAGCTCCGCACCCTCCGTACAGCGGAGGATGGGTGCCGGGACGCTCGGGTCGCCGTCGTCGGCCGCGAACGCCCACGTCGTCGGGAGGCCGACGGGGCCGCCCATCGTCTCGAGGGGGTGCATGTCGTGGCGTGCCTGCACGGGCTTCAGCGTGACCTCGTGGCCCCGCTCGTCCAGGTCGACGACCTCCGGCTTGCTCGTCGTCGGGAGGTCCTGCGTCGCCCGGTTCTGCGTCGCTGCACCGGGGTCCACCTGCCGCGTGGAGGGGGTGGTCGTCGCCGTCATGCAGCCTGCCGCGGCCGCGAGTCCCGTGGTTCCCGTGGCCGCCATGAACCGCCGTCTGGAGATTCCGGTACCGGGAGCGCCTATCTGGTTTCCGCTCATACCTCACCGTGCGAGCAGGAGCTACGTATAAAGGACAGGCGATTCCAATCCCGTGAGAAAGGTCACCCCCAGAATTAAATCGGATATTATGGGGTTATATTGGTGTGAGTTCACACGACACGGCCTCGGTCAGAGCTGCTCCGAGATGGCGTCGGCCGCCCGGAGCGCGAGCGCAGCGATGGTGAGCGTCGGGTTCAGCGCGCCGCCCGTGACGAACGTCGACGAGGAGGCGATCCAGCAGTTGTCCAGGTCGTGGGTCCGGAGCCGCGGAGTCACGACGCTCTCTTCGGGGTCGGTGCCCATCCGCGTCGTCCCCATGTGGTGGAACGCAGGCCCGGTCGCATCGGGGCCAGCCACCCAGTCCACGTCGACGCCGAGCTCGTCCATGATGGCCGCCTGTCGCTCGTTGGCGGCCTCGATGGTCCGGCGCTCGCGCTCGCCGAGCGACCAGTGTATCTCGGGGACTGGGTTGCCGTGGTCGTCGGTCACGTCCGGGTTCAGCGTGATTCGGTTCTCGGCGCGGGGTGGTTGCCCACAGAGTCCGCCCATCGCGATGCGGTTGCCGTACGTGCCGCGTATCTCGTCTGCGAGCGCGTCGCCCCAGGCCGCCTCGCTCCCGGTCGAGAGCGCGACGTTCACCGGCGACGGGCCGGCGTAGTTGAGGAACTCGAGCTTGTACGGCCCGGCCGACTCGTCGACGTCGTCGTAGAACTGGTGGCACTCGCTGGTGATGAACCCGACGTGCTTCTGGCGGGTCGGCTCGTCCAGCTCGCCGCCCATTCCGGCGAACAGGTGGTCCATGAAGTAGCGGCCGACCGCGCCGGAGGAGTTCGCGAGTCCGTCGGGGTGCTCCTCCGAGCGCGAGAGCAGGAGAAGCCGGGGGATCTCGATGCCGCCGGCCGCGAGCACGAACTGCCGGGCCTCCTGACGGTGCTCCTCCCCGTCGGGCGTCGCGTAGACGACCGCGTCGACCGTCTCGCCCGGGCGGTCGTGCTCGATGCGCTGGACCGGCGCGCGGTCGATGACGCGGGCTCCCTCCGCCTCGGCCTTCGCGACGTGGACGGTCGCATCGTACTTCGCGCCGGAGGGGCAGACAGGCTTGCAGGTGCCGTAGCCCTGACAGACGCTCCGGCCGTCCCGCGCCTCCGAGTTCCGGGCGTTGGGGGCCGAGTGCATCGCGATTCCCAGTTCCTCGCAGGCCTCGGCGAACAGCGAGTCCGAGTACGACGGCCGGAACGCCGGCATCGGGAACGGCTCCTCGCGCGGGGGCGCGAAGGGGTTATCATCCGCCCCGGCGACGCCGAGTTCGGTCTCGGCTTCGGCGTAGTACGGTCTGAGGTCGTCGTAGCCGATGGGCCAGTCGCGCTCGACGCCGTGGCGGCTCCGGCGCTCGAAGTCGGACTCGTGCAGCCGGAACACCATCCCCTGCCAGTGCAGCGTCGTCCCGCCGACACCCTTGACTCGCGCCGCGTTGAGCGGATAGTGCTCCTCGCCCGCGTTCGTGTACGCGTCACGCGACCCGCCCATGTCCCACACGTCCTCGGGGCCGTGGCTCGGCCGGATGTGCCGCTCCATGCGTTCGGGTCTGTCGGCCGGGTCGAAGCGCGGGCCGGCCTCCAGTACGACAACGTCGTAGCCCCCGCTGGCGAGCCGGTGGGCGACGAGTGCGCCGGCCGGTCCCGCGCCGACGATGCACACGTCGGCGCGCGGCGAGGGGGTCCGGTCCACGTCGCCGTCCTGTCGCCGTGCAGTGGACGATCCGGTGCTCATGCGTCCGGCCCCCGCTGGTAGCTCGTCGTCCCGCCCGGGTGGCCGATGGGGTTCTCGATGCCGACCAGCGAGCCCCCCGTCGGAGACGTGTAGAAGGCGTACAGCAGCTCGTTGACGACGTAGTAGCGGACCCGCGCCGGTGGCCGGCCCTCGGGGTCGGGGTCGATGGCGTCGGCCCCGAGCTGCCGCAGCGTCGCGTCCCGGTCCGCACGGTCGAGCGTCGCGAACGGACCGTCGAACCAGCGCCGTGCCCGGTCGTCGACGACGGCGAGCGCGTCGGCCATCCCGTCCCGGTAGTCGGGCCTGTCCGCGGTTCTGCCGGCCACGTACGTCTCGACGAACTCGCGGACATCCGTCACCTCGCTCGGGTACAGCACCTCGGCGACGGCGACCAGCGTGTCCACGTCGACGTCGGGCTCCGCTCGCTGGTCGGCGAGTCGTTCCTGCGAGAGCGCCGCCGCGCCGGCACCGACGACGATGCCGGTCGACGTCAGCGCGGCCAGCGCGTCTCGCCGAGTCAGCTCCATCTCTGGCGCGATTAGGCCGACCTAAAACTTAAGCGCTGGGAATCTCCACGGTGTGTTCGAGCCGTCCGACGCCCTCGACCTCGATGACGACCTCGTCGCCGTCTTCGAGCTTGCCGACGCCCTCCGGCGTGCCGGTCGCGACGACGTCGCCCGGTTCGAGCGTCATGTAGCTCGTGATCTCCGCGATGAGCTCGGGCACGGAGAAGATCATCAGCGAGCGGGTCGAGTCCTGGCGGAGCTCGCCGTTGCAGTACGACCGGACCGCCGCGTCCTCCGGGACCTCGTCGGGCGACGCCAGCACCGGGCCGATGGGTGCGGCCCCGTCGAACGCCTTCCCACGGACCCAGTTCGTCTCACGGTTCTGGTCGTCGCGGTTCGAGAGGTCGTTCACGCACGTGAAGCCGGCGACGACGTCCATCGCGTCCGCCTCGGCCACGTCCTTGGCCTGTTCCCCGATTACGACGCCGAGTTCGGCCTCGAAGTCGAGCCGGTCCTTGCCGGCGGGAAGGGTCACCTCGCTCCCGTGGCTGGCGACGGTGTTCGGCCCCTTCAGGAACAGCAGTGGGCGGTCGGGCACGTCGTTGCCGAACTCGTCGGCGTGTGCGACGTAGTTCCGACCGACGCAGACGATCTTCGACGGCTCGCAGGGCGCGAGCACGTCCACCTCGTCCTCGTCGAACGTCCGGTCGCCGAACTCGATCTGGCCGTCGTTCCACTCACCGTACCGGACCGCACCGGCAGGGTCGCGGAAGCGTACGCGTCTCATGCTCTCACCCTGGCGCGGGTCCCGGTTAAGGGTTGAGGAGCCGGTGAGTTCCGCGTGAGGCACCGTCCCGGAATCCGGTGGGAACGGAAGGTTTAAAATCGCCCACCGGGAACGAACTGATGCGCTCGGTTGGTGTAGTCCGGCCAATCATCTTGGCCTTTCGAGCCGAGGACAGGGGTTCAAATCCCCTACCGAGCACTTCTCGAACGAACGCAAGAGCGACCAGCCCCCGGTGCGTTGCCTCACGAAAGCACCGCCTCGGGGTAGGCTCGCTCGGTCAGGAACTCGCGGAGTTGCGCCGTGAAGAAGTCGGGGTTGTCGATGTTCGAGGCGTGGCCGCTGTCGGGAACGACGTGAGCGACTGGGTCGGCGTTCCGGAGCTGGTCGAGCAGGCGTGCAGTCGTCTCCTCGTTCGCCATCGGGAGGTGTTCGCCGTGCATGACGAGCGTGGGTGCGGTGACCACGGAGAGGTCGACGGGCTCGTGCTGGAAGCCCGCGGTCGCGTCGGCGATCTTGACGAACTCGTCGTGGCTGATGTGCGGGGCGTCCTCGACGAGACGCTGGACGGTCTCGGCGTCGCCCGCGACGCCAGGGAGGAGCCAGTTGCCGACACGGAGCTGCCAGCGGTTCAGCGTGCGGTAGTCGACGAGCCGGTCCAGGCGGGCGAGAAAGCGGACGTTCGCCATGGCGAGTCGGCCGGTGAGCGGTAGTGGGCCGGCGGGGAACGTGTCCGCGAGGACGAGCCCGGCGACCCGTTCCGGGTGGGCGGCGGCGAACGCCTGCGCGATGGCTCCACCCATCGAGAGCCCGCAGACGACGGCCCGGTCGATGTCCAGCGCGTCGAACAGCGCGGCGAGGTCCGCGGCGAACAGCTCGATGGAGTACGACGACCGGCCCGAACCGCCGGTCCGGCCGTGCCCGCGGACGTCGTACGCGATGGTCGTGAACGAGTCTTCGAGGGCGTCGAGCTGGTGCTTCCACATGCTGGTGCTCATCAGCATCCCGTGGACGAACACGACCGGCGGACCGTCCCCCTGCTTGACGTAGTGCGTCTCGATGTCGTCGGTCCGGACAGTCGGCATGCCTCTCCAGAGGGCCCCGGGCACGATGAGGCTACCGTGGACGGACAAGACACTTCACGTCTCACGGACCACCACGAAGCATGACCGAGACAGTCCTCCGCTCCATCCGTCGGTGGGTCATCACCATCGCGCTCCTGCTGTCCGTCCTGCTCGTCTACCAGACTTTTGAGGCTCCCGTTCCGGAGGTCGTCGATGCGACCGTGACCACGTTCGCAGCGGCCACCGCACTCGTTGCGGCGCTCTGGCTCTGGCACTCGTTCCGCGGTGCAACGGGGACCGGCACCGCCGCCGATGAAGCCCCGTCCGCGGGCGAGAACTGAGCACCCCGACCGTGGGTCGAGCCCGTCGCTGAGCACGTCGCCGACGATGGAGTAGGCGACGCCGGTCCGCGTCAGCGCCGAGTCGAGGCGGCAGCCGACGTGCCCGGCGACGGCCCCGACGAACGTGGCGGGGCGACGACGATGGTCGTCGCGTCCGTCGGCCTCGCCGGTAACTTCGCCCAGGACGTGGCCTCCGCCCGGCTCGACCCACGGGCAGCCGAGGAGTAGCGAGACGGCCTCGAAAGTACTTTACCGGCGTAGGCGCGAGGTTTCTGCAAGACCATGTCCGACAAACCGGCGTCGATGTACCGGGAGATCTCCAAGCCCGCGTACACCCGACGTGAGTACATCACCGGCATCCCCGGCTCGAAGATCGCACAGCACAAGATGGGCGACACCGCCAGCGACCCCGACGACTGGCCCGTCCAGATCTCGCTGGTGCTCGAAGAGGAGTGTCAGCTGCGTCACGGCTCGCTCGAGGCCTCCCGGCTGTCGGCTAACCGCCACCTCATCAAGACGCTCGGCGAGGGCAACTACTACATGATCCTGCGCAAGTTCCCCCACCACGTCATCCGCGAGAACAAGCAGGCCACCGGTGCCGGTGCCGACCGTGTCTCCGACGGCATGCGCCAGTCCTTCGGCAAGATCGTCGGCACCGCCGCGCGCGTCCCGAAAGGCGAGCGCCTGTTCACCTGCTGGTGCACCGTCGACCAGGCCCCCGAGGTCAAGGACGCCTTCCGCCGCGCCTACAACAAGATCTCCCCGCCCTGCCGTGTCGTCGTCGAGCGTGGCGAGGAGAAGCTCATCGCGTAACCCGCCGGCTCGCTTCCGTCACTCGGTGCGTCGCCAGAACGCCCAGTCCCCCGGCCGTCTTCGAGGGTTCTCGGAACTCCTGCTCCCGTTCGTCCCACTCGCCGTTCGCTCCGTGTTGAGGTGGATACCAGCGGTGACAGCCAGCACCCCGGCGAACAGCCCACCGTAGACGAACCCGGGCATCGACCCGAGCAGCGGGACACCGAGCCAGCCCAGCCCGGCGACCACGACGAACGAAGCGGCGAGCGCGAGGTAGCGCTTGCCCCAGTCGGCGTCGGCCACGGGGGTCTCGACCTGCCGTTCGCCCAGGTACGGGGCGAATGCCGTGGTCACATCGGTCCGCGAGACGGTTCCGCGTGACTTGTCGTAGTCGACGACGCCGTTCTTGGCCATCGCCGGCAGGTGCGTCTGGACGAGCGAGGTGTAGACGCGCTTTCGCTGTTTGTACTCGAGCGACGGCACGGGAACGTCGCACTCCCGTGCGGCGACGTAGGCCGTCAGCTCGCGGACCGTCAGTCGCTCCGTCGCCAGCAGCGCGCGCAGGACGGACCGGCGGCGCTGGTTGCTCAGGGTCTGGTACACCACGTCGGTGGTCGGCTCGCGTCCGGTCGTCGATGTGTCTGGCGATTCGAGCGTCGCGCTGCTCCCCCCATCGCCATCGGCTACAGTATTCATTATTCCCCCAATATTACAGCGCGCTTATGTGTATTAACCGTGCCGGTGGTCCAGCCCATCGTTGTCACGGGGCGAGAACCGGTCGACGGAAGCGAGAAAGCACGCCACTCAGACCATCCAGCGGCGTGTTTTTCCGCAATGCGCCCCACACGAGCTTACCGTCGGTACTGCTGTCATACCTATGCCATCCAGAGGTGTAATACAGCCGAGGAATCGGCGCATCGAGCGACCGTTCCGGGAGAACAGAGAATGGAAGGGACGACAGCAAGACGTGGGGGAGAATCGTTCGTCGACCAGCTACGGCGCCCGGAGTACACGGGCGAGAACCGCTGCATACCGTGTACCGTGACGAACCTCGGCATCGCGGGCGTGCTCTCGGCGGGGGCGTTCCTGCTCTCGCCGTGGCTCGCCGCCGTGGTCGCACTGACCTCGGTAACGGCGATCTACCTGCGGGGCTACCTCGTGCCGGGCACGCCGGAGCTGACGAAGCGCTACTTCCCGGACCGGCTGCTGGCGTGGTTCGACAAGGCCCCGGCCGGGTTCCACGCCGAGTCGTTCGCGGTCGAGCCGCTGCTCCTCGACGCCGGTGCGGTGGTGCCGGGCGAGGCGGACCTCGAACTCGACCCGACGTTCGCCGTGGCGTGGCACGCGGAGATGGAGACGCTGGCCGACAAGCCGAGCCAGCGTGCGGCGCTGGCGGCACTGACCGACCTCGACGCCGAGTCGATCCGGCTCGATACGCGACCGGGTCGGTTCGTCGCCTGGTACGACGGCGAGTGGCTCGGGCAGTGGGAGTCCCGCGCCGCGTTCATCGCGGACGTGGCCGCGGCACCCGTGCTCGCGGCGGGGCTGGACGACTGGGAGACGATGCCTGTCGCGTACCGGAGCGAACTGCTGGCCGGGCTCCGGCTGTTCCTGGACCGGTGTCCGGCCTGCGAGGGCGACGTCTCCTTCGGCACCGACGTCGTCGAGTCCTGCTGCCGGTCGTACGACGTGGTGGCCGCCAACTGCGAGGGCTGTGACGCGCGGCTGTTCGAGCTGCCGTACGACGAGTCGATGGCCGCGGCGTCGGCCTGAACCGAGAGTTTTCCGGGAGATGGAATCGAACGAGGGTTGAGTTCATCTACGAGTTCGACTGGGGATCTGGTCGATAGAGGGGAACGAGGTAACAGGCCCTTCAGGTATCTAACTGGTATCCGTCAAGAACGGCGTGCGAGATACAGAGGATGTGGTCAGCAAGGTGTTTCTCCTGAATATCGAGCAGCTCGCCGTTCGGGAAGACGATACCCGAGTACGCGACCGACACGAGCCAGTATTTTGAACGCCCAGTGGGGCGGGCTGACGGCGACCTGTTCATCCTCGTATTCGACGAGCAGCATGGCGAGTAGTATCATAGCCTTCAGTCCGTCCGGCGGGATGGGGACTCCGCGTTCGGTTTTCAGCGTGTGGAACCGCCGGAAAATCCCTCGAACCGCATCGCCGGGCGGTGGATGTTGATCACCTCGGCGAAATCCGGGTTTCGGAACGCGTGCTCCGTGCCTGCTGGGATGGCGCGTTTTTCGCCAGCGGTGACTGTCGACCAGTCCCCACCGACGTGCACCTCCAGTCCCCAGCGATAACCTCGTAGCTCTCCTCGGCGTTCGGGTGAACGTGCGGCGGTAACTCCCTTTGTTCGTCCAGCTCCATGCGAGTCTTGAACCGCTCCCCCCGGTCTCATCGGCCGTTTCGAGGATCTCCCACCTGCCTGGAAATCCCTCGTGATCGAGGATTCGATTCAGGGTTGGATTATCGGGCCACCATGACATGGCTTAGCATACATCAATCGACCAAAAATTGTCATCGGCAGTCAAAAACGGAGTCAAAGCCCGAATTCGGGTGACTTAGGTTGTGTTACGCCGTTTTCCCTAATCTTTATTGCCCATATGTGGTAGTGTTTAACATGGGCACCATACCAGTGGGAAGAACGCTTAATGAGGACGGTGACCCCCTCCCCGGGAGCGGTTTCGAGGTCGATCCGGACGGTGACCTGGCAGAAACGCTCCGGGAGCGAACCGGACCCCTTGTTTCTAATCCCGTGTCTCAGGAGTGGGTTGCCGATCTCGAGCCCCCCGAGGACACGGGGGGTGAGTATCACAGTGCGCTCTATCTGAGCGCTGGCGAGGGGCCGCCGGAACACTATCATGTCGGGTACGAGGAGACCTTCGAGGTCATTTCGGGAGAACTGACGGTCGTCGTCGAAGGCACTCCCCGCCGTGTTTCAGCGGGGGAATCGCACACTGTCCCGGCCGGGAAGGTTCACAAACCCCGCTACGATGGCGATACATTCGCCGCAGCCATCGGTACGGTACGGCCGCCAGGAAAGACGCTCCAGATCATCAAGACGCTATTTGGTCTCGCCCACGAGGGGGAACTGGACGATTCGGGACAGCCGGGGGTGCTCCAGGGCATGGTGTGGACCGAGGAATTAGGGGACGATTCGGTGTTCGTGTCACCTCCGCCCACCATAACCCGCCCCCTGGCGACTGCCCTTGCCCCAGTTGGCCGCCGACTCGGCTATCAAACGACGTATTCGAAGTACGAGGACCCGGGATTTTGGGAACGACACGTAGAACAACCAGAACTGTAATCGGCCAGGCGTCGCGGGCAGCGTTTCTCATGAACCATCCAACGGCGCAGATCTATCTGATAATCAGTGTGGGTGGCTGCTGAATGGGCGAGGTGTTTCAGCACAGGCGCGATTGACTTACTTCAGAACTGTCAAGAACCCCTTGCTGAATACAGAGGTTGTACCGGCCACGACCCCCGGCAGTCGCGAGCGCGTTCGAATCCGCTACTGATCCCTGACGGGGTGGCGAACTCGAGGTGTCACCCGTTGGGATTTGGAATTGCGCGCCTCCGGAACCTGTAATTCCCCCGATAGAAAGAACAATCGGGCGCGTCCACGAAACAACTGTGGGACACGATGGCACCGGATCGATCGCTGGAACTCACCAGAGAGGAGATGGCCGACATGGTGTCTGCGACGACCGACCGCGTCCTTGAACACATAGAGAGCCTGCCCGACCAGCCGGCCGCGAACGTCAGGGTCGACGATCGGTTCGAGCATCTGCGCGAACAGGTACCCGAGGAGCCGACGCCGCTCGCGGAACTGCTCGACCTCCTGTTCGAGGACGCTATTCCATACTCGATCAACGGCCCGCATCCAGGGAACTTATCGTATATCCCAAGCGGGGGGCTCTTCCACGCAGCGGTGGCCGACCTCATCGCCAATGCCATCAATCGATACGTGGGCGCGTGGGCGGGGGCGCCGGCGCTCGCCCGACTCGAGGGGAACGTGGTGGAGTGGTTCTGTGAGATGGTCGGCTACCCCGACGGTGCCTTCGGCCTCCTGACATCGGGCGGCTCGATAGCGAATCTCGTCGCCACTATCACCGCCCGGCGCGAGCGACTTCCGGACGACTTCTCCGACGGGATGATCTATACGAGCGACCAGGCCCACCACTCGGTCACGAAAGCCGCAGTGCTCGCTGGGTTCCCGCGGGAGAACGTCCGCTTGATCCCTTCTGATGAGGACTATCGTATCAGGATCGACGCTCTCGAGGCCGCCGTCGAGGCGGATCGGGACGCCGGTAAGCGTCCGTTCCTGCTCGTCGGCTCGGCGGGAACGACCAACACCGGTGCGGTGGACGACCTGGACGAACTCGCGGACCTCGCTGCCTGCCAGGATCTGTGGCTCCATGCGGACGCTGCCTACGGTGGCTTCTTCGTGCTGACCGACGACGGCCGCGAGCAACTCGCCGGCCTCCCGCGGTGTGATTCGATCACGCTCGACCCCCACAAGGGACTGTTCCTTCCGTACGGAACGGGGGCGCTGCTCGTCCGAGACGGGAACTCCCTCGAGCGTGCCCACGCGGTTAGCGCCGACTACATGTCCGAGCATCGTCTCGCCGCCGGATACGTAGATTTCAGCCAGCTCGGGCCGGAACTCTCGCGGGATTTCCGCGGGTTACGGGTCTGGCTCCCGCTCCGGATGCACGGCGTCGCACCCTTCCGGGCCAACCTCGCTGAGAAACTCGACCTCTCCCGGTGGGTCGCGAGCGAACTCCGTGACGTGAACTCCGTCCAGGTGGTGGCGGATCCGCAGCTCTCGACGCTCGCGTTCCGCGTCGAGCCACCGGGTGTGACGGGCGAGCCCCTCGACAACCTCAATCGTGCAGTGCTCGAGCGAATCAAC
Organism: Haloarchaeobius litoreus; assembly: GCF_024495425.1. Lineage (NCBI taxonomy): Archaea > Methanobacteriati > Methanobacteriota > Halobacteria > Halobacteriales > Halorubellaceae > Haloarchaeobius > Haloarchaeobius litoreus. The sequence continues at coordinate 1,227,557 of NZ_JANHJR010000001.1, read as the reverse complement.
CAGTACGGTCGGGTCCACCTGTCGGCGACGACAGTCGACGGCCGGTTCACTCCGCGGGTCTGTGTCCTCTCGTTCCGGACGCATCGAAAGCACGTCGAACAGTGTGTCGAGGATGTTGAACGGGCCGTCGCCGAGATCCTCCAGCAGCCCCGAGAGTAGTTCCTCTCGGCAGTGCTGCGCGACGACGATACCGGCTGTCCGGGTAGTTTACTGCGAATCAATTCGACAAGATCTGCGTTGAGTATCTTGGACGGCTATCGGAATCCCTCGTCGAATTGGCAGAAACCTCAGCGGGAACAACGCATCTCTACTAACCAGCTGTCTCACCGATAGAAGCGAGTTTCGACGAGCAAAGTTGACATCAGAACAGCGCACGCAGCAGGCCGGGACGCTGCCCCCAGAGCTGGTAGGCCGAGGAGACGGCGAAGGTCGCGAGGAATGCGGAGGCCCAGGCCAGCGGCGGGACCACGGAGAGCACCGGGACGTTCGCGAGCGCGGCGACCACGAGGAACAGGCCGACGACGCCGAGGCCACGGTAGTACTCGGCCCAGCTGACGCCGAAGGCGGTCGTCATGGTCATGTACCGCTCCACGTCGCGGGCGGAGTCGAGGAGCTCGACCAGCTTGCGGTCGGCGTCGTAGGCCAGCACGCCGGCCCCGTCGAGCATCGGCAGGTGTGTCTGGTGGAGCGAGACGTACACCGCGTGGCGGACCCCGCGTGGTGCGGGCGACTCCCCGGATTCGACCGTCGCGATGGCCTCCGCGAGGTCGCGGAGCGCGACACTCTCGTCGTGGCGTCGCAGGTACTCCAGCGTGTGGCGGCGGCGTGGGCTGCTGAGAATGGCGAACACGTCCGAATCAGGTACTGTGCGTGTCTTGTTGAGTAACATTGTCCCCCCACGACGCGCGGATACGCGTCGTCGGCTGCACGTAACACGCGGAGGGGGGATAGGTATGGAGAGCGGACACCGATGGGTCGGCGAGAGCAAGGCCCGATTGCAACAGTCATATTTTCGATAGAAACCCGTTCCAGAACCGGCAGGGGTCTCAATCCGGTCTCCGTTCCGTCAGTACGGCGGCCGTGTCGTTCGGCGACCGGTTCCTGGGAGAAACCCGCACCAGTGGCGGCGCTAACGTGCCCGACGACCCGTGTCCGGACCCCATACCGGTCGCGGCAATTTCGGTGGTAGCAGGACCGGACTGGAACGCAACGGGCCACTGAGAGGACGAAAGTAGAGCATAAGTAAGTCGATAGGTGTCGGAGGGAAGGATAGCCCGTCGAAGGGGGAGCAGCCACACCCAGGGCATCGGGGCGCGACAGGCCGTCGCCACCCCCGACCCGTGTACGCTGCATACGAAGACGGGCACATCGACTTGGAATGGGACGCAGACGGTTCGACTCCGTCACCAGGTCTTCCCCTTGGGGGGAACACATCAATGACAACCGAAAGACAACACCTCACTCGGCGTACCGTACTCGCAGGCCTCGGCACCGTCGGCGTCGCAGCCGCGGGCGCGGGCCTCGGTACCACCGCACTGTTCAACGACCGGGAGGGCTTCTTCGGCAACACGCTCACCGCGGGTTCGCTCGACCTCCTGCTCGACTACAAGGCCACCTACGACGGCCCCGACGGCAACGTCGTGCTCGGACAGGTCCCGACCCCAGCGGAGGAGCAGGCGTGGGAGGACCAGTTCGGCGGGGAGATCGACTACTGTTCCGAGGATGGCCAGGCGCTTCTCATCAACGGGACTGAGATCCCGGTCTTCGAGCTCCACGACGTGAAGCCCGGTGACTCCGGCGAGGTCACCGTCAGCCTCCACATCTGTGACAACCCCGCGTGGGTGACGATGTCCGGCTCGATGTACGACAACCTCGAGAACGGCCAGACCGAGCCCGAGCTCGCCGACGAGGGCGACGACGTCGACGGCGTCGGCGAACTCGCCGACCTCATCGAGGTCACCATGTGGTACGACCCGAACTGCAACAACGTCCTCGACGACGGCGAAGTGGTCCTCTTCGAGGGCAGCATGGCCGACGCGTTCACCGCACTCGAGGCCGGCATCGGCCTCGACGGCGACGCCAGCACGCCCGAGTTCGACCCGGTCCCCGGCGCGAGCACGTACTGTATCGGCTTCTACTGGGAACTGCCCGTCGAGGTGGGCAACGAGGTCCAGACCGACTCCGTCAGCTTCGACCTGGTGTTCGACGCCGAACAGTCGCGGCACAACCCCGTCGTGACGACCAGCCAGGGCGAGGGCTTCGCGGACCTCGACGACACGTCGTTCGCACGGGCCCGCTTCGGCGGCACCAACACCTGGGAGCTCGCGGTCGGCATCGCACCCGGCAACGCCGACGAGGGCGAGTACACGTGGACGTCCGGCGACACGGTCCCGTTCGTCTACACGCACGATGGGTCCGGAAACGCGACGTTCGAACTCGACGGCGTGACCGTCGCCGACAGCATCACCGCCCCGGGTGGCCGCTTCGCGGTCCAAGGGAAGGTCGACGAGGCCACCATCGCGGTCGACAACCTCGCGCTGACCGTCGGCGGCGACGCCGTCGGGCTGGTTGGTCCCGACACCCTCGTGGTCTCGAACGACGACGGCGTCGGTCCCCGCGACATCCAGCACCTCGTCGTGAACACCAGCGCGGCACAGGTCTCCGGCCCGTTCAGCGTGAGCGGCGACGTGACCGTGACGCTCCAGGGCGACTACGACACCTCCGCGGAGGAGGGCGTCGCCCTCGACCTGGTCTTCGAGTAGCCACGCTGCTCGGACACCGCTGACCCGGAGCGGTCTCTCGCGACGGTTCGACTCCGTCGCCGGGTCGTCCCCTAAGGGGGGAGTAAACAGCAATGACCAACGACAGACAACACACCATCTCCCGACGGACAGTCCTCGCCGGACTCGGCACCGTCGGTATCGCCGCCGCGGGCGCGGGCCTCGGCACCACCGCACTGTTCAACGACCGCGAAGGCCTCATCGGCAACAGCCTCACCGCGGGTTCGCTCGACCTGAAGCTCGACTACGAGGCCACCTACCTCGGTGGTGAGGGCCGCCTCGACGACGTCATCGCCATGGGCTACCCGGACGCCGAGGACCTCGGCGAGGGCCGCTACCTGCTCGACCAGGCACCCAGCCCCGCGGACCTGCAGGAGTGGGAGGACCTCGTCACGGGCGAGGACTTCGCGTTCTGTTCCGACGAGGCAGACGAGTTCCTCGTCAACGGCGACGAGATGCCCATCTTCACGCTCTCGGACATCAAGCCCGGTGACTGCGGCGAGGTCACCATCAGCATCCACATCTGTGACAACCCGGCCTGGCTCGACCTCTCCGGCACCGTCTACGCCAACAACGAGAACGGCCAGACCGAGCCCGAGCTCGCCGACGAGGGCGACGACACCGACGGCCTGGGCGAGCTCGCCGACCTCATCGAGGTCTGCGTCTGGTACGACGAGGACTGCGACAACGTCTACGAGCCCACCGGGACCGGCGAGTCCCAGGAGCTCGAGGTCGCACTCGTCAGTGACGTCTCCGGTTCGATGGCTGGCCCGAAGATCGACGCACTCCGGACCGCCGCGCAGGACTTCGTCGACAACCTGTCGAACCCCGACGAGGCCGCGGCAATCTCCTTCAGCGGCGGCGCGTCCGTCGACCAGGAGCTGACGACGGTCTACCAGGACGTCAAGGACGCCATCGCGGCCTACACGGCCGGTGGCAGCACGAACATGACCGCCGGTATCACGGCGGGTCACGACGAGCTCATCAACGGCTCGAACGCCACCGCCGGCGCGTCGAAGGTCATGATCGTCCTGACCGACGGCGTCGTCAACAGCCCGTCGAACGCCGAGCAGGCCGCGACCGACGCGAAGGCCGCCGGCATCCGCATCTTCACCATCGCGCTGGGTGGGGACGCCGACGAGGAGTTCCTCGAGGACGACATCGCGAGCAACCCCGACGACGCGTTCGCCGCACCCGACCCGGCCGACCTCGACACCATCTACGAGGCGATCGCACAGGTCGTCCTCGCGGGCGAGCAGAAGATCATCTCCGGCACGATGGCCGAGGTGTTCGCGGCACTCGCCGAGGGTATCGAGCTCGACGGCGACCGTACCTCCGAGGCTCGCGACCCGTACCCGGGCGTGACCACGCAGTGCATCGGCTTCGAATGGTGCCTGCCCGCGGAGGTTGGCAACGAGGTCCAGACCGACTCCATCATGTTCGACCTCGTGGTCGACGCCGAACAGTCGCGCCACAACCCCACGGGCGACGTGGGTGACAACGACAGCACGGGCGGCAACAACAGCACGCCGGTCTGACCCGACCGAAGACTGACTGCCTCGACCGTCGCGCTGGGGGTGCGACGGTGGCCCATCGGTCACAGGGACCGACGACGACGGTTCGACTCCGTCGGTGGGCCGTTCCCCGAAAGGGGGGAGTACACACAACAATGACAGAGAAACAGACGTACGACATCACCCGGCGGACGGTCCTCGCCGGGCTCGGGACGGTCGGTGTAGCTGCTGCGGGTGCGGGCCTCGGCACCACGGCCCTGTTCAACGACCGCGAGGGCTTCGTCGGCAACAGCCTCACGGCTGGCCGGCTCGACCTCCAGCTGGACTACAAGGCCAGCTACTACGGTCCGAGCGAAGAGTGGGAGATCATCGGACAGGCCCCGACCGAGCAGCAGCTCATCGACCAGGGGCTCATCGACATGGCCGAGGGCCCGATGACCTGGGAGGAGCGCGCGGACCTCGGGTTCGCCTGTGACACCGAGGGCTTCATCGACGGCGAGGAGATCCCGGTCTTCGAACTGGACGACGTCAAGCCCGGCGACTGCGGTGAGGTCACCGTCAGTCTCCACATCTGTGACAACCCCGCCTACCTCTGGATGCGCGGGAGCGTCTACGACGACCTCGACAACGGGCTCACCGAGCCCGAGGCCGAGGTCGACGACACGCCCGACGTGGGCGAGCTCGCCGAGAACATCGACGTCACCCTCTGGTACGACGAGGACTGTTCGAACACCATCACCGAGGGAGCCGGCACGAGCGACATCCTCGTCGTGCAGGACATCTCCGGCTCGATGGAGTACGACCAGTACGGCGGCGAGATCTCCGACGGCATGGGTGGCACGACCACCAAGCTCGCCGTCGCCAAGGACGCCGCGGGCGACTTCGCAACCATCGTCTTCGACGAGACCGCCGACACCGAGATCGGCGTGTTCACGTTCGGCAACGAGGACTACATCGGCGACGACCAGGCACCCGGCGTGGTGTTCGGGCCCTCGGGAGTCGAGGCCGACGTCCAGAACGCCATCTCCAGCATCCAGGCGGTCCCGGAGGGCGTGACCGGCACGGCCCTCGGGCTCGCGGTGCAGGAGGGCGACAGCTACCTCAGCGCCAACGCCCGTTCGGGCGCACAGAAGATCATGATCCTGCTCACCGACGGCGAGCAGTTCGAGAGCAACGTCGACGAGCTGCAGGCCGCAAACGACGCGAAGGCCGGCGGCACCCGCATCATCGTCATCGACATCAACGACCCGGGGGCCGGCGAGCCCCAGCTGCTCAAGGACATGGCCGGAACCGCGGTCAACAACCCCGGCGACGGCGACGGCACCGACTACTACAACACGTCGGCCGACGACCTCGCCATCGTCCTCCCGAACATCTACCAGTCCATAATCGAGTCCGTCGTGGTGGGAGAGGTGGTGTTCTTCGAGGGCACCCTGGCGGAGTTCAACGACGCGGCGTCGAGCGGCTTCAAGCTGGAGGCGCTCCCGCTGCTCGGCCAGGCCGACGAGGACGACGAGTACTGCTTCCTCCCGGGCACCCACTGCGTCGCGATGAAGTGGTGTGTCCCGGTGGAGGTCGGCAACGAGATCCAGACCGACTCCGTCAGCTTCGACCTGGACTTCGCCGCCGTCCAGTGCCGCCACAACGGCGAGAACGCGAACCCGTTCGACAACGGGTCGAGCGGTTCCGCCTGAACTGAGACGCACCGGCTCTCCCGAGCCGGTCGACCGCTATCCATGATCCCGTAGCGAGACGACGGACGGTCCAGCCGGCGTCATCGCCCACTCCGACCCGGAGCGGTCACACGACGGTTCGACTCCGTCGCCGGGTCCTCCCCGCGGACGGGGACAACACTCGATGCGCCGACGGGCGACGCGAACCGACCGGTGTCGCCGACGTCGCTTCGGGCGAACGGTTCCAGGGTCGCCGTACCGGACGGCAGGGTCAGCCGGCCGCTCACCGAGCGGCCCGTAATGGTCCGTATCCGGCCGGCGGGCGACCCATACCTAAGCCCGTCGCTGTCCTCTCGACAGGCGAGATACGACGACGAGTGGAACCGGTGGGGCGACCAGTGGTCGGTCGACCGGTCTCGTCGTCGAGTCCGACACGCCGCCTGGGGGCGGCAGGGGGGAAACACGTGACATCTACACAGAAACAACTGAATCGACGCGACCTTCTCGCCGGCATCGGCGCTGGCGCAGTCGGGCTCGCCACACTCTCCGGAGTCTCGGGCGCGTTCGGCTCCAGCCCGGCGTACACGCACTACACGTACGCAGCGCCGAACTCGCTGGTCCGGGTCGCCTGGTTCGAGACGTACAACGGAGACGTCCTCGAGGTACAGAACGGATCGACGGTGACGAACGGAACCACCGTCCTCGACCCGGACGAATCACCGGCGTACGTCGAAAACGCCTCCGGTCCCGTCGTGACGCTCGACAACCTCATGCCGGGCGACGAGGGGACCCTCGTCGTCGGGTTCGAGGCAGTGGACACGCCGGCTCAGGTTCGCCTGCTTCCGCAGCTCGCCGCGACCGCCGAGAACGGTATCGTCGAGCCGGAGGTCGTCGCCGGTGATACGACGCCGACCACGGGCGAACTGCAGGACGCCCTGCTCGTGGAGGTCTGGCGTGATTCGAGCCTGCTCGGCGGCTGTGACGGCCGCCGCGGACTCGGTGACACGACCATCACCTCGGGGACGCTCCAGCACGTGAGCGACGAGTACGGGCCGGAGGGCATAGACATCGGCTGTCTCGACGGCGGTGAGAGCAGCTGTCTCGGGCTCGCCTGGCGGTTCGACCCGGTCAGCGCCGACACCCAGACAGACAGCGTCACGTTCGACCTCGTCTGCGAGGCGGTCAGCTGCGGAGGTGCGCAATGAGCGGGCTCACGCGGCGCGAGATACTCGTCGGGGCGTCCGTCATCGGTGGCGCGGGTGCCATCTCGACGGCGAGCACCTACGGCGCGCTGGCCGACCTGGAGCGGTTCACCGGGAACTCGCTGCAGGCCGGGCTGCTCGACCTGCTGGTGGAGTGGGAGCACGACGACGACACCGGGGCCAGCGACGGTCAGGTGTCCATCGACCTCGGCACCCTCTCGCCCGGCAGACAGGGCTACGTCACGTTCATCGTCGACCTGCCCGAGTCCGACGACGGCGTCAACAACCCGGCCTACACCTGGGTGCGGACGTTCTGCCCGTCGACGACCGGTCGGCTCGCGGGCGCGCTCACCCTCAGCCTCCGGTACGTCGACGAGACCGGTGCGTACACCAGCGAGCCACTCTTCGAGGGGACGCTCTGTGACGTCGCGCGCACGTACCAGACCGGGCTGGCGCTGGACCCGGCTCACGACCCGACCGCGACCGTTCCCGGCTGCCTGAACGCCAGCGAGGACGGTCCGCTCCACCTCCGGCTCGACTACGAGCTCGCCGAGGACTACGTCGGGGAGGAGACGGTCGGCCTCGGCTTCGAGTTCGCGGCGGTCGCGTGCCGGCACACCGACCCGACCGACGGCGGCCCGTTCGCGGCCGTTCAGGCGGTGAACTGCTACTGCGGCCCCGACAGACACGGCGTCAGCTACGTCGAGGTGTACGTCTGCGAGGACGGTGCACCGGGCTGCGACTGCGTCCTGCTCGGGAAGCTCGAACTCGACGACAAGCTCCCCGAGAACTGCGGCATCGGAACGCCGGAGACCCTCGGCGAGAACCACATCGAACCTGGCCGGTACACCCTCCCGGTCGACGACGACTGCGAGGACACCGGCTACGACATCGTCGTGACCGAGACGGTCACCAAGCCCGACGGCGTCGACGAGGAGGTCGTCGCGCTCGCCTTCCACGTCGAGGGCGACGGGGAAACGCCCGACCCGACGCTCTGTCAGGTCGCCGTCAAGGGCGGCCCCGGTGTCGCCTACTACGGCCCCGAGCACCTCGACGGCAACGGCACCGACGGCGTGCTCGGCGCACCTGAGGTCGATGACGACGACGGTGGCACCGGTGCCCCCGGTACCGGAGGTGGCAGCCGATGACGCCCGAGCTGACCCGCGGTGGGGTGCTCCGGGCCATTGCGCTGCTCCTCGTGGTTGCGCTGGTCGTCCCGTTCGTCGTCTTCGCCGTCCCGCAGGTCGCGGGCGGTGACGCGAGCTTCGTGGTGGTCTCCGGCAGCATGGAGCCCGCCATCTCCGTCGGCGACGCGGTCGTCGTCGCGGAGGTCTCCGGCGAGAACGTGCGCGTCGGCGACGTCATCACGTACGTCACGGCGGACCGCGCCGCCCCGACGACCCACCGGGTCATCGAGATCCGCGAGACGGCGGCCGGACCCGAGTTCGTCACACAGGGTGACAACAACGAGGACCCCGACGCGAGCACCGTCACGCCCGACCGGCTGGTCGGCCGCGTGATACTCACCATCCCGTTCATCGGCTACGTGGTCGAGTTCGTCGGGACGACGGCCGGTTTCGCGCTGCTCGTCGCGGCACCCATCGTGCTGCTCGTCCTCACCGAGCTCCGGGCGTTCCTCAAGCGCGCCCGCGAGGAGAACGACGAGTCCGGCGGCGGGTCGACGACCGATGGCGTGGCCACCGTGGCCGCGTCGGAGGCCGACGACGAGCCCGCCGGCTGGAGCATCGGCGTCCAGGACCTGACCATCACGATGGCGGTCGTCGGCATCGCAGCCGTCTACTCCGGTGTGATGGCCTACCTCGTCTACGACGGGTCTGTCACCTACCTGCGGCTGCTCCAGCTGAGCGCCTCCGCGTTCGCGGCGTTCGCCGTCGGGTTCGCGGTACTGCTCGGGATGCGGCTGTTCGTCGCGCCGACGGGCGACACCCCGGTCGCCGCCGACGGTGGCGTGCTCCGTGGCTCGCTCGACGAAGCGACCCGCTCGCTGCCCACGGTCACCGTGGCCAGCGTGGACGAGCTCCGCGCCATGGCCACCGGGGCCGGGCGCTGGCTCGTCCACGACGAGACGGACGACCGGCTCAGCTACTCGGACGGCACGATGCTGTACGTCTGTGACGCGCCGACCGACGGCGTCGACGAGACGGCCATCGTCGCGGACGGGTCCGTGAGCGACGAGGCCACCAGCGACGAGGCCACCGACGCCGACGATCCGGTGTTCGGCGAGGCGGACGACTCCGCCCTCGGCGAGCGCGACGAGGAGAGCGAGTGGACCGTCGTCGACGACGCCGTCGACACCGAGGAGGCCGCGTGGGCGGCGCTGTTCGGCGACGCGTTCGACGCCGAGGGACAGGAGTTCACGTTCCCGGCTCGCGACGCCCGGCCCGACGGAGGTGAGGCCGATGACCAGTAGGCTCAGCCCGGCACTCGTCGTGTTCGCCGCGATGCTCGTCGTGCTCGCAGCCGTCGCTGGCGGCAGCGTCACCGTGGGGCTGTTCGCGGACCGCGAGAATCTCGACCTCGCGGTCGGCGGCTCGGGGGCCCCGACCCCCGACAACGGCACCGTCGAGGTCACCGGCTCGAACCACCCCGCCTGGGAGGACTCGGTCCGGGTGCTCCACGAGGGTGACGACGTGGCCGTCGTCTCCATCGTCACCGACACCGGCGGCGTGGTCGAGTTCACCGTCTCCCGCGTCGTGGACTCGCCCGCCACCGTGATGGTCCGACTCGACGCGCTCGCAGCTGTCGGCATGGACATCACGGCGTTCCAGCTGCTCGTCGACGGCCAGCAGTCCCCGTACACTGTCGTGGAGGCCGACGGCTACTCGTGGGCGTCGTTCCACATGGCCTCGTTCTCGACCCACTCTGTTGGGTTCGAGTCGCTCGCGCCCGCCGTCGACGTCGCTGACGCTCGGAACGAGAGCGTGGCTGACGGGAACAGCACCGTCGATGATGGCAACAGCACCGCCGGCGAATCGGGTGACGGCAACGTCACCGTCGATGATGGCAACAGCACCGTCGGCGAATCGGGTGACGGCAACGTCACCGTCGATGATGGCAACAGCACCGTCGAAAATGGCAACAGCACCGTCGGCGAATCGGGTGACGGTAACGTATCCGTCGACGATGGTGCCGACAACGTGACCATCGACGGCGGCGACAACGGCACCGTCATCGACGGCGACGCGCCGGTCAGCGACTCCGATGACAACAGCACCACCGAGGAGCCCGCGCAGCCCCCCGACAGCGGGTCCGGCGACAACGTCTCCGTCGGTGATTCCGGCGAGGAGGGTACGGTCGGTGACGACAGCGGCGGGGTCGACGACGGTACCGACTCCGAAACGACCGACGACGACTCCGACGCTGGAACCGACACCGGAACGACCGACGACGGCTCCGACGCTGGAACCGACACCGGAACGACCGACGACGGCTCCGACGCTGGAACCGACACCGGAACGACCGACGACACCGTCGACTCCGGAACGACCGACGACGGTTCGGGACAGGCATCGGCCTGACCCGCCATCAGGGCGGCTCAGTTTTCGGTGACGAACTCGAAGCGAGCGCCGCCGTCGGTGTCGCCGAGTTCGACCGTCCAGTCGTGGGCCTCGGCGATGTCGGCGACGATGGCCAGCCCGAGGCCCGTCCCGTCGTCGCGTGAGGTGACGCCCGGCTCGAAGGCACGCTCCCTGAGCTCCGACGGGAGGCCCTGGCCGTCGTCGGCGACGTAGAAGCCGTTCCCGTCGTCGAGTATGCCCACAGTTACGGTGATGGAGGCGTCGCCTGCACCGCCGTCTGTCGTTCCCGGAGCGGCGGGGTCGGCCTCCGACGGGGCGCTCACGACGCCGTGTTCGATGGAGTTGCGGAAGAGGTTCTCGAGGAGTCGTGCGAGCTGGTTCCGGTCGGCGTCGACGGTCGTCGAATCGACTACGGAGAGGGTCCCGCTGTCGGTGTCGACACCCGACCAGGCGGCCCGGGCGGCTGACTCGAGCTCGATCGGCATCGTCTCGGTTATCTCGCCACCCTCCCGTGCGAGCGCGAGCACGTCGTCGACGATACGGGCCATGCGGTCGTGGCTCGTCGAGACCTCGTCGAGATAGTCGCTGGCTTGCTCGTCCTCGATGACGTCCTCCAGGAGTTCGACGTAGCCCTCGGCGACGTTCAGCGGGTTGCGGAGGTCGTGGCTGACGACGCTCGCGAACCGGTCGAGGCGCTCGTTGGTCGCCGCCAGCTCCCGTTCGCGCTCGATGCGTTCGGTCACGTCGCGGGTGTTGACGACGATGCCCTCGACGGTCGGGTCGTCGAGGAGGTTCCGGGCGGCCGACTCGTGGACGCGCCAGGAGCCGTCGGCGTGCTGGATGCGGTACTCGACGCGGTCGATGGTCCGGTTCTCCTCGACACCCTTCGCGAACTCCGTGGCGAGTTCGTCCCGGTCCTCGGGGTGGATGTACTCGAACGCGTTCTCCCCGACCAGCTCCTCCGGGTCGTAGCCGAGCACCTGCTTCGTCGACGGGCTCTGGTACCGGACGGTGCCGTCGACGTCGAGCACGGCGACGATGTCGGAGGCGTTCTCGATGAGCGTCTGGAAGCGCTGTTCGGCCTCGCGCGTCTCGGTCACGTCGCGGAGGACGAGCAGCCGGCTCGCGTCGCCACGGCCGACCGAGGAGACCGTCGCGTTCACGAACCGTCGGTCGGCCCGCTCGCCGACGACGAACTCGGCGAGCTCGTCCCCGGCACCGTCGTCGTCGAGCACGTCGGCATCGTCCGGGAGCACGTCCGCGACGGGCTGGCCGACGGACAGCGACGTCGAGAGCAGGCGCTCGGCGGCGGGGTTTGCGTCGACGACCCGGTTCGCCTCGTCGAGGACGACGTAGCCGTCGCGCATCTCTTCGATGACGGACTCGCGGGCGACCGGCACCACGTCGAGCAGCCGGTATCGCGTGATCGCCAGCCAGAAGGCGACGCCGGAGACGGTGAACGCCGACCCGGTCAGGTTCAGGTCGGGGCCGACGCCGGAGAGGTGTGCGACGTTCGTGAGCAACGGCACCAGTGCACCGACGGTCAGGAGCGCGGCCTGCCCGCGGAACGTGGTGTCCTGGGTCCGGGCCCGGAACAGGAGCACGTAGGCCCCGGCCAGCACGATGACGTACGAGTAGAGTGCGTGAGCGACGTACACCGGGCCGAGCTCTCTGTCGAGTACGGGGATCGAACCCATGGTCATGATCGGGTCGCTCCCCGACCAGAGCAGTTCGTGCGACCCCATCGTCAGCGCCACCAGGGTGAGCACGATGGGTTCCACCCCCAGCACGGCGTACGTCCGGCGGCTCAGCCACCGGTCGCGACCGGCGTAGCTGAGTGCGAACAGCAGCCACGCGAGCGGTGGGATGACGGTGACGATGTTCAGTGCGGCCTCCAGCGCGACCTTCGACTGTAGGTCGACGAGCAGCAGCTGGACGGCGTCGCCGACGGACCAGATGGCTGCGCCGAACATCAGCAGCGAGAACAGCGAGAGCAACCGCCGGTTGGCGGGGTTCTCGCGGGCCACGTACAGGGCGTAGACCCCGAGCCCTCCGGAGAGCAACGCGGAGCCGACGAGTACCAGAACGAACGCCACGTGGGTGGCTGTCATGCTCTCGACGGCGACGAACGTCGACACTAGTATCATCAGTAGATTCGTGTGAGTGAACTTATTTTCCGTGGCTAGCGGTGGTCGGGTGTGGGACCGCTCGCCCGTGCCAAACGGTTATGCCCGGACCGGGTGAAACCGGGCCATGGAACGGTGCTCGGTCGACGACCGCCCCGCGACGGTGACGGAGGGCGGGGCGCTCCGACGGTCGCTCTCCGACGCGCTCGGCATCGACGGGCTCTCGCTGAACCGGTATCGCGTCCCGGGCGGCGAGCGCCTGAGCCTGTCACGGCACGCCCACACCGCACAGGAGGAGGTGTTCGTCGTCCTCGCAGGTGAGGCGACGTTCGAGACGCGCGCCGGCGAGGTGACCGTCGGGGAGCGCGAGGCGATCCGGTTCGGCCCCGGCGAGTTCCAGTGCGGGCGCAACGACGCCGACGAGGATCTCGCTGTCCTCGCAGTCGGCGCGCCCAGAGACGCCGGCGAGACGCTCATCTCCTGGACGCCCGAACTCGGTGACGTGGCCTGTCCGGACTGTGGGTACGACGCGATGCGGGTCGAAGCGACCGACGGCGGCGCAGTGCTCGTCTGCCCCGAGTGCGACACCGGGTGGGACCCGGACTGACGCTCCCGAACCGGTCGGTCTCTCGCAAGCGACCGACGGTTTCGACACTACTAACTCCGGGTCCGCGAAACTACCGACCGAGCCAACAATGAAACTGCACGAGTACCAGGCGAAGCAGGTCTTCGCCGACGCCGGTATCCCGACGCCGTCGTCGACACTCGCGGACACCGTCGACGACGCCGTCGCGGCGGCCGAGGAGATCGGCTACCCGGTCGCGATCAAGGCGCAGGTACAGGTGGGCGGACGTGGGAAGGCGGGGGGCATCAAGCTCGTCGACGACGCCGACGAGGCCCGCGAGGCCGCAGACGCCATCCTCGGGATGGACCTCAAGGGCATCCACGTCGACCGCGTCCTCGTCGAGGAGGCCGTCGACTTCGTGAACGAGCTGTACGTCGGGGTCACGATGGACCGCGGCGAGGGCAAGCCCGTCGCGATGGTCTCGACGCGCGGCGGCGTCAACATCGAGGAGGTCGCCGAGGAGGACCCCGACGCCATCGTGCGCGAGCACGTCGACCCCTCGTTCGGGATGCACCCGTACCAGGCCCGCCGGGCCGTCTACGAGGCGGGCGTCGAGCGAGACGTCGCCCGTGACGTCGCGAGCGTCCTCCAGACGCTGTACACGCTCTGGGACGACAGGGACGGCGCGGACGCCGAGATCAACCCGCTGATGGTCACGAGCGACCGCGAGGTCGTCGCGGCCGACGCGGTCATGAACATCGACGAGGACGCGCTGTTCCGCCAGCCCGAACTCGCCGAGATGGAGGATGACGCCGCGGGCGGCGACGACCTCGAAGCCAAGGCCGACGAGTACGGCTTCGACTACGTCCGTCTCGAGGGCAACGTCGGTATCATCGGCAACGGTGCCGGCCTCGTCATGACGACCCTCGACCTCGTCGACCACTACGGCGGCGAGCCCGCCAACTTCCTCGACATCGGTGGTGGCGCGAAGGCGGAACGCGTCACGAACGCACTGGACATGGTGTTCTCCGACGAGAACGTCGATTCGGTCGTCTTCAACATCTTCGGCGGCATCACCCGCGGCGACGAGGTCGCCCGCGGCATCAACGAGGCCCTGGAAGGCTTCGACGAGATACCCAAACCCGTCGTCGTCCGCCTCGCGGGCACGAACTGGGAGGAGGGCATGGAGATTCTGAACAAGGACCTCGTCACGGTCGAACAGACCCTGGAGGACGCGGTCCAGCGTGCGGTCGCGAACGCGGAGGAGGTGGACCAATGAGCGTACTAGTCGACGACGACACCAGAGTCGTGGTACAGGGCATCACCGGCGGCGAGGGCAAGTTCCACGCCGGCCAGATGATCGAGTACGGGACCAACGTGGTCGCCGGCGCGGTCCCCGGCAAGGGCGGCCAGGAGGTCCACGGCGTCCCGGTCTACGACACCGTCGACCAGGCGGCGCGCGAGGAGGACGCCGACGCGTCCGTCGTGTTCGTCCCGCCGGCGTTCGCGGCCGACGCCATCTTCGAGGCGCTCGACTCGCCGGTCGACCTCGCGGTCGCCATCACTGAGGGCATCCCGACGCAGGACATGGCCCGCGTGAACAAGCGCCTCTCCGAGGTCGACACGCGCCTCATCGGCCCGAACTGTCCGGGCATCATCACGCCGGGCGAGGCCAAGCTCGGCATCCTGCCGGGCAACATCTTCGAGGCCGGCAACGTCGGGCTCGTCTCCCGCTCCGGCACGCTCACGTACCAGGTCGTCTCGAACCTCACCGAGCGCGGCATCGGCCAGACCACGGCCATCGGCATCGGCGGCGACCCCATCATCGGGACGGACTTCGTCGACTCGCTGCGCCTGTTCGAGGACGACCCCGACACCGACGCCATCGTCATGTGCGGTGAGATCGGTGGCGAGGACGAGGAGGAGGCCGCCGCGTTCATCGACGACTACGTCGACACGCCGGTCGCCGGCTTCATCGCGGGCCGCACCGCCCCGCCGGGCAAGCGCATGGGCCACGCGGGCGCGATCGTCTCCGGCTCCGGTTCCGGCACCGCACAGTCGAAGATAGACGCGCTGAACGACGCGGGCGTCTCCGTCGGCGACACCCCCGAGGAGGTCGCCGACCACATCGAGAGCTTCCTGTAAGCTCGCGCCCGATTCCGTTCTTCAGAACAGGTTCCGGAGCCACGCCGCCAGCCTGCCGAGTGGGCCGCGCGTCTCGGATTCGTCGTCGTCCAGCCGGCCCAGGATGACGCCGTCGAACTCGTCGGCGGGCTCGTCATCGGCGAGCGCGCGCTCGTCCGGGTCCGCGAGCAGGTCGGCGTCGACGGGCTCCTCGGGCGAGATGTCGGGCTGTTCGGGCACATCGCCCGTCGGTTCGTCGGCGTCGGATTCGGCCTGCGCCTCGGACGACCATGACGACGCGTCCGGCCCGACACCGCCGGCCAGCGGCCCGGCCGTGCTCGTCTCCTCGTCGCCATCGACGTCCGGGATGTCGTCTTCGTCGACGTCGAGGTCTATCACGTCGATGCTCGGGGTCGCCTCCGGCTCGCCGGCGTCGATGGAATCGTTCATCTCGCCGGAGGGTTCGGCCGCCGGTTCCGCCGGTTCTTCGGTGTCGACAGCGTCGGTCGTGTGGCCCGATTCGACGTCCGCCAGTGCTTCGGCGTCCGCGTGCGTGTCGTCCTCGGGGATGCTTGCCGGGTCGTCGGCCGCGGTGGCGGGGTCGGCGTCGCTCGCCGGTACTTCGGTTTCGGCTGTAGCCTCTGGTGCCTCGGTACCGTCGTCTGCCCCACCCGTCCCGGCGTCGGTCTCCGATACTCTCGTCTCGGAGTCGGTGGCCGGTACGGACGGCTCGTCGGGGACCGGTTCGTCGGCAGTCGACTCGTCCCCGCTCTCCGGCCCGGGGAGCGCTACCGGACCGTCCTCGACGACTGTCGTGTCCGCGGCGTCGGCCGCGCTGGTCGCGTCGCTCTCACCCGCTGTCGGCACTCCGTCGCCAGCCTCGCTCGAACCGGGTGACTCGGGCGCGGGCGTCTCCACCTCGGGCGTCGTCAGCTCGTCCGGGTCGAGAATCGGTGCCGTGGTGTCGGTGGGCGGCTCGGGCCCCTCGTCTGGTGGCGCTTCGTCCGCGACACCACCGACCGCCGCTTCGTCGGCGTCGGCGGCCACGTCCTCCGGGTCGGCGTCGGCCGGCTCCGTGTCGGTCGGCTCGGCGTCCACGGAGTTGAGCACGTCGTCGGTCGCCATGCGCTCGGGGTCGTCCTCGCTGACCGGCGGGTTGGTCTCCTCCAGCCCGGCGAAGACGTCCTCCAGTCCGTCCTCGACGACCGTGGTCTCGGGACCGCCACCGACCAGTCCTGCGGAGCCGGTCGGTCCGGAGCCGTCGTCGGTCCCATCGGCCGCCGACGCGGCGCTCCGCGTGACCGTGGCGTCGCCAGCCTCGTCCCCGGAACGCGTCGGCTCGTCCAGGTCCGACAGCAGCGACGCCACGTCGTCGTCGACGCTCTCGTTCGCCGCCGGTGCGTCGGTCCGGCCGGTGTCCGCGTCGGCCTCGATGGTCTCGAACACCTCGTCGATGCCCTCGCCCACGACGGTCTCCGGGCCGGATTCGACCGCCACCTCGGTCTCCAGCGAGCGCGAGGAGCGGTGGACACGCGGGCCCGTTCCGACCGACTCCGCGAAGGCGTCGCCGGCGACGCTCGCCAGCTCGGAGCCGCGGTCGTGGGCTTCCCGGGCATCGTCGGCAGCGGCGAAGTCGGGGAGCTGCTCCGCGCGGAGGAGTGGCCGTCGGAACACCCGGACGCGCTCGCCGTAGCGTTCGCGGAGCTCGGCGAGGTGGTCGGTCTCGACGCAGACGAGCCGCCAGCGACCGTCGCGGTCGGTCAGCAGCGCGAACGTCAGCCCGTCGAGGTGCTCGGCGACCGCGGCGGCGAGCGCCGGGTAGTTGTGCTCTCCGAGGTCCGACGCCGGATAGGTGAACGTCGACTCGCGGCGTTCGCCGTCGGGCGTCACGACGGTAATACTGATGGGGTCGTCACCGGACAGGTCGACACGCCAGCCGTGCGGTCGACAGGCATCGTCGAGCTGGCGAGCCGGC
This sequence comes from Haloarchaeobius litoreus, assembly GCF_024495425.1. NCBI lineage: Archaea > Methanobacteriati > Methanobacteriota > Halobacteria > Halobacteriales > Halorubellaceae > Haloarchaeobius > Haloarchaeobius litoreus. The sequence continues at coordinate 1,210,059 of NZ_JANHJR010000001.1, read as the reverse complement.
GCGTGGCCCCAGTACTCGCGGTCGGCGTCGATGCCCGCGGCCCCGGTCGCGAGCGTGTCATGGAGTCGCTCGTACAGCGTCGATTCCTCCGCGTCGTCGAACCGGTGGTCGAAGAACTCGGGGAGGGAGAACCCGTCCGGAACGGCGTCCTCGCCGTGGGCCGCAAGGATCTCCTCGTCCGAACGGCCGAACCCGCGCAGGACGGCCACGTACTCGGCCAGCCGCTCGCGTCGGTCGCGGTCGGTCATCGGTTAGATTACGGTTTCGCAACTCACGAATATTAACGTTCGGTACGACCGTCCGACAGAAACCGGGACGGGAACTCAGAAGATGCCCTTGATGACGGCGACGATGCGCCCGACGACACCCGGCGAATCGTCGCTCGTCTCCGCGGCCGCGGCGTCGTCGGTGCTCGTCTCCGCGGCCGGGGCGTCGTCGGTGCTCGTCTCCGCGGCCGCGGCGTCGTCGGCGTTCGTCTCGACCGTGCCCTCCTCGGCGGCCGCCGCAGGCTCGCTCGTCGCTGCGGGTTCCTCGGCGGACGCCGTCGGGCCGTTCGCGGTGGCCGACTCCTCGCTCGCCGTCGCGGACCCATCTGTCCCCGCCGGGGGCGACGCGGGTTCCTCCGCCGTCGTCGCTTCGGGGGACGTGGAGTCGGCGGGCTCCGGTTCGGGTTCTGCGGGGTCGGCAGGGGCCGACTCGGTCGCAGGTTCCGACGGTTCGGCTGGTGCTTCGGGCTCCGGTTCGGTCCCAGACGGCTCGCTCTCGGCAACCGTGCTGGCCGGTTCGGCCGTCGTCTCGGCTGCGGGTTCGGCCGTCTCCGCCGGTTCCGAGGCCGTCTCGGGCTCCGTCCGCGCCGGCTCCGGGTCGGCCATGACGAAGCCACCGTCGTCGTCTGCATCGAGGGAGGCGCTCTCCGGTTCGGCGGGTTCCGCCGCGGCCGTCGCGGGCTCTGGCTCCGCGGCCGGTTCTGCCTCGGACGCCCCCGACGCGTCCGCGTCGGCGGGACCGGGTTCTGCTGGGGTCGGATCGGGCTCGGTTTCGGCGGTCGCAGCGTCGGCAGCCGGCTGCGGGTCTGCAGCCGGTTCCGGCTCCGAGTCCGCGGTCGGGGCCGGCTCTGCCTCCGCCGGTTCCTCGTCGGCCGCCCCCGTGGCACCGCCGACCAGGTCCTCGACGGTCTTGCCGGTGGACTCTATCTCGACGCCGCCGTCACCGCCCGCGGTCGCGTCCTCCTCGATGGTCGAGAAGATGTCCTCGAGACCCGTCTCGACCTCCGACCTCTCCTCGGTCCCCTCGATGTCCGCCGTGACGTCGTCCGAGGAGCTCTCGAGGTCGACGTCGCTGAGGTCCGAGCCGCCGCTGCCGAGCCAGCCCTCCGTGGACTCGTCGACGCCGATGTCGCCGTCGCTGTCGTCGCCTGCGTCGCTCGCGCCGCTCCCACCGCTCGCGTCGCTTCCCGCGGCGGCCTCGACGGCCGGCTCCGAGACGGCCTGCCCCGAGGCGAACTCGGCTGGCGTGTGCTCGTGGAGGAGTGGCTCGCCGAAGCACTCGATGCCGCCGCCGTAGTGCTCCTCGAGTGCGTCGAGTCGGTCGGTCTCGAACAGGACGAAGCGCCAGCGCTCCTCCGCCCAGTCCGACAGCATCGCGAAGGTCAGCGGGACGCCGTCGAGCATGTCGGACTGGATCGCCGCCACGAGCGCGGGGTAGTTCTGCTCGCCGAGGCCGGTGTCCGGGTACTCGAAGGTGGTCGTTCGGACGTTGCCGTTCGGGTCCTCCAGCGCGATGCGGAACGGCTGGGAGGGTTCTGCTCCGGACTCCAGGGGCTCGCCGTTCCCGTCGAGGAAGTACATCGAGAAACCGAACGCGCCCATCACCGTGTTCAGCTGCTGGGGGACGACGCGGTTCGGGTAGTCACGCGGGGCGTCGATACCCCGCGGTGCCGTCGCGAGTACGCGATGTGTCTGGTCGTAGAGGTTCCGTGGTGTCGGTTCCCCGTCGATCGACTCCAGCACGACTCGACCGACCGACACGTCGTCGGGTGGGTCGGAGACACCGTACACCTCGCAGATATCCTCGTCGGAGAGGCCGCACCGCCGGAGTACGGTGATGTGGTGTGAAACGAGATCCTCGGGACTGCCCATGTCCCAAGTCACCAGTCAACCGTTCTTAGGCGTGTCGGCCAATCGACCGGCCAGCACCCCGACAGATAGTTGCAATGAAACTACAGATTGGTGCGCTCACCTGTCCTCGGGCTCGTTCCGCTCGTCGTCCACCCTCCCGGATGCGACGATCGGCTCCTCGTCAACTTCGCCGCGAGCGACGATCGGCTCCTCGTCAACTTCGCCGCGAGCGACGATGGGTGGCTCGTCGAGCGCTGGCCCTGCTGGTTCGGTCGGCGGGGCGTCGAGTACGGGCCGCTCGGCGGGCGCATCGAGCGCACTTGGGCGGTCCGTCTCGGTATCACCCTCGACGTGTCCCGGCGCGACGATCGGCTCCTCTTCGACATCGCCACGGGCCACGATCGGCTCCTCTTCGACCTCGCCGGGTGCGACGATGGCCGGTTCGTCGAGCGGTGGACCCGCCGGCTCGGACGGTGCCGCATCGAGGGCGCGCTGCTCGGTGGCCCCGTCGAGCGGCATCGGCTCCTCGTCCTCGGTGGCCTTCCGTCTGATTGCGTCGAGCACGTCGTCGACGCTCCGGTCGGAGACGACGCGCTTCGGCCCGCCACCCGGCGGTGACAGCTCTGCGCCGGCGTCGCGGTACACCGGCGGCAGGTGGTCGGCCGGGTCGAGCGAACGGTCCGCCGGCTGGTCCGCGTGGAACGTCGCCACCCCGTCGAGTTCGACGCCCTGGCCGAACTGCTCCCTGACGCCGGCCAGCCGTCGTGCTTCGACGACCAGGAACCGCCAGCGGTCGTCGTCCGCGAGCCTGACGACGCGGTAGCTCCCGTCCAGCACCACCCGTTCGACCGCGGCGATCCGCTCGAACAGGCTCCCCTCCGCGTCCGCGACCGCGGCCGCGGCGTCGCTCCGCCCGAGTTCGCGGAGCACCGTCTGGATCGCTGCCGCCACCGCCGCCCCGCTGGCGTCCCCGGCGAGGTCGACACCGCGGTCGGCGGCAGCGAGCGTCGCCACCAGCCGCTCGTGTCGGTCCTGGGGCGAGGAGCGCTCGAACAGGTCCTCGACGGGCACCTCGTCGTCCTCGCCCTGGCGTATCTCGTGCTCGCCCAGGCCCAGTCCTCGGCAGACGGCCACGTACCTGGATGCGTCACTGTTCATGCGATACCGTACCACACGACCCTCGGGGAGAAAAAGGTAGTCCCGTGGCGGCTCAGCTCGAGAGTATCGAGCGGATCTTGCTCGCGATGCCGCCGCCGTCGCCGTCCTCTTCGCCGTCCTCTTCGCTGTCGCTGTCGCCGACTTCTTCGCCGTCGCCGACCTCCTCTCCGTCGCCGTCCGCCGCGGCAGCATCGGTGTCGGAGTCGTCGGTCATGGGTTCCTCCACATCGACTTCCTCCTCGTCGGACGACACGTCGTGGCTGTCGAACGTCGCGGAGAGTGTCGAACCGCTGTCGATCTCGGGTGCCTCGCCGTCGTCCGGGTCGGCCGCCGCCGGCTCGGCTATACCGGCGCTCACGTCGTTCGTTTCGGTGTCGGTCGCGGGCTTCTCGGGGGTCGAGTCAGTGGGAGTCGACCCCTCGCTCGTCTCCTCCTGACTCGACTCGCCCCACGCGGGAGGGCCCGAAGACGAGCTGTCGTCGTCGATGTCGAAGGAGAACCCGTCCTCGTCGAGGTCGCTCTCCGTCGAGCGTGCCTCGGCCATCCCGCCCGGGTCCGTGTCAGCCGTCCTGGCCGGCTGGCTCTCCGCGTCGGGTCCCACGTCGGACCCGTCGGTGTCGGTCCGGCCGGCCTCCTCGCCGCCGTCCTCGGTCTGGACCCAGAGGAAGCCGTCCTCCTCCTCGCGCTCCGGGAGCAGGAGCATGTCGAACAGCTCGTCGTCGGCGGCGATGGCGTCGTCCACCTCGTCGACGTGCTCGACCTCCTCGTCGGCGCTCGCGATGATCTCCTCGGGGGACTCGTCGCTGAGCTCGTCGAAGGGGTCCGCCTCGGCCGTCGCCTGCTCCTCCTCGGCGACCTCCGCACTGAGCTGCTGGAACAGCTCGCCAGCTGTCGTATCCTCTATCTCGTCGCGACCGCCCGTGCCCTCGGGTGTCGCGCTCTCGTCGGTCGGTTCGTCTTCGCGGCCGCCGTCGCCTGAGGACGCGAAGAGCTCGTCGATGTCGAGGTTCGCCTCGTCACCACCCATGCGAGACGACCCCGAGTCCATCGTCCTGTCGGTCATCGGGGGATGTAGAAACCTCGGACTCCACACAATTAAATTTTTGCTATATCCGCGAGCCAATTTGCAAAGTTAAATCCGATGCCTGATTCTCCAACGGTTTCCGTATCGGCAGGTGTTAAACCCGGGGAGACTGAAGCGCGAGGTATGGATTTCGGCGTACTCTCGACGGCGAACATCGGACGGAAGGCGGTGATTCCGGGTATCAGGACGGCGGGTCACGAGGTGGCCGCCATCGCCTCGCGCTCGGCCGAGCGTGCGGAGACGGTCGCGGCGGACCTCGACATCGACCGAGCGCACGGCAGCTACGATGCGCTCCTCGCCGACGAGGCGCTCGACGCGGTGTACGTCCCGCTGCCGAACGCTCACCACGACGAGTGGGCCCGGAAGGCTGCCGACGCGGGGCTCGACGTCCTCTGCGAGAAACCGCTGGCCGTCGACGCCGACGAGGCCCGCGCGCTCGGCGACTACTGCGACGACGCGGGTGTCACCCTGATGGAGGCGTTCATGTACCGCTACCACCCGAAGACCGAGCGTGCGGCGGCGGTCGTCGCCGGGGAACTCGAAGACATCCGCGGCGCGTTCGCCACCTTCCAGTTCCCGCTCCGGGGACGGCCGGACGACATCCGCCTCGACCCCGAACTCGCCGGGGGGTCGCTGATGGACGTGGGCTGCTACGCCGTCAGCGTGCTCCGGACGCTCCTCGGCGAGCCCGAACGTGTCAGCGCCCGAACGCTCGACACCCGCGACTGCGGCGTCGACACCCACCTCGCCGGCACGTTCGAGTACGACGGTGCGACCGCGCAGCTCTCCTGTAGCTTCGACACGCAGGCCGAACAGCGCTACCGCGTCGAGGCGGAGAACGGCTGGCTCGAGGTGGACGGCGCGTTCAACCCCTCGGACGCCGGCGAGCCGCAGTCCATCACCTATCAGGTCGACGGCCGGCAGGTCACCGAGACGTTCGAGCCCGTCGACCAGTACGCCGAGCAGGTGCGCCACTTCGTCGACTGCGTCGAGCACGACCGTCGGCCCCGCACCGACGCCGACGAGGCCGTCGCCAACATGGCCGTCATCGACGCGCTGTACGAGAGCGCCGACACTGGCGAGCCCGTCGACCTGCCGACCACTCAATAGTCTGCGGTCCCGAGTCTCCGGCGATGACCCGTTTCGACGGCGTCGTGCTCGACGTCGATGGGACCGTCCTCCGCGGCGAGCGCGCCCTCCCCGGTGCGCCAGCGGCGGTCCGGTCGCTCCGGGCCGCCGGGCTCGCCACGCTCTTCGTCACGAACAACCCGACACGGCCACCGGCGAGCTACGCCGACCGGCTCGCCCGTGCCGGCGTCGACGCGACCGCCGAGCAGGTGCTCACCGCCGGCGAGGTGACCGCCGACTACCTCGCCGGGCGACACGACGGTTCGGCCCTGTTCGTCGTCGGCGAGGACGGTCTGAGGGAGCAGTTGCGCGAGCGGGACCTCCGGCTCACCGACGACCCCGACGCGGCCGACGTCGTCGTCGCCTCGGTCGACCGCAAGTTCCACTACGACGACCTGCGGGACGCGTACTGGGCGCTCTCCGGTGGCGACGTCCCCCTCGTCGGCACCGACCCGGACAGGGTCGTACCCGCGGCCGAGCGCGACGTCCCGGGCTCTGGCGCGATCGTCAACGCGGTCGCGGACGTCGCCGAGTGCGAACCGGAGGCCGTGCTCGGGAAGCCACACCCGGCCACCCGTGGGGTCGCCCTCGACCGGCTCGGCGTGCCCGCGGACCGCTGTCTCGTCGTCGGCGACCGCCCCGACACCGACATCAGGTTCGGTGCGGATGCCGGGATGACCACGGTGCTCGTGCTCTCCGGGGTCACGGACCGGGCCGCGCTCGCCCGGAGCGACGTCGAGCCGGACTACGTCGTCGACTCGCTGGCGGCCGTTCCCGACCTCCTCTGAGCGGGGGCGACGACGGCCGACCGCCCCGCCATCGCGTGCCACTGGTTGCCACATAGCAACTTCCAAATAGCTGGCCGGCGAACATCTCGGATTCCAATGACTGGAATCGAGTACGACGACTTCCTCGACCTCGACTACGAACCGACCGACACCGACCTCGTCTGCGAGTTCACCATCGCGCCTGCCACCGATATGACGATGGAGGCCGCCGCCTCGCGGGTCGCCTCCGAGTCCTCCAACGGCACGTGGGCCGCCCTCCACGTCGACGAGGCCGAACTCACCGACCTCTCCGCCGTCGCCTGCGACATCCGCGAGAACGCAGGCCCCGGGGGCAACATCACCGTCGCCTACCCCGCCGACCTGTTCGAGGACGGCTCCATGGCACAGATCCTCTCGTGCATCGCGGGGAACATCATGGGGATGAAGGCGGTCGACAGCATCCGGCTGGAGGACTGCAAGTGGCCGGAGACGCTCGTCGACGGCTTCCCGGGGCCGCAGTTCGGCTCGGCGGTCGCCCACGAGAAGCTCGACGCCGGGGACCGTCCCGTCCTCGCGACCGTCCCGAAGCCGAAGGTCGGCCTCTCCACCGACGCCCACGTCGACATCGCCGAGCAGGCCTGGCGCGGCGGCGTCGACCTCCTGAAGGACGACGAGAACCTCACCGACCAGTACTTCAACCCGTTCGAGGACCGTGTCGAACGGTCGCTCTCGGTCGCCCGCGAGCTCACCGAGGAGACCGGCGAGCGGAAGGACTACCTCGTCAACATCACCGCCGAGACGGACGAGATGGTCCGCCGCGCGGAGTTCGTCGCCGACCAGGGCGGCGGCTTCATCATGGTCGACGTCGTCACCGCGGGCTGGTCGGCCGTCCAGACGGTCCGGGAGGTCGCCGAGAAGCACGACCTCGCCATCCACGCCCACCGCGCGATGCACGCCGCCTTCGACCGGATGGACCATCACGGCGTCTCGATGCGCACGCTCGCACAGGTCGCCCGGCTCTGCGGCGTCGACCACATCCACACCGGGACCGCCGGCCTTGGCAAGCTGGAGAACGAGGACACGCCCGGCATCAACGCCTGGCTGAAGTCCGACCTCTACGGCATGACCGACGTGCTCCCGGTCGCCTCCGGTGGCCTGCACCCCGGCGTCGTCGACGCGCTCATCGACGCGCTGGGCACCGACATCGCCATCCAGGCCGGCGGCGGTATCCACGGCCACCCCGACGGTACCGAGGCCGGAGCCCGGGCGCTCCGGCAGTCCGTCGAGGCGTCGATGCAGGGCGTGTCGCTCGCGGACTACGCTGCCGACGGCAATCCGGAACTCGCCACGGCGCTGGACAAGTGGGGAGCGGAGACGCCGCGGTAGAGCCGTCGCTCAGCGGTCGAGACGTGCGAACAGGAACAGCTTCTCGGCGTCATCCGACTCCGCGTCGACCAGCTGACTCTCGCCACGCTCCCTGTCGTCGCCGAGCGTGTCGATGACGCCGACGGCGTCGAACACCTCGAAGTCGGCCGCTTCGAGATGCCGGGTGCTGGCCTCGCGCCCGAGTATCTCCCACTCCATCGGTGCACCGCCGGCGAGCCAATCGTCGTTCCGACCGGTCCAGTCCTCAGTCCCCGTGGTGACCAGTGCGACACCACCCGGGCGAAGCACCCGGGCGAACTCCTCGTACACGTCGGGAGTCTCCGCCGCCGGGACGTGGATGATCGAGTAGAACGCCGTGACGCCGGCGAAGGTGTCCGCGTCGTAGGGGAGGGCCGTCATGTCGCCCTGGACGACTCGGCCCGGAGCGACGTCGTTCGCGCGTCGCGCCTGCTCCTGCGACAGGTCCAGCCCGGCGACGGACCGCTCGCTCGCCAGCACGTCCAGCACCCCCCGACCGTCGCCGCATCCGGCGTCCAGGAACGGCCCCGGTGGCGCGTCGGCGCGCAGGCGGTCGAGGAGCGTCTCGTTCCCCTGATCGCCGCGCTCGCTGGCGTAGGTGTCCGCGAGTTCGTCGTAGCCCTGCCTGACGACCGCTCGGCTGGCGCGTGCGTCCTCGTCGTCGTCGCGTTGCACGTTCAAACCACTGTGTGCACGTCTAAAGGGCGTTTCCCCGCCACGGCACCCCGTCTCGTGTGCGACGGCGACGCAAGGCCGAGGTGGCTACTTCTCCCGCGCCCGCCACGCTCGGACCATGCGAATCGAGTCGGACCCACTGACCTGCGAGAACTGCGGCGACCTCGAACACGGCGACGTGGAGACGGTGCCCGCCGTCCCGAAGCTCGACCCCGAGAGCTACGCAATCGAGGGCGAGGGAACGGACGTGTACGTCTGTGCCGGCTGTGGCTCGGTGCTCGGCGTGCGGTGACCGAACGGTCCCGGCCGGTCGACTGCACGGGGTCGTCACTGTCGGACGTAGCGTCGAAAGAAGTGTCGCAGAATAAACTGCGGTAGTTTACGAAATTACGAGCGGACGACGTTCTTGGCCCGGGGGCCCTTCGGCGCGTCTTCGATGTCGAATTCGATCTCCTGTCCCTCCTCGAGGTCCGGTCCGCCAACGTCCTCCATGTGGAAGAAAACGTCCTCGTCCGCGTCCTCAGTCTCGATGAAACCGTAGCCGCCTGTGTCGTTGAAGAAGTCAACCTTGCCGTTTGCCATTGCGAATGAACAAAGCCGAGGTAGACGTATAAGGGTTCCGTGTTGTCTGCCCCGTGACAACGCGGTACCGTGGTCGAAACGTTCGAAATCGCGTATTTCGGGCTGTGACACAGATTTCTCGACGGCGTGAGATGTGCTGGCTGGGTCGCTGTCGACTGCTCAGGCCGTCTCAGTCGTCTGCGGGTGCGGCGTCGACGAGGCTCTCGGGGTCAGTCGATTCGAACCGGACGACCGAGTCGAAGTGCTCCAGCGCGAAGCGGTCGCCGTCGGCGATGCCGCGGTCGCCGCCCGACTCGCGGAGCCGCCTGTCGACGAACCGTTCGGCGACGAGCGCGGTCCGCCCGTCGTCCGCGTCGTCGATCTCCGCCTGCGCCTCCCGACAGAGCAGTGCGCCGGTGTACACGTCGAAGACGAGGTCGGCCAGCTCCTTCGCCTGCAGCTGGGCGTACTCGCCGTCCTCGGTCGCGAGCGTCGCCATCGCCGCCCCCATATCGGCGTTCGCGTCCTCGATACCCCGGACTGTCTCCGCCAGCGCGGGATGCTCGACGGCGTCGAGGTTCGCCCGAATCTCGGCGAGCAGGGGCTCGTGGGCGTCCTCGGCGTCGAGCGCGCGGAGCAGGTCCAGCGAGAGGATGTTCGACGTGCCCTCCCAGATGGGGAGCACCTGTGCGTCCCGGAGCAGTCGGTGGGTGACGAAGTCGTTCACGTAGCCGTTGCCGCCGAGTATCTCCATCGCGTAGGAGGCCGTATCGACGGCCATCCGGGCGGTCCGGTACTTCGCGACCGGGACGAGGGCGCGCATCAGCCGGTACGCCTCGTCGTCGCCGGCCTCGCGCTCGGCCAGGACCCGACCCGCGTCGAACGTGTACGCCGTCGCTGCCTCGTGGTCGACGGCCATGTCGACGAGGTCCCGTTTCATCAGCGGGTACTCCTGGATGGGCGAGCCGAACGCCTCGCGGGTGGCGGCCTGCACCTTCGCCTCCAGCAGGCAGCGACCCATGATGGCGATGGAGGCCGTCGCGTTCGACAGCCGTTCGAGGTTCAGCATGTCGGTCATGTACTTGAACCCGCGCTCCTCCTCGCCGACGAGGTAGCCCGTCGCGCCGTCGAGTTCGACCTCGCCCGTCGGGACCGAGATGGTCCCCAGTTTGTCCTTCAGCCGGCGGTACAGCTGGTCGTTCAGCTCCTCGGTCTCGCCTGCGTCGCCCTTCGTGTGCGGCACGAGGAAGAGCGAGAGCCCCTTCGTGCCGTCGGGCGCGTCGGGTGTGCGGGCGAGCGCGAGCGTCCCCTCGGCGTCGATGTTCGAGCAGAACCACTTCTCGCCGGTGAGCTCGTACTCGCGGCCCGCGACGTGCTCGGCGACGGTCTCGTTCGCGCCGACGTCGCTGCCGCCCTGCTCCTCGGTGAGGAACATCGCGCCCTCGACGTTGTCGTCTCCATCCCGGGCGACGAGGCGCTCGTAGTACGACTCCAGCAGGTAGCCCTCGCCGTACTTGTCCAGCACGAGCGCGACCCCGCCGGTCATCGACACCGGACAGGTGAAGCCGGGGTCGGCGTAGGAGAGCAGGTACTCCATCGCGAGGTGGTGTGTCAGCGGCATCGGCTCGTCCCGGCCCGGCGGGGCCTCGAAGGCGTCCGAGACGATGCCCGCACCGTAGGCGATGCGCTCGTTCTCGTACTGCTTCGGGTGGTACTCCACCTCGTTCTGTACGTTCCCGTGGGCGTCGTAGGTGTGGAGTTCGGGGCCGTGGTCGTCGACCGCGTCGGCGTTGTCCGCGACTGTGTGGCCGACGACTTCGCCGAACTCGCGGAGTCGTGGCTCGGCCCAGGCGTGCTCGTCGTCGTCGAACACGCGGGCGACCTCCCGGCGGAACGTCCGGTCGAGGTCGAAGTAGTTCACGTGTCGGCCGGCCTCGAACCGGCCGTAGTCGATGGGGTCCATGCGCCTAGTTCCCACGCCGGGGGCAAAAAACCGGGCAGAATAAACGACGGGAAACCGCACCGGCGTTCGACTCAGCCGACGCGGCCGCCGACGACTGCCGCAACGACCGTGACGAGCGTGCCGAGGACCAGCAACAGGACGTTCGCGACCGTGCTGTCTGCCCGGGTCGCGGAGAGCGAGTAGTTCTCCGCGGAGACCGGCCAGAACGGCTCGATGCCGGCGGGCGTCAGCACGTCGCCGGCGAGGTGCGCGACGATGCCGTAGCAGCCGATCGCGACGCCCGCGACCCCGACGACCTGCGGGTCCAGCCCGAGCGAGGGGGCCGCCGCGTAGCCGGCTCCACCGAGGACCACCCCGACGAGCAGCGCGAAGGCGAGGCTGTGTGTCGGTCCGCGGTGCTCGACGAACGGGACGCGCTGGTCGTAGTCCGGCAGCGGTGCGAGCACGAGCATCGCCGCGCCCCCCAGCAGTGCGACGGCCGGGTAGCCGGCGAGCAACAGCGCGAACCCGACGGGTGCATAGAGCAGCAGCGAGACGCCATAGTGTCCGGTCCGGTACATCTACCAGCCGCTTGACGCTCGTCGTATTCCAACGTTTCGCTGCCGGCGTGCCGGGGCGGAATATAAAAGCCCCGTGCCCGCGTAGGACCGTCATGTTCGCAGGTATGTCGGAGTTTCTGGCCGGGGTTCCGCCGGCCGAGCGGACGGTGCTCGTGCTGGGAATCTCGCTCGTCTCGGCGGTGTTGCTGGAGGTGGTGGTGCTTCGGCTGGCGCGGCGGTTCGTCAAGGGCACGGAGAGCGAGATAGACAACATCGTCGTCGAGGAGTTGCGGCTCCCGCTCGTGGTAACGGCGGGACTCGTCGGCGTGTTCGTGCTTACCCAACCGGACTTCGGCGGGGCGGACGTCATCTACCAGGACCAGCTCGGGACGTTCTTCGGCCAGCCCTCGGCGTCGGTCATCGTGCTCGTCTGGGCGCGGGCGCTGAACAACGTCGTAAACCGGGTCGTCGAGAGCGTCCAGAAGACCGGCCGGTTCGACTTCGCACCCGTCTTCTCGAACGTCTGGACGCTCGTCGTGCTCGTCGGCGCGGCGTTCTTCCTGCTCACCATCTGGAACATCGAGATCACGCCGCTGCTCGGCGCGGCTGGCGTCGCCGGCATCGCCATCGGGTTCGCCGCGAAGGACACCGTCGCGAACTTCTTCGGCGGCCTCGCGCTCTACTTCGACGACACGTACAAGATCGGCGACTACGTCGTGCTCGACACCGGCGACGCCGGCACCGTCGTCCGGGTCGGCATCCGGTCGACCACGCTGCTCACCCGGGACGAGGTGATGGTGACGGTCCCGAACTCGGTGCTGAACTCCGCGCGCATCATCAACGAGTCCGCACCGCAACGCCGGAAGCGCATCCGCATCCCGCTCACCGTCGGGTACGGAACCGACCTCGACGAGTTCGAGGAGGTCGTCCTCGCGGTCAGCGTGGACGAGTCGCTCGTGCAGGACTCGCCGAAGCCCCGGATGCGCTTCCGGCAGTTCGGCGACTCCGGGCTGGAGTACGAGCTGCTCTGCTGGGTGTCGAGCCCGAGCCGCGAGCAGAAGGCCCGTCACAGGCTCAATCGGACCATCTACCGCCGGCTGCTCGACGAGGACATCGAGATGCCGTTCCCGAAGCGCGACGTGACGCTCACGCTCTCGGACGCCGAACGGGACGCCATCGCCGACGTGGACGGCCTCGCGACCGCCGAGTCGGACGACGACTGAGCACGCCGGCGAACCAGGAAGGGACAGCGTAGAAGTAGGTCCGGGCCGTCGGAGCCGACATGGCGAGCATCGTCGGCGTCCTCTACGACACGTTCGGCGCGTTCCTCATCCCGGCGACCGTGTTCGCCGTCGGCATCCTGTTCTACGGCGTACTGGTCTGGCTGAACCGGGTCGAGCTCTGATCACTCCTCGACGACTATCTCGCCGACCATCCCCTGCTGGCGGTGGGGTGCACAGTCGTACTCGTAGGTGCCGGGGGTCTCGAAGGTGTAGCTGTAGACGTAGCCGGTGTCGAAGGTGTTGCTCTCGCCCCCTTCGGTACCCTCCCAGCTGGCACCGTCGGGCTGGCTCTGGACGACGATGTTGTGGGTGTTGCTCTTCCACTCCCAGGTGACCTCGGTCCCCGTCGAGACGGTGAGACTGTCCGGGTCGAAGATCAACTGGTTGTCCGGACCGACCCAGATGGTGTTCTCGGGGCGGTCCTCGCCGCCATCGCCGCCACCGCCCATGCAGCCCGCGAGAGCGACCGGGAGGGTCGATGCACCGATACCGAGCAGTGTCCGTCGAGACAGTCGGGTGGAGTCCATACCGTTCGTTGGTTACGACGTGAGCAGGAAAAAGGCTGGTATCCGCCGTCGCCGTTTCCAGCTCCCGCGACCTGAAGATTCATGGACGGCCCCGGCCAAGCGAGGGCCATGTCCGACGGTGGTCCACGATCGTTCCGGTTCGACGCCGAGGTCTCGCCCGGCGAGAAGCGCCACGTCAAACACGAGGTCGGCGAGACGTACCTCGGTGACCCGGTCGAGATACCCGTCACCGTCATCAACGGCACTCGCGACGGTCCGCGGGTGTTCTTCTCGGCGGCCATCCACGGCGACGAGCTCAACGGCGTGAAGGTCGTCCAGGAGGTCGCCGACCGGTACGAGCCCGCCGACGTCCACGGGACGCTGGTCTGTCTGCACGTGCTGAACGTCCCCGGGTTCCTCGCCCAGCAACGCTACATCCCCATCTACGACCAGGACCTCAACCGGTCGTTCCCGGGCAAGAGCCACTCGAACACTGCAGAACGGATGGCCAGCGCCATCTACCGGACGTTCGTCTCGCAGTGCGACCTCGGCGTCGACTTCCACACCTCCACGCGCAACCGGACGACGATGTACCACGTCCGCGCCGACATGGGCAACGAGGAGGTGTCCAGACTCGCCCACGCCTTCGGCGCGAACGTCGTGCTCTCCGGCGAGTCCGAGCCGGGGATGCTCCGCAGCGTCGCCACCGCGGACGACACCCCCACGATCACCGTCGAGATGGGGAAGGCCCACCGCTTCCAGCGCCCGCTCATCGACCGCGCGCTGGAGGGCGTCGAGAGCGTTCTCGCCGAGTACGGCGTCCGCCCCGGACAGCCCGTCACCTGGCCGGGGTGGCGGAAGGTCATCGACTCCGCGAAGGAGAAGACGTGGCTGCGGGCGGACTCGGGCGGCCTCGTCGACATGGAGTGGGGCCCGTACCCGCTCGTCCACGAGGGCGACACCATCTGCACCGTCTCGGACCACTTTCGAACCGAGGAACGCGTCGTCACGGCCCCGTTCACGGGCCTCATCGTCGGTATCCTCGAGAACCCGCTCGCCCAGCCGGGACACCCGCTCTGTCATCTGGTGCGTATCGACGAGGACACGACGCGGGCGGTCGAGAACGAGATAGAGCGCGGTGACGCCGGCGGCTACCGGGCGGATGGGTTGCGGTGGGCGGGGAACGGCGAGGCCGAGTGACGGGAGGGAACTCGGCCTCGATGCGGAACGGCGACGGGAGGGGACCGTGGAGCGATAGCGAGGCCGAATGAGCGCCCAGCGGTCCTGTTGAAATCCTATCGGTCAAACGCTATCTGCGATGAGACAGCTGTTACGTGGGTGTGCGAACTGATTAGTAAGTCCCAGAGTGAGAGTCCTCGTTTGCTGATATCTTTCGGCTACCAAATACATACAAGAGGAAAGCAAGGATGCTGATTATCATTCCGACAGAGATGTGCAAAGCCAATATTTCGTATGGAGTAGACACAACTGGGTTCGATTTGATTCCAAGGAAGTATATCCGGTGTATGAGGTTCTCGAACGAAGTCGTGAGTAAAAATCCGGTAAAACTCATGATTCCGATGCTACCAGCCCACAGAAGGCGAGTTAATTGTGGGAGACTTCGTCGTGTAGCATCCAGATAGACAAGTATCACAAAGAAGGGAGCAACGAAGAGACCAATCAGGGGTGCAATCGAGGCCATGTCATCTCTTTGTCTGAATCGGAGATAAATGCTCGGTTGGGCCCCGTTTAGCATCCTCGATAGCACCTGGGGATGCTACTAATGTGCCGTGTACGCCCTGTGCTAAACGGTACGTCTATTCCCTGTACTGATCGCTTGACCTGAGAGAATACAAGTCGGTACGTAGACCTGCGAACGAATTGCCGGAGATGCCATCAGCTATCGTTAATATTCATAGAGCCGTGCTGCATACCCAGCGCGGACGGAGTAGACCCACCAATCAACGGCCTTGCTATCCGCTTCGCTGACTTCGAGGTCGGACCTCCCGCGGAACCCGTGGAAACTCTGGCCTACTGCCGTTCGAAGCGGTTATAAGCATCCTTGTATTGGCGTTAACAGACAGAGTAATGGACGATAATCTGGCGGGCGAGGTGGACACGTTCATCCGGATGACCCGGGAGTTCCCGATTCGGACCGGCTTTTTGACCTTCAGCCTTCCGGGGTTCGCACTCCTGCAGTTACTGAACGGGATTCTTCACGGGGGCTCGCTGTTGTTGATCGGCAGTTTCGTGGTGCTGGCGATGGCTTGCTCGGTACTGCTGGCCCAGTACCAGCTCGCGGTCTACCGGCAACAACGGCTCTCCCGACAGTGGCCATAGCGAGCACTGCAAAATCTCACGAGGAACTGTTCAGGCTTCTGTTCGGCGAGTGTCCTGCTGGCGTTCCTGGGCCTGGTACGCACTGTAGGCACCGAGACCCACTGCAAGCAACCCGACGACTATGTCGTTGTAGAACCCGAACTCGTTAGTCGTCTCGGTGAGCCCGGAGTCGGCACCCAGCATGAACGGTGCCGCGATCAACCAGAGGCCGGCTACGACGGCGATCAGGGCGACCGCGACGTTCGCAAACCGTTCGTCCGCTTGCCGCGAGTAGTTGTACCCCCCGACGCCGACCAGGAGCGCACCGACAAGGACGTCGTTCCAGAACTGCGCTTCGGTGAGGGTCAATCCGAGGGCCTGTGCGATCATCCAGAGTCCGAGAAGTGCAATCAGTGCCGAGAGCCATTTGCCACGTTCACCCGGATTCGCCCCGTGGTCAGCGCGTTCATCGCGACGGTCTCTGTCCATGTCCGTGCCGTTGCTCGATCTGTCACCAGAACCTGACCTGTTGTTGCTACTCATAGTTCGCTCCATCGTTGATGCGGGTCTCACGCGTAAAGTTAGACGGCCGCACCGAACAGATGGTGAGTATCTACTAGTGAATTTCTGTCGCCAACGACAAAACAAGTCGTCCCTATTCAGCTGTTGTACTCTGACGGACGATGAGTAGAGCGTTGGTCGCCGCGATACCCCGAGCACCTGTATCGGCCGCATCCGAGTCGAAGTGTATCCCCCGCGGAGGATCTCGACAGAGCCAGTCCAGCGGCTCACAGCGGAGCGATCCGAGAACGCAGAGCGGGCGAGTCAGAGTGGTTCCGCGTCGTAGCCGGCCATCTCTACCTTCTCGACGATGTCGTCGACGTCGGCGTCGCCCTCGACCGTCGCGGTGAACTCGTCGATATCGGTCTCGACGGAGTCGACGCCGTCGGCCAGCAGGATCGCCTTTTCGACGACTTCTGCGTGTGTCTCGTAGGTCATGCCGTTGACGCGGATGCGCGTCGCCATAGCTGCCTGTGCGTAACCTGGGCTTAGAACAGTTTTGGTCGAACCCCTCTTCCCATCGGTGGGGGTGCCTGGCGGGTACGGTCCGCTCGGTCACTGCCGAACGGTCTGTTCGAGTCCGGCCTCGTCGCTGGCGTCGTGGTCCTTGATCTTCGGCCGCCACTCGGACTGGACGAGCAGGCTCACGTCGAAGTGCTCGACGAGTTCGAGGTCGACACCGCCCGCGAGGAGCTGGCGAACGTCTCCCTTGGGAACGTTGGCGTTGAGGAACACCCGCGAGTCCGCCGTGAGGAACGCGTGCTCGACGTCTTCGAGCGCGGCGAACCGGTCGACGACGCCGTCGTCGGCGGTCGGCGAGAGCTCGGCCTCGACGAGCACGGAGACGCCGTCGTTGAGCTTCGAGCTGTCCACGTCGATGGTGAACCGGCGGATGACGCCCATCTCGCGCAGGCGGTCGATTCTGTCGGAGACCGTCGGCGGGGAGACGTCGACGATTTCCGCGATGTCGCTGTACGTCCTGCTCGCGTCCTCGAGGAGCAGGCGGAGGATCTCCAGGTCGGTGTCGTCCAGCTGGCGCATGTCAGACTGTGGTCTATTATCCACCATACACTTTTCGACATAGTTTGAGAATTTCCCCTTAGTGAATTTAACTGAGTTCGAAGGGGCGACGTGTTCGGGCTGGAAACCCTGTCTGTGATTGTCTCTCGGCTTCAGTCGTCCGTCCCTGTTCGCCGTGGCGCTCGGTGTGGGAGTGGTTATCTGCCCATCGTGTGGAACTCGGCGTTCGGGCGCATGTCGGCCAGATGTGCCATCCTGTTCGAGAGGTTGAAGAAGGCGGCGACGCTCCCGATGTCCCAGATGGCCTCCTGCGAGAAGCCGTGGTCGCGGAGGCTTTCGAAGTCAGCCTCGTCGACTTCCGCCGGCTCCTCGGTGAGCTTCACGGCGAGGTCGAGCATGGCGCGGTGGGCGTCGTTGATGTCCGCGATTCGGTGGTTGGAGACGAGCTGGTCGGCGAGGTGCGGGTCGTCGGCGTAGATGCGGACGAGCGCGCCGTGGGCGACGTTGCAGTAGTAGCAGTCGTTCGCGCCGCTGACCGCGACGACGATCATCTCGACCTCCTCGCGTTCGAGTGCGGTGTCCTCGACGAGCGCGTCGTAGTAGTCGAAGAAGGCCCGGAAGTGCGAGGGCTTGTAGCCGTAGGCGAGGAAGACGTTCGGGACGAAGCCGGCGCGCGCTTCCTCCTCGTCGATGCGTTCGCGCAGGTCGTCGGGGAGTTCGTCGACGTCCGGGACCGGGAACCGCGTCATCGCTGGGATGTCGTCGCTCATACGGCCGACGACGGCGACGGGGACAATCAAACCATCGTCGAGGCCCACGCGAGCCGAGAACTTGATACCGTCCCCTTCACTACCGGATAGCGTGGAGAACGTAACGGACCGGGTGTCGAACCCGTTCGACATGCGCCCGCCCGCGGAGTACCCGCCGGTCGACGACGGCCCCGCTGCCGTCCCCGGGTACGGCGACGCCAACGCCGACTTCCACGTCGTCGGCGCGTCGCCGGCCGACCACGGCGGCGAGACGACGGGTGTCCCGTTCACCGAGACCGAGGGCGCGCGCCGACTGCAGGGTGTGCTACACGACGTGGGCTTCCTCGCGGACCGGTACAGCGACGCGCCGGAGCCGACGAACCTGTTCCTGAGCTACCTGTTCATGCCCCAGTTGCCCGAGGGGCGGATGCCGACGGCCGAGGACTACGAGTTCATGGAGCGCTTCTTCGACGCGGAGTTCCGGGCCATCAACGCCCACGTCATCCTCCCCGTCGGCCCGACGGCCATCGACCGGGTGCTTCGGGAGTACACCACGCTCCGACGGCGGTTCCCGGAGCCGATCGACGACCGGGCCATCCACGCGACCGAGGTCCGTGGGCGCGGTTTCCTCGTCGTGCCGGTGGCCGACCCCGAGACGTGGGACGACGAGGAGGCGACGGCGCTGCGCGAGCGACTCCGGGCCCTCCTCGACTCGGACTACCGACAGACCAAGGGCGTCGCGACGCTGGTCGGCTGAGACGGCCGCAGGAACGGCCGGTGGACGTGCGGAGAGTCAGAAGCGGGCCGCGACCTTCGGCCGCACGAAGGCACTCAGGAGGAGTATCACGACCGAGAGCAGCGGCAGGACCATCACGGCGAGGTCCACGGCGAGCATGGGCGCGGCCTCGGCCGCGTCGAGCACGAGGCCGACGAGCGGGGCGGAGACGCCGACGACGTAGAGGTACGTGGGCTTGAACTGGAACGCCATCCGGGTGTGACGGATGATGACCAGGTAGACCAGCGGCATGACGAGCGCGCCGGCCAGCAGTGGCCCGCCGTACGCGCCGGCCGCGATGGCGACGGCGAGCGAGACGCCGACGGTCTCGTTGATGGTCACCCACTTGTACGGCCGCCGGGCACGGAACGCCCGGTTGAGGCCGAACGCGAGGACGGTGACGCCGACCAGTCCGGCGAGTACGCCGTACCACTGCTGTGTCGGCAGCGGTGGCTCGGTCACCAGCGCACCCGCCTCGACGATGAACGTCGCGGGCTGGGTGAGGCCGTGCCGCGACTCGACGAGGGCGGCCTGCAGCGCGGCGGTATCGGTGCCGGCGGCGCGCAGGCGGTCAGCGAGTGTCGAGAGGCCGCCCTCGTGGGCCAGCCCGTACTGGACGAGCCCGCCGACGTAGAGGAGGACCGCCGAGAGCATGAGCGGCCAGCCGAGGCTCAGGTCGTTCCACCAGTTGAACAGCGCGTTGTCGGTCCAGCCGCCGGTTCCGGTGCCCGTTGCGGGCGAGGTCCGGGTGCCGGTGGTCGCGTGGCCGCCGTTGGTCGATGTGCTCGCGGTCGACCCGCCGCTACTCTGCGACGATGCGCTCCCCGTCGCGCTGCTTCGTGACCGGCTCGTCCGCTGGGACGTGTTCGAGGTCGCGGACTGGGCGGCGGAGCCCGCCGAGGACCGGCTCCCGCTGGAGCGGCTGCTGCCCGAGCGGCTGCTCCCTGAACGGCTCCCGCTCGACCGACTGCTGCTCGAGCGTGTCGAGCCGGTGGGGCGACTCGTGGTCCGTGAACCGCCCGAGGAGCCGCTCGACCGACTCGTCGAGTCGGCGGAGTCGCCGCTCTCGCTCGACCGGCTACCCCAGATATCGCCGGAGGGGAAGCCGCCGATGCGCTTCGCGACGTAGTCCCTGTGTCCGAGTCGGTCGTAGGCGTTCCGCTCCGAGGAGTCGTTGAGGGTCTCGTAGGCCTTCTTCAGGGCGTTGAACTGGGCGGGGGCGTCGGGGTCGTCGTTGAGGTCCGGATGGTACTCCCGGACCTTCGAGCGGAACGCCTCCTTCACCTCGTCCTGGGAGGCGTCCTCGTCTATCTCGAGAAGTTCGTAGAAGTCCATATCGTCGTCAGCCATGCTGATGAGAGTGCGTCTACCTCATCTCGGGTGCCGGGCCATATAAGTTCCATTGGCCGCGGCGGGGGCTACTGGAAATCGGTCAGCGTGGACTGGCCGTCGGCGTCGTCGGTCTCCCGTCGACGCGAGTGTGCCCGGGACGGCTCCTCGGGCGTCTCACGGCCGCCGCCGGACTCCCAGGAGTCGAGGCTCGCCTGGTTGCGCTCGGTGAACGAGAGGTTCGAGACGCGGACGCCGACCTTCCGCACGGGCACGTCGTCGAACTCAGAGACGAGCTCCAGCGCCGTCTCGACGACCAGCGGCTCGTCCGCGACGGGGCCCGACAGCGACCGCTCGCGGGTGTTCACGTCGAACGGCGGCTCGACGGCCTTGATGCCGATGGTCCGGTAGAGCGCTCCCTCGCGGTCTGCCCGGTCCGCCACGGCCTCGGCCAGCGTCTGCACCTGCTCCGCCTTCGGCTCCGGCTCCGTGACAGGCTCGCCGAACGCGGACTCCCGGGAGAAGCTCTTCGGCAGTCCCCGCGGCGTCACCGCCCGGTCGTCGTGGCCGCGTGCCCGGCTCCGGAGCTCCGGGCCGCGCTCGCCGAAGCGGTCAGCCAGCGCTCGGCGGTCCGCCGTGGCCAGGTCGCCCGCGGTCTCGACGTCGAACTCGTCGCGGAGCTCCCGTGCGGTCACCGGGCCGACGCCGTGGATCTCCTCGATGGGGAGCGGTTCGAGGAACCCCCGCAGTTCGTCGGGCGGGACGACCACGAGGCCGTCGGGCTTGTCGTGGTCGCTGGCGACCTTCGCGGCGCTCATGTTCGAGGCGACACCGACGCTGGCGACGACGCCGACCTCGCGTTCGATGCGCTGTTTGACGTGGCGGGCGAACCCCTCGGCGACGGACCAGTCGGTGCGGTCGGTCACGTCCAGATACGCCTCGTCGATGCTCACCTCGCGGACCGTGTCGGCGCAGTCGTGGAGGATGTCCTTCACGTCGCTCGCCACGGCCTCGTAGTAGTCCAGGTCGACGGGCCGGTACAGACCGGTCCCCTCGGGGTCGTCCGCGTCGGCGCGGCGGGGGAGGCGCTCCAGCGCGGTCGTGATGGCCTGTGCGCTCTCGACGCCGTACTCGCGGGCCTCGTAGCTCGCCGTCGCCACCGCACCGGTGTCGTCGCCCGGCTCGTAGCCCATTCCCACCACGACCGGATCGCCACGGAGCGCCGGCTCGCGAAGGCGTTCGCACGCCGCGTAGAAGCAGTCCATGTCGACGTGCAGGACGATGCGGTCGGGGCCGTCCTGCTCGGGAGCGACGCCTGGGAGACGCTCACCGGGTCGGGTCGGGTCCTCCGGGTCGACCATCGCGTGTTCGGCTGTCGGTTGGGTAGCGAGGTGGATGAGTGTTCCGTCCGACCACCGGCGTCACTCCGCGTCGAAGTAGGTCAGCTATATTCGGGGACAGTACGCTGGCCAGCGAGAGACCGACGAGGGGCCCGCGGCGCTCGACGCGATTCAGATACCGATGGTCCCCTTCGCGAACGCGAGGCCGTTCTTGACGGGGTCGGGACGGGCGATGCGGTCGAGCTCCTCGCGGTCGAGCTTGAAGTCGAAGATGTCGATGTTCTGCTCGATGTGGTCCTGGCTGGTGGATTTCGGGATCGCGACGACGTTCTGGTGCTGGGTGGCCCAGCGAAGCGCGACCTGTGCGGGGGTCTTGTCGTACCGTGCGCCGATGGTCCGGAGGAGGTCGTCGTCGAGGACGCCGCCGGTGCCGAGCGGCGAGTAGGCCGTCAGCAGCACGTCGGCGTCCTGGCAGTACCGGAGGAGTTCACGCTGGGGCTTGAACGGGTGGAACTTCACCTGGTTGGTGAAGATGGGCTCCGGGGAGACGCGCTGGGCCTTCATGAGCCGCTTCTTCGAGAAGTTCGAGACCCCGACGTGCCGGACGTCGCCGCACTCGACGAGGTCGGCCATCGCCGCCATCGTCTCGCGGAGGTCGGCGAGCGGGTTGGGCCAGTGCAGCAGCAGGAGGTCGACGTAGGCGGTGTCGAGGCGGCGGATGCTGTTGGCGACCGAGCGCTTGAGGCGACCGGGCCGGAACCGGTCGGGACGGACCTTCGTGGTGAGGAAGACGTCCTCGCGGTCGACGTCGGAGTCGTGGATCGCGTTGCCGACGTAGCGCTCGTTGTCGTACGCCTGGGCGGTGTCGATGTGTCGGTAGCCGGCGGCGAGCGCGGTCCGGACCGCGCCGTAGGTCTCCTGGCCGGCGGTCTGCCAGGTGCCGAGGCCGATCTTCGGGACGGAGGTACCCTGGACCGTTTCGTACTCCATGCGATGGCGTTGGGCGCGGGCCGGCATAGGCCTTGACACTTCGGGTCGATGGAGTCTCAAACCGTCCGCAGTCGCCGATATTAGGTGTTAATATGTTACTAAGTCTTATAACGAGTCGCCAGAAACCCTTTTATACCAGACTCGTGCTACGAGGTACCACGATGACGAACGACAAGCGCACGATGAAAGACATCAGCCACACGCCACCGAACGGAGAGTCCGTCACCAACGTCTGGGAGCGAGGGGACGAGTCGCCCGACGAACCGCGAGACGACTGAGTTCTTCTTCCCGTTCTCACGACGGAGAGCGGTGCGACCGTCGCATCTCGACCGACCGCAACCTCGTCGAGACGCCTCTCGGGGAGCGACTGCTGGTCGTGCCAGCGACCCAGTTCGGCTTCGCGCCGGTGTTCGAGCCAGCGCAGCAGGCGGTCGGAAGCTGTCACTCGCAGCCGACCGACCGGGCGACGGCGACGATCTCACCTCGGGACAGCGACCCCTCGACCGAGACGACGGCGTACTGCGGGCCGTCCGCACAGGACCAGACGACCGAGCCAAGCGAGTCCGTCGCGACGTAGCGGCCCTCGATGCCGCCGACGTCGACGGTGACGCCCTCGGCCGACCCCGTCGAGCGGGGCTCCGAGTGTTCGCTCACGTAGAGCACGTCCCCGGCGTCGTTCCGGTAGAACACCGTGACCGTCGTGATATCGCCACGGAGCACGCCGACCTGGGACAGCTCGTACCCGTCCGGCACGTCCGGGTCCGGGAGCGTCATCGACACGTTGGCCGCGGCCGCCGCGCGCGTCTCGAACGTCTCCCGGCTCTCCTCGAGGTCGACCACGCTCGCGTCCTCCGGCGGGTCGAAGTGGAACCGCGAGTCGTCGATGCCCGGGTCGAACACGACGTCCGTGTACTCGGTGACGACGCGGAACTCCTCCCCGTTGACCGTCATCGACTGGGTCACCTTCACCGGGAAGTAGTGCTCGGTGTCGAGGTAGTAGCGGATGCGCAGGTCGGACGCGACCGTCGGCACGTCACCGCTCGGTGCTAGCTCGACGACGTGCGTCTCGTGGTCGGACACCGTCTCCGTGCCCTCGTACGTCGCGGTGTAGTTCTCGATCCGCGTCGAGGCGTTGCGAACCTCCGCGCCGGTCTCGCCCTCGACCGGAACGGACGGTGCGGGCCCCATGCCGACGGTCGGCGGGGACCGGACCGTCTCGTTGCCGCTCGCGGCGACCGCGTCGAACACCTGCCGCAGGAACGTGTCCATCCGGACCGCGTCGCCCTGGCCGCGCTCGTACGACTGCGTCCTGACCACCGCCCGGCTCTCGTTGTACACCCAGAGCTGCGAGCCGTTGGCGACGACGAGGTTGCCGGCGCGGGAGGCGGGTTCGCGGACCTCCTCGCGGACCTCGCCACTGGCCGGCCGGGTCCACACCTCGGACCGTCGGTGCTCGGTGGTGTTCCCGTGGGTGATGGTCGTCTCGACGACCGCGTGGACGCCGTCGATGGACTCGTAGGCCTCGACGGCCCCGTCGCCGTCGACCGTCGGAGCTGTCGGCCGGTCTTCACCGACGAAACCGGTACAGCCCGCGCCGACGACCAGCAGGAGTGTCAGTACGACGAGGGAGCGAGGGCGAGGGGACATTTTCGCGAGTGTTACGACCGATGACAATTAGGCGTTTCCGTCCGCGCGAGCCCCGCGAGCCCGCCGACGTCGGGTGCCGCAGACGAAGTCACTAAGGGTATCCCAGCCTGAGCGACGCGTATGCAAGCGCTGGTCATCGTGGCACACGGGTCGCACCTCAATCCCGAGTCGAGCGCGCCGACGTACGCCCACGCGGACACCATCCGCGAGTCGGGCGCGTTCGACGAGGTGCGCGAGGCGTTCTGGAAGGAGGAGCCGAGCTTCCGCGACGCCCTCCGGACGGTCGAGTCCGAGGAGGTGTTCGTCGTCCCGCTGTTCATCAGCGAGGG
Organism: Haloarchaeobius litoreus; assembly: GCF_024495425.1. Taxonomy (NCBI): domain Archaea; kingdom Methanobacteriati; phylum Methanobacteriota; class Halobacteria; order Halobacteriales; family Halorubellaceae; genus Haloarchaeobius; species Haloarchaeobius litoreus. Next base: position 1,185,815 of record NZ_JANHJR010000001.1, on the reverse strand, counting down.
CTACTTCACGGAGGAGGTCATCCCCCGCGAACTCCGCCTCGACGACTGGGAGGCCGGCCTGTGGGACTCCGACGGCACGAGCGCGTCGCAGGCGACGCTCCACGCCGACGACGTGGACAAGACCATCCACTACTGCGGCCCAGTCGGTACCCACGACGCGATGTCCGACGTCATCGTCAAGCGTGCCGAGACGGTCACGGGAGACCCCGACGTCGGCGAGGGGTTCGGCCTCGCAGTCGTCGGCCACGGCACCGAGCGCAACGAGAACTCCGCGAAGGCCATCGAGTACCACGCCGACCGCATCCGCTCGATGGGCCGCTTCGACGAGGTGCAGGCGCTGTACATGGACGAGGAGCCCGAGGTCGACGACGTGACCGACTACTTCGAGAGCGAGGACGTCGTCGTCGTCCCGCTGTTCGTCGCCGACGGCTACCACACCCAGGAGGACATCCCGGAGGATATGGGTCTCACCGACGACTACCGCGAGGGCTGGGAGACGCCCGCGGAGGTGGACGGCCACCGCATCTGGTACGCCGGGGCCGTCGGGACCGAGGAGTTCATGGCCGATGTCATCCTCGAACGCGCCGCCGAGGCCGGTGCGGACGTCAGCGCCGCGCTCGAACGCGTCCGCGAGGCGACCGGCGGCGTGCCGGCGTCGGGTGACTGACGATGGCGGCCACCGACGCCGACCTCGCGCCCGACCAGTTCGAGGACCTCGTCGACGCCGTGACCGGGGGCCCCGTCGAGTTCGACGGCCTCGTCGTGCAGTACGAGGACGACGGCTACGTGTTCGAGGTGCCCGACCTGCACCGCGAGCACCTCTCCGTCGAGGAGCTCGAACGGGTCGCCGCCGCCAACGCCGAGTGGGTCACCAACTGGCACTTCTGGAACGTCGTCGTCGGTGGCGAGGGCACCGCCCGCCGCGCCTTCCTGCGCTGGCTCGAGGCCGCCGACGAGCACTCGGTTCGCGCCCGCTACGGCGCGATGGCCGACGGCGGCATCCACCACGAGTGGGGCGAGCTGCTCGTCACCGTCGAGCTCGGCGAGGTCGGCTACCGGCGGTACGAGCTCCGGCACGTCGACGACAGCGATGCCGACCCCGCCGAGCTCACCGCAGACGCCGAGCCGCGTGACCTGCGCGACCGCTCGAAGTACGACGACCGTGGCCGCTACCGCCCGCTGAAGACCGCACCGTCGCTCGTCGACGGCTGGGTACTCCCCGACCTCACGAGCGGCGAGCTGAAGGAGGCGCTCGGGTTCGTCTACCCGGCGACGGTCGAGAACTGGCACCGCGAGCACGAGGGCACACTCGACGTGACCCACTGGCGCGAGACCGCCGAGCGCCAGACCGGCATCTACGACGTCGTCGACGAGCTCCCCCGCGAGGCCGTCGAGTGGGTCACCGAGGCGGCCTGCGTCGACTCCCAGTGCCTCAAGCGCCGCGAGTGGCAGTACGACGAGGGCGACCACCTCGACACACCGGCCGGCGACGGCGCGTTCCCCTGCCGGGAGCCGTGTTCGCTCGTCGTCGCCGCCGCCCGGAAGTGGACGAAGCTGGAGGAGGAGGACGAACACACCTACGAGTTCGACCTCACGCCGAGCGAGAAGGCGCAACTGGAGGAGATCATCGACGCCGTCGCCGATGGCCGCACCGACGAGATCCGCGAGGCCGACGTGTACGAGGGTGCGAACCGCTACCGGGCGCGCTATCTGCGGGCGAAGCGGTTCGACGAGGACGGCAACCTCTGTGGCGTGCCGACGGAGGAGTAGGCGGTCGGGGAGCCGGGGCCAGACTACTCAGCGCAGCAACACGGCGACGGCGACGAGAATCCCTAGCAGGACCGCGCCGACGCCGAGCATGACGACCGTGCTGTTCGCGAGCGCCATCGCCAGGACGGCGACCAGAAGTGCGACCCCGGCCATCGCGAGCACCGGCGCGTCGTCGCGGCCGGGGACGATACCGGAGAGGTCCGGTCCGCCCGACGAGCCCATGCCCGAAGCGGCCCCCTCGGTCTCGGCGGGCGGCACGCTCGCCCGCTGTCCCATCGGCACGCTCGCCAGGTCCCGCACCGTCACCGGCACCGCGGCCTCCTGTGCGCCGTAGGCCGCCACGAACCGGAGCGACCCGGACACCGGGCGCTGGCCGTCCGCGACCTCGACACGGAACCGGGTGCTCGACTCCGTCTCGACGAAGTGGTTCGTCTCGCTGAGCGTCGCGACCCGCGAGAGCCCGTCGTCGACGTTGCAGTGGACGTGGACCGCCCGCCCGTGGTTCCGGAGCTCGACCTCGAACGCTCCCCGGGTTTCGAACGCCTCGACGGTCGGTTCGACGCTGTGGAGCTCCTCGCGGCTGACGTCGACGACGAGGGTCTCGGATGCCATACTCTGTGTGTGGTGCGGTTCGTCGGTGGTCTCTCCGCGCGGTTCGGGGTCGCTACAGGGTCACGCCGGCACGTCGTCGCGCATGTCCGGCGGCAGCATGTTCGGGACGCCCTCCTCGATGGGGTACGCCTCGCCGCACTCCGTGCAGGTGAGCGTGCCCGAGATTATCTCGTCGTCGTCCTCGCGGTCGACTTCGAGTTCGAGGTCGGCCTTGTCCATCGGACAGCAGAGGATGTCCATCATGGATTCTTTCATACCCACAGCCTCGGACACGGAGAGCAAAAGGCTTCGGGAACCGTGTCCGGATGTGGTTAGCTTCGACTGCGGCCGTGACTGCGTACCCCTGCTCGTTCGAAGTTTACGACAGACGTAAACTCTCAGATGTGGGTGCAGCTGCAGGTTGCCACAGAAAAATCGCCGCGTTGCAGGCCGTCGTCTACGCGTCGTACGGGTCCTGCAGGATGACGGTATCCTCGCGGTCCGGGCCCGTGCCGACGGCGTAGATGTCCGTCTCGAGTTCGGTCGAGAGGTACGTCAGGTACTCGCGAGCGTTCTCGGGGATGTCCCCCCAGTCGTCGACGTCGTCCCAGTCGACCTCGGGCCAGCCGTCGAAGCTGCGGAAGTTCGCCTCGCAGCGCGCCCACTGCTCGGTCGTCGAGGGCATCGTCAGCAGCTCCTCGCCGTCGAGCGTGTAGCTGTGGCCGACCTTCACCTCGTCCATGCCGGCGAGCACGTCGACGTGGTTGACGGCGAGGCCGGTGAACCCGCTGACGCGGGTGGCGTGGCGGAGCATCGGCACGTCGAGCCAGCCGACCCGGCGGGGGCGACCGGTGACGGTGCCGTACTCGCCGCCCTCGTCGCGGATGTAGGTGGCGAGTTCCTCCTTCTCGGGGTCGCCCTCGCCGTCGTAGTCCGCGGTCTGTCCCTCGACGCCACCGAGTTCCGTGGGCATGGGGCCGCTGCCGACCCGGGAGAGGTAGCCCTTCACGATGCCGATGACCTCGCCCGCGCCGATGATGCCCGGACTGAGGCCGGTGCCGGTGGTCGCGCCGCCGGCGGTCGGGTTCGACGACGTGACGAACGGGTAGCTGCCGTGGTCGATGTCGATGAGCGTGCCCTGTGCACCCTCGAGCATGACCTGCTCGCCGTCGCCGATGGCCTCGGCGAGGAACTCTCCACAGGCGACCGGCATCCCCTGTTCGGCCAGTCGCTCGCCGAACTCGCGGTACTGCTCGAACAGCGCGTCGATGTCGAACGCAGACGGGTCTTCGAGGTCGTCGATGTCGAGCCCGTACACGTCCTCGACGAGCGCCCGCTTCTGGGGCACGGCGTACTCCAGCCGCTCCCGGAGCACGTCGGGGTCGAGCAGGTCGCCCACTCGGACCCCACGACGGCCCGCCTTGTCCTCGTAGGTCGGCCCGATGCCGCGCCCGGTGGTGCCGACCTCCTGGTCCGATTCGCTCTTTACATCCTCCTCGATGCCGTCGAGCACGCGGTGGTACGGCAGGATGACGTGTGCTCGTTCGGCCACACGCACGTCGGGGTCGAGCCCCCGCTCGCGCAGTTCTGCTATCTCGTCGAACAGCGTCGCCGGGTTCACGACGCAGCCGTTACCGAGGACGCCCACCTTGCCGCGGACGACCCCGCTGGGGACGAGCGAGAGCTTGTACTCGGTGCCACCGTAGACGACGGTGTGGCCCGCGTTGTCGCCGCCCTGGTAGCGGACGACGATGTCGGCCCCGTCGCCGTAGAGGTCGACGACACCGCCCTTGCCCTCGTCGCCGAGCTGCGACCCGACAATGGTTACGGTCATTTACACGCGCCGATTCTCCAGCGGTCGGTAAACCGATTTCGATACGGCGGGTCCGGCCGCCCGCTGGTGTGTCGTGGTCCCATGGACCAGAAGACATATACACGAACCACTGCTACCTCCGATTTGCTACCGTTCTCGCCGAGTTCGCACAATAAGGTTTAAAACCCCATACGACAAGTTAACAAATGCCATGATAGACCGACTTGAGAAGGAAGTCGATATGCTGGAACGGCATCTGCAGGTGCTGAAGATGGTCATCGAGAACGAGCCCATCGGTATCGTGAAGATGTCCAACGAGACCGGCTACCCCCACCACAAGGTCCGCTACTCCCTCCGCGTCCTCGAGGAGGAGAACCTCATCGAGCCCTCGAGCCAGGGCGCGATCACGACCGAGCGCACGCTCGAGTTCGTCGAGGAGCTCGACGGCAAGATCGACGAGATCGTCGAGAAGATGAACGGGATGAAGATCGACGACGCGGCCGAAATCGAGAACTGAACGGTTTCCGTCTTCCTACAGCTCCGGCACGTTGATGTGGAACTCCCCGCCGCGGGACTCCACCAGACAGAGGTGGTAGCCCGACTTCCGGGACAGTTTCACGAAGCTCTTCTTCGAGTCCCGACTGAGGAAGCTCCCACTCGTCGCCTCGGAGGCCGTCTCCAGCGCCCCGGGGTCGAAGAACGACGCGGTGACGACGACCGCACCGGCGAGGCTCTCGCTGGTCCGCTTGACCCGCGACGCCCGCTCCTGGAGGTCGACCATCATCTCCTCGGTCGTCGGGTCCCGGGAGTCGTTCAGGTTCGCGACGACTAACGGGTTGCCCATCCGGTCGCGGACGACGACGTCGAACGTGGTCTGCTCGCGCTGCTCGTTGCCCTCCTCGTCGTAGCGCAGCGACACCTGCCCGTTCAGCTCCGCGCGGTCGGCCTCCGGGATGGCGTCGTAGAGGTCACGCATCGGGCTCGCGTTGCCGGTGTCCCGGATCTCGTACAGCAGGTCGCGGACGAACCACTCGACGAAGCGGAACTCGATGCTGTCGTGGAGGAAGTCGACGTAGCGCTGGCCGTCGACCGCGGCGTCGTCCGCCTCGAACTGCGTGTGGTGCTCGATGCGGAGGTTCGTGTTCACGGCGTCGGCGTCGGCCTCGCCGTCGTGAGCGGTGTCGAGCGTCGCCTCGCCCTTCGAGCCGTAGCGGACGAACAGGTTCGTCCCCTCCAGCGCCTGCTGTGGCGTCAGCTGCGTGCTGGCGTCGGCGGCCGGGCCGCGCTGTGCAGCGACCTCGGCCTCGAGCTCGGTCAGTTCGGCCTCCAGCTCGGCTATCTCGGCCTCCAGCTCCTCGACCTCGCCGCGCAGGTCCGCGTTCTCCTCGGCGAGCTGGTCGCGTTCCTCGCGGAGTTCGGTGCGTTCCTCCTCGACGTTCGAGAGCTGCTGCTGGAGCCGGTCGATCTTGTCCTCGCGCTGGAGCATCTCCCGTTCGAGGGGCTCGTCGGTGCCACCGGTGTCGGCACCGCGTGTCGACTGATGCTCGGTGCGTCTGGACTGTCGGCCGGGGTTCGCCGGCTTGCTCGAACCGGTGTTGGCCTGCTGGGTGCTGTTCGATGGCCCCGTGCTCGACTGCTGCGACTCGGTGCGAGCCTGCCGCTGTCGTCGGCTCTGTCGGTTCCCGGTGGACGGCTGGCTCGCCGACTTCGAGGCGTCCGTCGACGTCGATGTGTCCGCCGACTCCGAACGGTCCGGGTTGATGGAGGGAATCGAGCGCGTCTCGCGCCACTCCGCCTCCTCCTCGAACACCGGGTCCTCGCCCTCCTCGGCGGCGGCCTCGCGTTCGACCTCCTCCAGCACCTCGTCGGGTATCTGGACGGGGTCGTGGTCGTCCTCGACGGTCGTCGTGACCGGTGCGGGTTCGGTGTCGTTCCCCGCTCCCGGGCTCGACGCGCCACCCTGACCGGTCGACCGGTTCGGGTCCGTCCCCGTCTCCCGTGACGGCTCCGCACGGGCGCTGTCGGTGCGGGCCCCCGGCGTGTGGCCCTCGTCCGGCTCCGAGCCGGCGGGCTCGCGCTGGTCCCCCTGGCGACCTGTGTCGCGGTTCTCGCGCGTGTCGCGTGCCGTCCGTTCCTCCTCCGCGTCCCGGACGACAGGCTCCTCGCCGGTGACGGGCGTCTCGTCGGCGGTGGCCGTCCGCTCGTTGGCGGTGGCCGTCCGCTCGTCGGTGACCGGCCGGTCCGTCGTCGGTTCGGTCGCCTCGTCCGGTGCCGGGTCAGCGACCACCGGCTCGTCGGCCGGCTCCGTTGCGTCGGCCGGCTCCGTGGCATCGGCCGACTGGTCGGTTCCGTCGTCGACGACGTCACCGGCAGCAGCGCCGGCCGCAGCGCCGGCTGCGGGGTCGCCTGCGTCGCTCGCGGGCTCCGGCTCCGGCTCAGGCCCGGGGATCTCGGTCACCTCGATGTCGACGTCCATCACCGTGTAGATGCCGACCTCGTCGTCGGCCCGCTGGAACGCCTCGTCGCCCGTGTGCAGACGCTCCCGGTTGCCGATGAACGCACAGCTCATCGACCGGCCACCGTAGTAGACGACGTAGTAGTCGCCGCTGAGGACGTTCTCGGAGAGCTCGATGTAGCCCGTGAACTTGCCCGACGTGAGCGTCGAGTCGGCCTCCGAGACCGGGGTGTCGTTGGTGTAGTAGTTCGCCCGTTCCTCGCCGCCCGTCTCCTGCATCGCGAAGAGGAGCGGGACGGACGGATGGGGTGCCTCGTACGTCGTGCCCGACGAACCGTCGAAGTCGTCGATAGTCCCGTCGAAGACCCCGATGATGCGGCCGTTCAGCATGAACAGCCACGTCGTTCCGGCAGTCACGGCCCCGGTGAACTCCGTGTCCGCGAGCGAACGGAGCTCCTCGAAGCCGCCCGAGAACGGACGGGAGTCCCAGTCTTCGACGCGCTCTACCCTGCGCGAATCCATATAGGGTTACAACCGCATGCGGGACAAATAGTTTCCGGGGATTCACCGCTGTACGAGCAACGGTCGCGAGAGAAGCGCCCGAGAAGCGGCCTCAGATCTTCGATTCGGCGTCGTCCGCGAGCTCCTCCATGCGCTTCTGGATGCGGCCGGCGCTGGAGAACTCGTCCTCGCTCATGACGCTCGCCAGGGCGTTCCCGAGCACGAACACGGCGTGTTTGTGCTCGCTCTTCGACTTGTGTACGTCGGACGGGTCGACGTCGAGGTCGTGGTACTGCTGGAACAGCGCGTCCTTGCCGTCGCCCTCCGCCTCGAAGTGCTCCATAATCTCGACCATCTGCTCGTGGAGTTCGAGAAGCTCGTCCTTATGCATGAATCGGTGTAAGGTATTGGCCGATTTAAGGATTGTTGTGCCGCTCAGCGGGTCGAGTCACCGCCGAGGGGCGTAGGCCACAATTTTTATAACCGACCGACGTACCGGGGAACAAATGCCGACAATCCGCCTCGACGTTCCCGAGGAGACCGTCGAGAAACTCGACATGGAGACGGACCTGCTCGGGTTCGAGGACATCCCGGAGTACCTCGACTGGATCATCGGGAACCGTGCGGCCATCGAGCAGGGGACCGAACGGGACCAGCTGCTGTCGGAGTACGCGGCCCGCGTCGCCGAGCTGGAGGAGCAGGTCGCCGAGAGCACGACCGGCGAGCCGCAGACGCGCCCGTCCGACACCGAGGTGACGACCGACGCCGCGGACTCGTCGGGGAAGGCGGCTGAGAGCCCGTCACCGGCCAGCGTCGAGGCCGACGGCGACGCACAGCCCGCGACGGCCGACGGCGGGGCGACGACGAACGAACCCGTCGAGACGGGCGGGACCGGCGAGACGATGGTGCCGAAGTCGGGACCGGACGCCGAACCGGACGACCTCGGGGGCAACTTCCGTCCCGAGCAGGTCAAGCGGTTCAACGACGAACGGCTGAACGAGGAGGCGGACGTGCTGGCCGGCGTCGAGGGAGAGCGCCTCGACGAGTTCGCCCGCCGGGCTGTCGCACAGACCCGGAAGCGGCTCGGTCGCGACCCGACGACCGGCCTGAGCTACCAGTCGAACACGAGCATCGCCGTCAGTAGCGACGACGTCTCCCCCGGCGAGGACATCGCGGACCTCGACGACCTCGACGTGCCCGGCCGCTCGCCGGAGAAGGTCGAACCCCGCCAGGAGGCCGTCGGTGCAGCGCTCGCGTACCTCAAGGACGCCGACCGCGCCCGCCGGTCCGACTTCGTCGACGCGCTGTACGAGGAGTACCCGGCTGGATACGGTTCGCCGTCCGGCTGGTGGAACTGCGTCAAGACCGGGCTGAAGCAGGTCGACGTGGTCGAGGGCGGCGACGGTGCGCGTGTCTGGCGGTTCCGGCGAACGGAGATATCGAACGAGGCCGGGACGCTCCGCGGGCGCGGGCCCAAGCGCGTGGTCGACTCCAACTAGAGGCGGTGTCCCGACGGTTCAACGGCAGAGCTCCCTGAAGCGGTTCGTCCCCTGGTCGGTACCGGCGACGATGAGCTCGTCGCCCCGTTCGACGCGGAACGAGGGACCGACGTCGGTGATGACCGTCCCACCGCGTTCCACGCCGACGACCGTACAGCCGGTCCGCTTTCGCACCTGTGCCTCCTGGAGGGTCTGCCCGACGAGCCCCGCGGCTTCGGTCCGGATGACGTCGACCTGCTGGTCGATGGAGAGGACGTCCTCGCCCTCGAGGATGGTCGAGGCGATCATCCGGCCGCTGACGGATGCGAGCGAGAGCACGTAGTCCGCGCCGGCGCGGTACATCTTCTGGACGCTCTCCGTCTCCGTGACACGCGCGACGACCTCCGTCTCGGGGCTCTCGTCCCGGATGACCAGCGTGGCGAACTCCGTCGTCGTGTCGTCGGGAAGCGTGAGCACGACCGTCCGAGCGTCCTCCAGTCCGGCGGCGCGCAGCACGTCGGGGTCGAGTGCGTCGCCGACCACGTCGACGCCCGACTTCTGCTCCAGATCGATGACCCGGTAGGGGACGTCGGCCTCGTCGAGGCGTTCCGCGACGGTCGCGCCGACCTGCCCGTAGCCGACGACGACGGTCTCCCCGCGGCGGAACTCCCGGACGCGGGAGAGGGTGAGCTGCTTCAGCGTCTGGAGCTGGTCCTCGCGGCCAGTGACGAGCAGGACGGTGCCGTTGTCGAGCTCGGCGTCGGGGTCCGGCGGGCTCCGGAACTCGCCGTCGAACCACGCCCCGATGACGTTGACGCCGGCCTGCTCGCGGATACCGCTCTCGGAGAGCGTCTTGCCGACGAGTTCGCTCTTCCTGTGGATCGGCAGCTCCGCGATGTCGAAGTCGTCGCCGATCTCGATGGCGTCGCCGAGCTCGGTCGAGATACCGGTCGTCACCTTCGAGGCGAGCCCGCGACCCAGCAGCGGGCGGGGCGAGAGCACCGCGTCCGCGCCGGCGAGTCGATGGTAGGGCGCGCTGTCGGGGTCCTCGACGACGCTGACGACCGTCAGCTCGTCGTCGCCGACCTCGCCCGCCGCGAGGACGATGCTCGCGTCCACCTCGTCGGAGACGTCGGCGACGAGGGCGCGGGCGCGGTCGACGCCGGCGTCCGTCAGCCCCTCCGTGCTCTCCGGATCAGCGTTGATGACGTTGTAGCCGTCCTCGATGAGCTCGACGGCGGTGTCCCGGTCGGGTTCGAGGATGACGGAGTCGACGCCCCACGCGTCGAGTTCGGCGATGAGCGCGTCCGCCCGTGCGGTGTAGGTGCAGACGACGACGTGCCCGCCGAGGCTGTCGTCGACGCTCGTCGGGACCGTCGTCGAGAGGATGTCCTCCATGGTCGGGAACACCAGCACGGGGAGCGCCAGGAAGATGAGGATCACCCCGGTCGTGTCCATGATGATGACGAGTACGTTCATCTCGGGGGTCTCCCACGGCGAGTCGGAGCCGAACCCGGTGGTCGTGAACGTCTCGACGACGACCTGGAGCGAGTGGAGGAACGTCTTCGGCTCGCCCTCGAAGACGCTCATCCCGTAGTCGTAGATGACCGCGTAGGCCAGCATGATTCCGGACAGCACGAGGAGGTAGTAGGCGGTCCGGCGCTGCCACTTGTTCATGTCCGGGCGTGACGCTCTACGGGGATAACTGTTGTACGTCGCGGCAGTCGAGAACGGTCGGAGGGGGTGCGTGCTACGTGGGTAGCGAGCCGTCGCGCAGCAGCGTGCGGGCGGTCCAGATGACCCAGCCGCCGAACAGCGCCGCGCCGACGGCCTCGGGCACGGCGAAGTAGGTCCAGGTGTCGCCGTCGCCGGTCCAGACCATCGCCTCCAGCAGCACCCAGACGACCCACTGGAGCAGGTGGACGATGCCGAGCCACATGGTGACGAGCCCGAACGTCGGCGACCGGTCGAGCGCGTACCCGGTTCCGAAGACGAGCAGGGCGACTGTCGCCAGCAGGAAGAAGCCGGCCGCGAACGGGAAGTGGAGCGCGTTGGCCGGGCCGTCGAGGTACGCGAAGCCGATCCCGGTCATCGCCAGCAGCGCGACCGCGAGGACGACGACACCGGCCTTCTCGATGCCGTTGACCGTCTCCGGCCAGAGGCGCGCCGCGAACGGGAGGCCGACGATGCCGCCGAAGACGAGGCCACCGTTGAACAGCAGGAAGGCGAGCTGGTCCGCGGTGCCGACCGCGAGCAGGGGCCTCCCGTTCGCCTCGCCGATGCTCGACAGCGAGCGGCTCTGCCAGCTGAACAGTGGGTCGATGAGCGTCGCCAGCAACAGGGTCACGAGCGCGACCGTCGGCGCGACGAGTCCGAAGTACGTCAAGGTCCGACGCGTATCAGCCATGGACCGAAGCTACCGTTCCAGCAACAAATACCTGTGTGAACTTCGGACCGCTGCACGAACCGTTTTACCGGGGGCGACCCCACGCTGACACATGTCCGGACTCGTGTTCTTCGGGAGCGAATCGTACGAGGCGACGGCCGCGTTCTACGTCGAGGAGGTCGGCGCCGACGTGTGGCTGGAGCAGTCGGCCTGTACCATCCTCCGGTACGACAACCTGCTGTTCGGGTTCTGTGACGCCGACGAGACCGAGACGGAGGGCGTGCTCACGTTCGTCACCGAGGACCGCGACGGCGTCGACGCGTTCTACGACCGGTTCGCCACCCGTGCCCGCGACGAACCCTCCGTGAACGAGGCGTTCAACATCTACAACTTCTTCGCGAGGGACCCGGACGGCCGGACGATGGAGTTCCAGACGTTCCTCCACGAGACGGACCCGGTCTGAGCCGGCCACGTTTTTTGGTAAGCCTAAAGTAGGCGCGTCGGTAAGCCAGAGCCGATGAGCGAGCACTCTCCGGTGGAGCCGTCCGACGTGGACGAGGACGGCTCACCCCGGGCAGACGACCCCCCGTTCACCTTCGACGACGTGGCGGTCGTGATGGGGACGTACAACGAGGAAGCGGCTATCGAACACGTGCTGACAGACATCGACGCGGTCACCGACGGCCGGGCCGAGGTCGTCTGCGTGGACGGCTCGGACGACGCCACCGCCGAGGTCGCCCGCGAGCACGGCGCGACCGTCGTCGAGCAGGAGCCGCAGGGCTACGGGGTCGCCGTCCGCGAGGCAGTCCTCACGCCCGACCGGCCCATCGTCGTCACCACCGACTGCGACGACACCTACCCGATGGAGGCGCTCCCGCGCTTCCTCGAACTCGTCAACGAGGGCTACGACGTGGTCTCGGGCGACCGACTCCACAACGGGGCCGAGGCGATGCCCGCGTTCAACCGCTTCGGCAACCACGCGTTCGCGGCCCTGGCGTCCGCGCTCATGGGCGAGCGCGTCCACGACACCACGACGGGGATGCGCGCCTACCGCCGCGAGGTCGTCCAGGACATCACCTGGACCGAGAACACCGGGCTCTCCGCGGAACTCCTGATCCGCCCCGCGATGCGCGGCTACGACGTGATAGAGACGCCCATCGAGTACGACGAACGCCGCGGCGAGACGAAGCTCGACCCCATCGGCGGCGGCGCTGCCATCGGCAAGTCCATCCTGAAGGTCGGTCTCACGGAACGGTTCTGAACCGCCGCCGAATCCCCGTTCTCGGTGCTTGAAACCCTCGTCAGCGTCCCGTTCAGCCGGACGCCGTCGAGGTGCTCGTCCGGGTGGTCGGGGAGGTACGTCCCCTCCAGCCCGCAGTCGACGACGAGCCGGCAGACCGACGACTCGGGCGGCCAGACGACCTCGACCCCGTGGGCCGTCCGGCGGGCGTCGAACTCCTGACGGTAGGTGAGCGTCGCGCCGCCGTCGAAGGTCAGCACCACCGCGACCGCGAACTCGGTGGTGTCGTTCAGCGGCACCGGGCCGTCCTCACCGAGTGCTCTGACACCGTCCTCGGCGAACTGCAGCCCCTCAGGGCCGACCGTCCAGTTCGCGACGAGCCGGTCGTCGAGTGCTTCCTCGACCACGAACTCGCGGACCTCGCCGTCGCCCTCCAGCCGGACGATGGCGCTGCTCGCACCGGACGGGACGCCGACACGGGTCGTCCCCGAGAGCTGCTCGCCGGACCGCAGTTCGAGCCGTTCGAGCTTCCCGATGGGGCGGTCGGTGGCGTCCGGCACCCACTCGCCGTGGTAGGTGAACCGGTACGGCGTCCGGTTCTCCGTGGCTGCGAGCACCGCGAAGTCGCTCGCCGGGCCACGGTCAAGCGCGTACACCACCTCGCCGTCGTAGCCGGCGTCGTTCCGGAGCGTCTGGAACGGGTGGGCGAGCCAGTCGCCGTACGGCGTCGGGACGAACACGACCGCATCGTCGAACTCCTGCTCGACGACGGGCTCGTAGATGGTGCCGTACTTCTCGGTGGTCCCCGCGTGCTCGGTGACCGGGTCGTCGAGCGCGTTCCACTGTGCGACGCCGACGACCGGGAGGGAGACCACGAGCAGGGCGGCGAGAGCAACGCGTGCGGCGGCCGCCGAGCGCCGTGCGGTGACGGCGGCACGGAGCCGGTCCGCGGCGGCGACGACGCCGAACGCGCCGAACACCGCGACCGGGACGACGAGGTCGAAGTGGTAGAGCGGGCCGAACAGCGAGAGCAGGCCGTCGCCCAGCTCGTCGGGCCCCGAGCTGACGTTGTACGTGCCCCAGAACGCGAGGTTACCGACGCAGACCGTCGGGACGACCGCGAGCAGGAGCAGCGCGAGGCAGTCGTCCGAGCAGTGCGGCCGGTCGAGCCTCGGGCCGGTGGCGGGGTCGGGGGCCGTGACGCCGCCGACCCGTCGGCCCAGCCACGCGGCGACGCCGACGAGGAACGCCGCCGTCCCGAGCCAGCCGCCGACGGTCCACCGCGTCGCGGACTCCCAGAGGAGGACGAGGTTCGTCCGGACCGCGAGCGCGGGCGTGTAGACGAGGTCGTGGTTCAGGATGCGCCGCTGGCCGAACCCCAGTCCGTCAAGCGGTGCGAACGCGGCGTACGGGAACACCAGCGGGTCGCCGGTCAGCAGCCAGTTGTAGGTGAGGGTCGTCACGACGCCGACGGTGCCGAGCGCTGCGACGACGAGGTTCCGGGCGACGAAGCCGTTCGAACCGAGGTCGGTCACGGGCCCGTCGTGGGTCCGATACGCCGTCGCCAGCGTCCAGCAGGCGTGACCCACGAACGGGAGCGCGAACAGCACGGCGGTGTACGGCCGAGCGAAAAAGGCCAGCGCGACGGCCACGCCCGCCAGCACCGCGTACCGGTGCGAGCCGCGGCGGTGGGCCCGGACGTAGGCCAGCGCGAACGCGAGGTTCAGGAGCGTCGTCGGCGCGTACGGCAGGAACACGGACGTGGTGAGCAGGAACGCCGGCGTCAGCAGCACCAGCAGGCCCGCGAGGACGCCGACGCGCCGGTCGAACGCCTCCGTGGCGAGCGCGACGGTGAGGGCGACGATGCCGGCCCCGATGCCGGCGAGCGCGAACCGCGGCTCGCCGAGGAGCAGCCCGAGCGCGAACATCGCCGACGGCACGGGCGCGTACTTCGGGTACATCGACTCCCCCTCCGTGACGAAGAACCACGGTCGGAACGGCTCGGTCAGCCCGCCGGGCGGGGAGGCGTGGAGCTGGCCGTCGAGCAGCAGTGACGCCTGGTGGAGGTAGACGCCCTCGTCGTGGTTGGCTGAGTGGTACGGGAACAGCTCGGTGGCGACGACGAACACGACCGCCGCGGCGAGCGCAGCGAGCAGGAGGGAGGGAACGCGGTGTCGTTCGAGACGGTCGGGGACGGAGTCGGCCATCGGTTCAGCTGAAGGAGCCGTCCTCGTCGGTGGCGGGGAACCAGGCGAGGTCGTGGTCCGCGGTGAGGTCGACCCGGACGGACTGGTCGAGGTCCACCTGGTCGGTGTGGTTGTGCATGCACTCGACGATGTCGCCGTTGTCGAGCTCGACGCGGTAGAGGATGGTCGGGCCGAGGTAGCGCCGGTAGACGACGCGGCCGTTCGCCTCCTCGTCGGCGGTGATGGGTCGGGCCTGGATGTCGTCCGGGCGGACCAGCACGTCGATGCGGGTGCCGTCGTACTCGCCGGCGAGCCCGTGGATCATCCGGCGCTCGACGGCGCCGACGCCCGTCTCGACCTCGTCGCCGTGGACGTAGCCCGAGAGGAACGAGGCGTGCCCGAGGAAGCCCGCGACGAAGCGGGACTCGGGGTGCTGGAACACCTGTTCGGGGCGGCCGACCTGTTCGATCTGGCCCTCGGACATCACGGCGACCCGGTCGGAGATGCTCATCGCTTCCTCCTGGTCGTGCGTGACGGAGACGGCGGTGACGCCGGCCTCCTTCAGGATGCGACGGACCTCCTCGCGCATCTCGACGCGCAGGTCGACGTCGAGGTTCGAGAACGGCTCGTCGAGCAGGAGCATCTTCGGCTCCGGCGCGAGCGAGCGGGCGAGGGCGATGCGCTGTTGCTGGCCGCCGGAGAGCTCGTCCGGGTGGGCGTCGCGGTGGGACTGCAGCCCGACGAGGTCGAGCATCTCGTCGACGCGCTCTGCGGTCGCCTCGTCGTCCATGTCGGTCAGCCCGAACGCGACGTTCTCCGCGGCGGTCATGTGCGGGAACAGCGCGAACTCCTGGAAGACGACGCCGACCCCGCGCTGTTCGGGCACGACGAAGCTCCCGCCGCCGGAGACGCGCTCGCCGTTGAGCCGGATGCCGCCCCGGTCGGGACGTTCGAGCCCGGCGATGAGCCGGAGCGTCGTCGTCTTGCCACAGCCCGACGGGCCGAGCATCGTCAGGATCTCGCCCTCGCGGACCGAGAGCGAGAGGCCGTCGATGACCAGCTCGCTCCCGTAGGCCTTCGACACGTCGTCCAGTTCGAGTACCGTCTCGCCGTCCTCGACGGACGGCCGTTCGTACACCGTCTCCACGTCTGCGGTTATGGTTGCATCACTTGACATCGTATCCCTCCTGTGAGAGGATGACGAAGATCGAGACCGCCGACACGCCCAGCAGGATGAGTGCCGGCACCGCGGCGTCGTAGAACGCCTGGTTGCGGTGGGCCTGCCAGATGTGGATGACGAGGGTCTGGTAGTTCGTCGGGTGCAACAGCAGCGTCACGGGCAGTTCCTTCATCGTCGTCAGGAACACGAGCGCCGCACCGCCGAGCAGTCCCGGGGCGGCCAGCGGCAGCGTGACCGCGCGGAACGCGCCGACGGACGAGCGCCCGAGCGTGCGCGCAGCCTCCGGCAGGGACGGGTGGACCTGCAGGAACGAGGCACGGGTCGAGCCGACCGACTGCGGCAGGAACCGGACCACGTAGGCGAACACGAGCAGCGGCAACGTGTGGTAGAGGCTCGTGAACGTCCGCGTCGAGAGGTAGACCAGCGCGAAGGCGACGACGATGCCGGGCGCGGCGTAGCCGACGTAGCTCATGCGCTCCGTGACGTGCCCGACGAGGGTGTCGTGGCGCGCCGAGAGGTAGGCGATGGGGAGCCCGGCGAGCGTCGCGACGAGCGCCGCCGCCACCGACAGCGACAGCGAGTTCGTCAGGTACGAGAGCTCGAACGGGACCCGCCAGCCCGTCTCCGGGCCGGCGAGCAGCCAGCCGACGAGGATGGCGATGGGCACCACGAGCGCCACCGTGACGACGAGCCCACAGAACGCGAGCGCCGGCCACTTCAACGCGCCGAGCCTGGCGAGCGAGGCCCCACCGCCCTGCCGCCCGCTCGAGAACTGCTCGTTCGACCGGGTGCGGCTCTCGACGGCGAGGATGAACACCGTCACGACGAGCAGCTGGATGGAGAGCAGTGCGGCGAACTCGGTCGAGCCGCGCTGGGTCTCGGACTCGATGATGGTCGTGAACACGTTGTAGCGCATGATGGCGGGCGTCCCGAAGTCCGAGAGCGCGTACAGCGCGGTCAGCAGCGAGCCCGCCGCGATGGCCGGCTGGAGCTGCGGGAGGACCACCCGGCGGGCCGCCTGCAGCCGGGTGTGCTTGAGCGTCCGGGCGGCGTCGATCAGGGTCGTGTCGACGGTCTTCAGCCCGGCGCGCGTGGTTATGTATACGTACGGGTAGGTGTACAGCGTGATGACGAGTATCGACCCCTCCAGCCCCGTCACCTCGGGGACCGACGAGACGCCGAGCGGTTCGAGGAGGCGCTGGACGTCCCCGCCGCGACCGAACGCGGCGGTGAAGACGAACGCGCCGATGTAGCTCGGGATGACCAGCGGGAGGGTGACCAGGACCGTCCAGAGCCGGCGACCCGGGAGGTTCGTCCTGACGGTCAGGTAGGCGAGGGGGACGCCCAGCAGGATGGAGAACACCGTGACGCCGGTCACCATGACGGTGCTGTTGACGAAGACGGTGACGGTGGTGTCGCTCGTGAGCAGTTCGACGGCACGGTCGACGTCGACGGACGAGGCAGCGAGCAGGATCCAGACGAACGGGGTGGCGACGGCGGTGGCGACGGCGGCACTCGCCAGGGAGAGACCGAGCGGGTAGGCGCCGCTCTCGCCGCCCTCTTCGTCGTTCGTCGTTCCTGTGTCGTGCTGCTCGACTGCCATCACCTAGACCTGTATCCCCACCTCGCGCATCAGGTCGATCGTCGGCCCGATATCGGAGAGCTGTGCGAGGTCGAAGTCGGGCGTCGCCAGTTCGTCGACGGGTGGGAGGTCGCCGACGGGTTCTACTTCGGAGATGAGCGGGTACTCGAATGTACGTGTTGCGAAGTACTCCTGGGCCTCGGACGAGAGGAGGTGCCGGACGAAGTTGGTGGCCAGCTCCTCGTCGGCGGCGCTGTCGACGACGCACGCACCCGCCACGTTGAAGACGGCGCCCGCGTCGCTCTGGGTGAACGCGGTCGCGATGGGTGCGTCCGGCCGGGTGGCGAGGACGCGCTGGATGTAGTAGTGGTTCGCGAAGCCGGCACTGAGTTGGCCGTTGGCGACCTCACGCGAGACGACGAACTCGTCGTTGTAGCGACTGACACCGGCATCGAGCATCGCCTCGAGCCACTGCTTGGTCCGCTCCGCCCCGGACATCACGCGCATGGCGGTGAGGAAGCCCTGGAACGAGCCGTAGCTGGGGGCCCAGCCCATCTTCCCGGCGAACTCGGTGTCGGGGACGGCGAAGATGTCGTCCGGGACGTCCGACTCGGAGAGCTCCTCGGTGTTGTAGGGGATGGTCCGCGCGCGACCGGAGGTGCCGATCCACGCGCCGTCGTTGGCCCGGTACTGCTGGGGCACCATCTCCTGGACGTCGTCCGGGAGGGTGACGGTCCGGCCGGCGTCGTCGAGCAGGCCGAGCGCCCCGGCGTTGACCGAGAAGAAGACATCGGCGTCGCTGGCGGAGCCGGCGGTCTCGATCTCGTTCGCGAGCGTCGTCGACGCCTCGTAGCGCGTGTCGACGGTGAAGTCGTCGTACAGGTCCTCGATGTAGTCGAGGAGCGGACTGACGAGCGGCGAGCCGCGGCCGGAGTAGAGCGAGAGCGTGCCCGACAGTTCGGGCATGTCGGCTATCGGCGTGCCGCCGGGGGCCGGTCGGCCTTCCATCCCGGAGCCGATGAGCCCGATATCGTCGTCGTCGTCATCGTCGTCGCCGGTGAGGGAGCCGATACAGCCTGCGGAGGCCACGATTCCCGTCGCGGACGCCGCCGCGAGGAAGCGGCGACGGTCGATGCGGGAGTCGGGCACGTCGGAGTCGTTCTGGTTCATAGTTGGTTTAGGTCTGCCTAAATGTTTTATAGCTGCCGATACACCTCAGTCGTCGGCCGGTGCCGGAACCGGGTCGTGCCCCGCGACGGGTGCGAGCTCGTCGAGGCAATCGAGCCAGTCGAGGCAGTACTCGCCGACGTAGTTGAGGAACTCACCGTTCTGGTAGTCGTCGAACTCACCCTCGACGAGGGCGTCGGCCATGGCGGCCATGACGCCGGCGTAGGTGTCCGCGTCCGCGCCCTCGCCGTCGACGATCTCCCAGAAGTGCTCGTTGCACTCCAGCCCGGCGACCTCGTTCGTGAGGTCGTCGAACGTCGAGCGCGGGGCCTTGTTGTGCTCGCAGAGAGGATCGCCGTTGACGACCTGCCCGCCGAGCACGTCGGCGGCGCGCTTGAGGAACACGCCCGACCAGATGTCGTCGAAGCGGCCGACGTTCCACGGGTTGTCGTCCATCGGGCACTGGTAGAACGCCGGGACGACCTCGCGGCGGAACGCGAGGTTCATCGAGCAGACGGTGAGGTAATTGCCGTCGGCGGCGACGAACTGCTCGCCGAAGTCGTCCGCGCTGGTCCGGGTCTGGGCCTGTCCCTCCAGGTCGCCGTCCATCAGGATGCGGACGGCGTCGAGGTCTGGCACGTTCGTCCAGAGCCCCTGCGAGGCGACGACGTGGTCGACCGTCGTCGTGTCCGTCTCGACGGTCTCGTCCATCGCCGCGTAGGGGTAGCCGCGCGGGTAGAGGCCGTGTTCGTCGGCGTTCTCGTAGAGCACGTTGACCCACTGCTCGTCGGAGGCGACGCGTTCGATCTCGCCCTCGTAGGCGAGGTTGGCCATATGCTGGCCGAAGAAGTCGTGGTCCTCGTGAGGGAGCGTGTCGTCGTCGATGAAGAAGCCGTACTCGAACTCGTTGTGCCAGAGGTAGAGCAGGCCGAACGAGGTCTGTGCGTGGCTCGCCGCCGGGACGAGGTGGCTGTACTCGCTGACGCCCTGTTCGTCGTACCACGCCTCGCGGTCGGACTCGTCGAAGACGCGCCCCGACACGTCGAGGTCGTCGAGCATCGCCCGCATGGCGTCGGCATCACAGAAGTCCTCCGTGACGAGGACGAAGTGGAGTCGGTCCGTCTCGAAGCCGTGGTCCCGGGCGTTCGCGGCGTACGAGCGGATGCACTCGTACTCGCGGATGGTCGGGACGACGACGCAGATGTCCTGACTGGTCATCGCTTACCCGAACTCTGTTTAGGGCAGCCTAAAAGTGTGTCTATTTAGGCTCGCCTAAATGGTGGAGTTACCGACCGCTGTCCGGGGGTGAGGGACTGGACCTCGGAAAAATCAGCTCCGGGAGGTCTACCACTCCGCGACGACTTCGCCCACGCACCCGTCGCCGGGGTAGTAGTACGAGTAGTGGTCGGGGACGTAGTCGACGTTGTGGTCCTCGTAGTTCGCGGGCGGGGTACCCTCACAGCCCTCCTCGCCGACCGCGGAGTCGAACTCGGCGGTCGTGTACGCCCAGTTGAGCACGTCGTCGTCGGACTTCCAGTAGTTGTCCACCTGTCCGACGGCGTTCGCGAGGTCCGGGCCGTAGCGACCGCCGGTGGAGACGGCGTCGTTGTCGGCCGCCCCGCCGAGCAGCGAGACGGACTGGACGGCGTCGGTGATGCCGTTCGCGTTCAGCACCTCGATGCAGCGCAGGGTCACCCGCGCGCCGAGGGAGTGACAGACGAGCCTGATGGTCGTTCCGGGGTTGGCCTGCCGGTAGGTGTTGACGAAGTTCGCGAGCTTCTTGCCGTTCTCCTCGGCGATCTCGGTGGAGTCCCACCAGCCGAACACGCTGGAGTCGGAGTCCCAGCTGAAGCCGATGACCGCGCCGTCGTGGCCGTTGTCCCGGTAGGCTGCCTCCGCCGTCTGGAACCCCTCGACGGCGCTGTCGGGTTCGTTCATCCAGCCGTGGACGTGGACCAGTAGCTCGTCCGGGGCCGCCGAATCGAGGCCCGGGATGTCGCCGGCGGTGTCGTAGTCCCACTCGGTGTGGCCGTCGGTCAGGTAGACCGAGCCGTACCAGGTGATGTCGTAGTGACCCCGCGTGGTCACTCGCGGGTACGTGTCCGCCGCCGCGGTGCCCGATGCGCCGACTGCGAGGCCGGTGCCGGCTGCTGCGGTGGCTGTTGCACCGAGGAACCGTCGTCGACTGACGTTCTGTGCGCCGTGTTGCCTGCTGTCATGCCCGTGTGACATTACCAATCGTAACTGGGGGAGGAGATTTAAAACCCGGCGGAAATCAGGAAAATAAAATTTAACTCGGTTCTCGATTAACGTATCGTCGTCGCTCCGGTCTCCGTATCGCGAGCCACGCCGCCGACTCCGCCAGTCGTCGGTGTCAGGTCGCGCTGTCGGGACGGGCGACCTATTCGGGGAGGTCGTCGATGAGGACGACCGCCTCGCCGTCGACGACGACCCGTTCGTCGTCGTCGTCCTCGATGACCGTCGAGAGCCGGTACTGGCCGTTGCCGAGGTCCTCCAGCACCTCGACCGTCGCGGTCACCCGGTCGCCGATGCCGACGGGCGCCTCGAAGGTCAGCTCCTGTGAGAGGTAGATCGTCAGGCCGGGGAGTCGAGCGAGTGCCGCACTCACGAGGCCCGAGACGAGCGTTCCGTGTGCGATGCGGCCGCCGAAACGCGTGGTGGCCGCGAACTCGTCGTCGAGGTGGATCCGGTTCGTGTCACCGCTCGCGGCCGCGAACGCGCGGACGT
The DNA here is from genome assembly GCF_024495425.1 of Haloarchaeobius litoreus. Classification (NCBI taxonomy): domain Archaea; kingdom Methanobacteriati; phylum Methanobacteriota; class Halobacteria; order Halobacteriales; family Halorubellaceae; genus Haloarchaeobius; species Haloarchaeobius litoreus. Next base: position 1,164,718 of record NZ_JANHJR010000001.1, on the reverse strand, counting down.
CCTCCTCGCTGAGCGTCTTCGAGAAGACCACGGTGTCGCCCACCGTGATGTCCGCGGCCTTCTCGACGGTCCGTTCGAACGTCCAGTCGGCGTGTTCGTACACGACAGACGGGACGGAGGCCTCGACGACCTCGTCGTCGTCGCTCGCTGTCGTGTCGTCCCTGGCCACCGACGACGCCTCCATCGCGGGTGTGAAGGCCGCGAACGCTGCTCGGTTCGCCGCCGTCGCCCCCTTGACGGCACTCTCCGCGAAACTGGTCCACGCGGTCGCCATCGCTGTAAAGGGCGACGCTACGTGGGTTTCTCGTTCACCCATGATGCCCCCCTAAGACAGGCGAGCGTATGACTCCTTTGGCCTGGCCGGGGTTCGGACCGCCCGTTTCCGTCCATCCACGGACAGATACGGTGGTGTGGTACCGCGCCGAACAGCCGTCTCGGGACGATTGCAGCCGCCACGGCTCCACCCAATGCCATTCAATGGTTCTCGTTGGTTTTCAGCGGAACGTTTATGCTGCTGGCCGCTGTATCACTGTGTGATGACGGATGATTCGCCGAAGATGCCGTGGTCCCCGTTCATGCTCCAGCAGATGCAGGAACAGATGACGGAGGCGAGCGAGCAGATGATGGGGTCCCAGACGGAGCTGTGGGAACAGTTCCTCAAGAGCGGGGCCGGCGGGTCGGACACGATGTCCGACCTGACCGCGATGAGTCGTGGCGCGGCGATGTTCAAGACCCGCGTCCAGAGCAGCGGTCGCATCAGCATCCCCGACGCCGAGCGCGAGGCGCTCGACATCGGGGAAGGCGACATCGTCCAGACGATAGTCATCCCAGTCAAACGCAACAACAGTGATTCCGATGAGTGAAACTACACAGAACCCGATGAAGCCCGTCTTCCAGATGCAGCGCACGATGCTCGAGAGCAGCCAGCAGGCGACTCACGAGGTCATCGAAGCCCAGAAGGAGGCGGTCGCACAGATGACCGAGTCCGCAGAGCAGTACCAGTCGCTCAGCGAGCAGAACGTCGAGCTGTCGAAGAAGGCGCTCCACGCGTACTTCGACGCCGTCGAGTCCGTGATGCCCGAGGGCTCCGTGGACTTCACGGAGTTCGAGGAGCTCCTCGACGAGCAGTACGACGCGCTCACCGAGAACCAGGCCCGCATGCTGGAGGCCAGCATCGAGGCGATGGAGGAGAACGCCGACGCCTTCGACCAGTACGCGGACAGCTACACCGAGGTCGTCGACAGCTCCTTCGACTCGTTCCTCGAGGCGCACGAGCGCATCGAGGCCAGCTTCGAGGACGCGAGCGAGCAGTTCGAGGACGCGGCAGAGGAGCTCACGGTCTGAGCCCTCCGACGAGTCCTTTTACAATCAGCGAAACCCATCTTCAAACAATGACAGACTCATACCCCCAATCGACGGTACCGACCGAGTGGAACGACTTCGTCTCGCGCATGAACGAGCAGTTCTTCGAGGCGATGGAGAAGAACATGGAGGCCCAGGCGGAGTTCGTCGAACAGTGGTCCGAGACGGTCGAAGGGACCGGCGGCGAGATGGGTGACCTCGACGAGAGCGTCGAGGGCTACAAGCGCGCCTACGAGGCCTGGATGGACGCCGCCGAGCAGATGATCGAGCGGAGCGAGGACGGCATGCAGGGCGAGGAGGTCGAGTTCGAGGAGTTCCGCGACATCTGGCTCAACACGGCGAACCAGGCGTTCAAGGAGGTCATGTCCACGAGCGCGTTCGCCGCCTGGACCGGCTCCAGCGTCGGCCAGATGCTCGAGATGCAACAGCAGGCCGACGAGGCCGCGGAGGACACGCTCCACACGCTCGGCTTCGCCACCGAGGGCGACGTGGTCGAGATCGGCGACCGACTCGTCGAACTCGAGCGCCGCCAGCACGCCGTCGAACAGAAGCTCGACAGCGTCCTCGAACACCTGGAGGAGTAAGATGCAGAACCCGTTCGCAGCAACACTCGACATGCAGCGTCAGGCCTGGGAGAACGCCTCCGAGCTGTTCGAGAAATCCCAGGTCGCACCCGACCGTGCGGAGACCCTTCAGGAGGTCGATGTCGGCGAGACCCCCAGCGAGGTCGTCTACGAGGAGAACAAGCTCCGGCTGCTCCACTACGAGTCCCGCACGGACGAGCAGGAGCCGGTGCCGATCCTCATCGTCTACGCGCTCATCAACCGGCCGTACATCCTCGACCTGCAGCCCGACCGGTCGGTCATCCGGACGCTGCTCGACAACGGCTACGACGTCTACATGATCGACTGGGGCGAGCCGTCGAACCTCGACCGCTCGCTCACGCTCGACGACTACGTCAACCGCTACATCGACAACTGCGTCGACGAGGTCCGCCACCGCTCCGGTCAGGACGCCATCAACGTCCTCGGCTACTGCATGGGCGGCACGATGTCGACGATGTACGCAGCGCTCCACCCCGAGAAGGTCCACACGCTGGCGCTGATGGCCGCCGGTCTCTGCTTCGCCGGCGACTCCGGCGTGCTGGAGCTCTGGGGCGCGGAGGACTTCTACGACCCCGAGAAGGTCACCGACACGTTCGGGAACGTCCCCGCGGAGTTCCTCGACGTCGGCTTCGCGCTGATGGACCCCGTCCAGAACTACGTCACGAAGTACGTCCGGTTCTACGAGAACATGGAGGACGAGGACTTCGTGGAGAACTTCGCCCGGATGGAGGAGTGGCTCGGCGACGGCATCGACGTCGCCGGCGAGACGTACAACGAGTTCATCCGCGACGTCTACCAGGGGAACAAGCTCATGGAGAACGAGCTCTACCTGGGTGGCGAGCACGTCGACATCGGGAACATCGAGATGCCCGTGCTCCAGATCGTCGCGGAGTACGACCACCTCATCCCGCCCGAGGCGTCGAAGCCGTTCAACGACGTGCTCCCGAGCGAGGACAAGACGATCATGGAGTTCCCGACCGGCCACATCGGCATGTCGGTCTCCTCCCGCAGCCACGCCGAGCTCTGGCCCGATGTCTGCGACTGGTTCGGCGAGCGCATGGTCGACGACACCGGCGCCGTGTCGACGCCGACCGCCGACGCCGAACCGGCGACGGACGCGGACGCATCCGAGGAGAGCGACGGGTCGAGCGTCGAGATCGAAGTCGAGGGAACGGAGGCCTCCGACCTGGAGGACGTCGATGGCATCGGCCCGGCGTACGCCGAGCGGCTGCGGGACGCCGGTGTCGACTCCATCGCCGCGCTCGCGGCGGCCGACGCCGTCGAGCTCGCCGAGACGGCCGACCTGCCGGTCTCCCGCGTCGAGGACTGGGTCGACGCGGCGACCGCACACACCGAGTAGGGTCCGGCCGTCAGGCACCGCTGTCACCGGTCTAGGGACCACTGTTACCGGTCCTGGGATTCGGCCATCGCGGCCGACACCCGGCTGGGTTTCTATCGTTTCGCTGACTGCCCCTGAGGAATATTTAAGTTCGTTTTTCGTGAACATCTGGTATGGACGGACGACCGGGTCCGGCGGCCGTCGCCGTGGCCCGAGTCGTCCGCGCCCTGGACACCTATCATGCACATGGACGGACGCACATGCGTCATCACAGGCGCTGGACGCGGTATCGGACGCGGCATCGCAGAACACCTCGGTCGAGAGGGGGCGAACGTCGTGGTCAACTACCGGTCGTCGGCCGAGTCGGCGGAGTCAGCCTGCGAGACGATCCGACGCGAGGGCGGCGACGCCATCGCCTCGCAGGCTGACGTGACCGACATCGTCGAGGTCGAGGCCATGCGCGAGGAGGCACACGACGCCTTCGGCTCCGTCGACGTCCTCGTCAACAACGCCGGCATCACGAAGGACACCCGCTTCGTGAAGATGTCCCGTGAGGACTGGGACATGGTGATGGACGTGAACCTCGGCGGGATGTTCAACTGCACGAAGACGTTCTACGACGACATCTGGGAGGCCAAGGAGGGCCGGCTCATCAACATCTCCTCCATCGTCGGCAAGCAGGGGAACTTCGGGCAGGCGAACTACGCCGCGGCGAAGGCGGGGATGTTCGGGTTCACGCGCACCATCGCCATCGAGCTCGCGAGCGGCGGCTCGACGGCGAACTGCGTCGCCCCCGGATTCACCCGGACCGATATGCTCGAGAGCGTGCCCGAGGACGTGAAAGAGCGCATCGTCTCCCAGATCCCGCTCGGTCGGTTCGCGGAGATCGAGGACATCGCGGCCATCGTCCGGTTCCTCGCGAGCGAGCAGTCGTCGTACATCACCGGCGAGGTCATCGACGCCAACGGCGGGATGGACCTGTAGGTTGGCGACGACGGCATCCGGTCTCCTTCTCGCGCGAGGATCGCCCGTCACCTGGTCCCGACGCAGTCACTCCGGCTCGTAGCGTCACCTGGTCCCGACGCAGTCACTCCGGCTCGTAGACGTAGGAGGTGTAGGCGTCCACGTCGTAGAACAGGGTTCCGGGTGGGAGCTGGCGCAGCCGCCAGACGACGAACAGGTCGCCGACGGCACCGCCGGTGTTCAGGACGAGCCCGAACCAGACGAACGGGACGTGTGGCCCCGGAATCAGGAGCAGAAGGACGCCGATGGGAGTCAGGACGACGAGCGGGGCGACCACGGCGATGGCGAGCTGGCGTCGGGTCTGGAACTGCTCGAAGATGGCCGTGTAGAACGCGCCGAGCCTGGGGGCGACACCGAACGAGACGTCGAAGCCGAGCAGCCGGAAGACGAGTCCGTGGACCAGCTCGTGGAGGACGACGGTGCCGACGAGCGCGACGATGAACACCGTGCCGAAGCTGACGGTGTCGAGCGCGAGCGTGAACCCCTCGGTGGTCTCCTCGAAGACGACGAACGGGAACGCGGTTTCGAAGCCTGTGGTCGTGGTCGCCAGCCAGGCGAAGGCCACCAGCGCGACGGGGCTGACGACGACCGAGAGCAGGGTGAGCGTCAGCGCCGAGTAGCGAAATGGCGTCCCGGCGCGGTAGCCCGCTCTCGTCGGGGGCTCGTACGCACCGTCGTCCGGTTGCGTGGGGACCTCCGTGGGTTCACGGCCGTCTCGGTCCGGTGACGACGACATGAAACGGTGGTCTGTCCCCGGGGAGAAATGCGTTTGGAACAGCGAGGGTGTGGTGTCGACTGCGGGCGGGGCGACTCAGCGGACCTCGTTCATCGTCGCGACGGTCCGCAGGTCGGAGAACCGCTGCTGCATGTCGAGTTCGTCCTCCAGCGCGGTGAGCGCGGATTCGAGGGGAACGTCGAGCTCGTAGGAGTAGAAGTTCCCGCGCGAGCCGGAGCGGTTCTCCCGGGCGGTGAGGATGCCGAGCATCCGCAGGTCCGAGAGGTGGTTGTGGACCGACCGCTGCGCGAGGCTGTCGACGCCGTAGCCGTCGCAGATGTCCAGGTAGCGGTCGTAGATGGCCCGGCTCCGGCCGGGGGTGTCGCCCTCGGCGGCGATGGAGACCACCGCGAGCAGGGCGAGGTGACCGTGCTGGGTGAGCTGGCGGATGCCCTCCTCGACGCGTTCGCGCTCCAGCTCGTGCCGGGCGGCCTCGACGTGTCGCTCGGAGACGTGGTCGTCGTCGCCGTTCTCGGCCTGTTCGGCCGCGAGCAGGAGCAGGTCGAGCGCCTGCCGTGCCGAGCCACGGTCCTTCGCGGCGAGGGCGGCACAGAGCCGGACGACGGCCTCGTCGTAGGTGTCCTCGCGGAGCGCGATCTCCGCACGCGAGGAGAGGATGTTCGTCAGCTCCTGTGCGTTGTACGGCGGGAACTGGAGCTCGCGCTCGCAGAGCGTGTCCTGCACGCGCGGGTCGAGCTGGTCGCGGAACTTGAAGTCGTTCGAGATGCCGATGATGCCGACCTTCGCGTCCTCCAGGTCGCCCTTCGACCGGGCGCGGGGGAGCTCGTAGAGCAGTTCGTCGCGCTCGCCGATGGCGTCGATCTCGTCGAGGACGAGCAGGATGGTGCCGCCGACCTCGTCGAGTTCCTCGTAGAGCTTGTTGAAGACGGTCTGCTGGGGGTACCCCGTCGTCGAGATCTCTCCACCGTCGGGACGGAGCTCGTTGACGAGTTCGACCGCGACCTGGTACGATGACGAGAGCGGCTTGCAGTTGAGCGAGACGACCGAGAGGTCCACGTCGTCGTACTCCTCGACGTCGTCCTGCAGCAGGGACAGCAGATACTCGGTGACAGCGGTCTTGCCGACGCCGGTGTTCCCGTAGAGGAAGACGTTGTTGGGTTCCCAGCCGTCGACGACCGGTTGGAGCGCGTCCATGTACGCCTCGATCTCCTCGTCCCGCTCTTCGATACTGTCGGGCTGGTAGCTCTCCCGAAGAGCGTCCTTGTTTGCGAAGATGGCGCGCTTGCGCTCGAACCGGCGCATACCCTTCCGGTATGACTCCGGGTATAAAAGAACCTCCTTTGCAAGTGATTCAAGTGTTTCGTGTGAACCGTCACGGTCGTTCACGGTCGCAGTCACGTATCGTGTGGAACGTGGACGAAACCCACACCCTCACAGACACCACTGTTGCAAGTGAAGCTAGGAAGGAAGGGGTACCTAGTAGGGGGAACACACCACGGTTTCTGGTGAAGCAGTGACAGTTGTTGGGTGGGTGGTGACGGCCGACTGTCGCCGAGGGGCACACCCACCACCGATGCAAGTGAAAATTCGGGGTAGAGGCGTTGATGGGTCAGAACACGCGGGGTGGTGGACAAGGTCAGGGAACTCGACGGTCGACCCCCTCCCCCACCCGTTTCCGGTTTCACTCGCAGCGGTGGTGTCTCTGTGTCACGTCCCGCCCCTACCCTCGACCCGCTTCACTTGCAACGGTGGTGTCTCTCTCCTCCTGCAACCACCGCGGAAGGTCGCTGGAGCGATGTCGGTGTTCACTCGCAACGGTGGTGGGGGTGCGTGGGTCGGTGAGCCCGCTTCACTTGCAAGGGTGGGGGGATAGACCGTGGGACGGCGCTGCGGTGGCGAGGCACCCGCCGTCGCGCCGGTCACCCTTGCTGCCAGCGGAGGCGAGCACGTCGCGGCGCAAGAGGAGGTAGTGACGGGAATAACTAAACCGATGCCGCGAGTGGAGTCGCGCATGGACCGTGTAGCAGTCATCGGTGCCTCGATGACCAAGTTCGGACAGCGGGAGTCGTGGGTGATGGACCTGCTCGCCGAGGCGGGAGAGGCCTGCCTCGACGACGCCGGGGTCGCCCCCGACGAGGTCGAGCACCTGTACGTCTCGAACATGGCAAGCGGGGAGTTCGAGGGACAGACGGGGATCATGAACGCGCTGGCGCACGACCTCGACGCCATGCCGGCGTACAGCCAGCGGGTCGACCAGACCTCCTCGTCCGGCGGCGCGGGAATCTACGCCGCGTGGCAGTCCGTCGCCTCCGGCGCGTCCGAGATGACCCTGCTCGTCGGTGGCGAGAAGATGACTCACCAGACCACCGGCGAGGCGACCGACGTCATCGCCTCCATCACGCACCCGGTGGAGTACAAACACGGCGTCACCCTGCCGAGTTTCGCCGGGCTCACCGCGCGACACTACCTCGAACGGTACGACGCGCCGCGGGAGTCGCTGGCGAAGGTCGCCGTGAAGAACCACAGGAACGGACTCGACAACCCGCACGCCCAGTTCCGCAAGGAGGTCGACGTGGAGACGGTGATGGAGTCGCCCATCGTCGCCGACCCGCTCCGGCTGTACGACTTCTGTCCCATCACCGACGGGAGCGCGGCGCTCATGTTCTGTCCGGAGTCGGTCGCCGAGCAGTACACCGACGACTACGCCGTCGTGACCGGCGTCGCGGGCGCGACCGACACCCAGGTCGTCCACGAGCGCGAGGACCCGACAGTGATGGGCGGCGTCGTCGACTCTGGCGAGCAGGCGTTCGAGATGGCCGGACTGGAGCCCGAGGACGTCGACGTCGCCGAGCTCCACGACATGTTCACCATCCTCGAGTTCCTCCAGATGGAGGGCCTCGGCTTCGCCGAACCCGGCAGAGCGTGGGAGCGCGTCGAGGCCGGCGAGACGGAGATGGACGGCGAACTTCCGATCAACACCTCGGGCGGCCTCAAGTCGAAGGGCCACCCGCTCGGGGCGAGCGGCGTCGCACAGGGCTACGAGATCTACGCACAGCTCGTCGGCGAGGCGGGCGACCGCCAGGTCGACGCCGATGTCGGCCTCGCGTGCAACGTCGGCGGGTTCGGGAACTGCGTCATCACCACCATCATGGAGGCAGCAGAATGACGATGGAGGCCTACCGGTACGACGACGGCAGCATCACCTACCCGGGCCACCCTATCGGCCCGAACGGCAGCGAACCGGTCGGTACCGTGGACCTGAGCGAGTACGAGGCCGAGGTCGTCACCTGGACCAACTCCACGGCGACCCCGCCGGGTGTCCGCCAGCCCAACGCGCTCGCGATCGTCGAGTTCGACGTCGACGGCGAGTCCGTCCGGGCCATCGGGCAGCTGACGACCGCCGACGTGGAGACCGGTGACACGGTCCGACCGGTGTACGTCGGGGAGCTGCGCGACCCCGACGCCGGTATCAGGGAGCCCGAGAGCCAGGACTGGGACGGCTACCGGTTCGAACCCGTCTAGGTGCTCGAACCCGTCTCGATATCGCTTCGACCCGAGTCGACACCGCTTCGACCAGGTAAGAATTCCTTACTCGCGTCGACCTGCGACCGCAGAATCCACTTCTATCGCCGCTGCGACTGCTCGTAGTTTACCACCGCTGCGACTACTCGTCGTCGTCGCCGGCAACCCCGTGGTCGTCGCCCGAACTCTCGCCGGGCCCGCCGCCAGTCTCGCCCGGTTCGTCGCCAGTCTCGCCCGGTTCGTCGCCAGTCTCGCCCGGCTCGCCGTCAGACTCGCCCTGCCCGTCGCCAGCACCGTCGCGACCGTCCTCGTACTGCTGTTTCAGCGTCTCCAGCTCGGCGTCCACGTCGATGGTCACCGGTTCGTCCTCCGCTGCAGCCTCGCCCTCCGCCGCCGCTCCGCCCTCCACCACGTCGATGTCGGTCCCCTCACTGCCCGACCCGGCATCGGCCTCCTCGAACTCGTCGAGGGTGCGGTCCTGGGTCCGGCTCGCCGTCAGCTGCTCCTGAATCTCACGGCGGAGGTCCTGCGCCTCGGTCAGGATGCTCCGTGCGGACTCGTTCTCCGGCAGCTCGGTCCCCTCGAGGACGGACTGGAGGTCCGCGAGCGCGTCGGAGGCCCGCGAGAGCGTCTCGCGACTGACGGTCTCGGCGGTCGAGCGCGCGCGACCACCGGCATCGCGGCCACGTTCACCCGCACGACGACCACTGTCTGCCAGCCTGATGGCGCGCTGGAGCGCCTCGAGCAGTCGGATGTTCGTCTCCAGGATGGCGATGGTGGCGGGGATGGCAACCTCGTCGGCGAACTCCATGAACTCGCGCGGGGTGGGCGGACGGGGAATGCCCATCGGCCCCGTCGGCGGCCGACGGCGCTGCTCGTCCAGCTGCTCCCGGAGCGCCCGGAGCTCCCTCGCCAGCTCCTTGGCGTCGGTGGCGATGTCGTCGTCGCTGGAATCGCTCATACCGTACCGTTATCGCGTAGCCGACAAAAACCATGCGCCACCGGACCCTCCGTGGGTTCTCGTTCCTCTCCGAACTCGGTTTCACCGGGTGTAACACGTTATTATAGTAAACCAATAGCCACAATATTTATTGCATCCTGTTTCTAATTCGACGAAAGAATGCGTACCGACCACGGTGGGGGGGTACCGGGGAGCACTACCTTCGCCCAGACGCTCTCGGCACTCAAGCGCGAAGGCAGCAGCATCCTTCTGGTCGGACGGACGAGCGCGACGGCCCACCGTGCGGCCTGTTCCAGGCTCATGGGGGACAGCGGCGAGCCAAGACAGCGCCTCTACGTCTACACCACGGGAACTGAGACGTGCGGACAGGGACCGTCGACGGACCACCAGGGCACGACGCGCATCCTCAGTCAGGAGAACGAGGCCGGTGTCTCCGCGAGCCCGAAGGGCGTCCCGGACGACATCGAGGAGACCGTGGTCGGCCCGCAGCTGCTGAGCACGCTCGGGACGTCCATCATCGATGCCGTCGACGAGATGGAGGCCGACCACGAGCTCGAGCCGGCCGAACTCCGGCTCTGCTTCGACTCGGTGACACCGCTCCTCCAGGAGCACAAGTCACAGAACGTGTTCCGCCTGCTCCACATGGTCACCTCGCGGACCAGACAGGCCGACGGGATGGGGCACTTCCACCTGCCGCTGGACCGCGACAGCGACTACGTACGCCTGCTCGAACCGCTGTTCGACGCCGTCGTCGAGGTCAGACGGACGGAAGACGGCGACGAGGAACGTCTCGAACAGCGCTGGCATCTCCGGGACCGGGACGCCGAGAGCGGCTGGATCGAGATCTGATTCTGTGAGCGTCCGCGCGTCCGCGCGACCGTCGACCGACCGCTCAGCCGTGCTGTTCGATGAGACCGACGAGCGAGGACTTCTCCTGCACGCCGACCATCCGTTCGACGAGCTCGCCGTCGGCGTACAGCAGGAGCGTCGGGACACCGCGGATACCGTTCTCCTGTGCGAGCCCCTGCAGCTCGTCGATGTCGACCTTCGCGACGGTGGCGTCCGTCTCGACCGCGATCTCCGCGACCACGGGTTCGAGCATCTGGCACGGGCCACACCAGTCGGCGTAGAAGTCGACGAGCACCACGTCCTCGTCGGCCAGTAGCGTCTGGAGGTGCTCCTGGCTCTCGACGTGGACTGGTTCGGTGGTGTTCGTCGGACTGCCGTCGGTGCCGTCGTCTTTCGACTCTGCTGCGTCGCTCATACCACCGCTACGGACGGACCACGTTTAACCGTTCGTCGGGTTGTCGGGTCCCTCGCACGACCGTGGCGGCGCGGGCACCGACACGCCGATACCGTCGCTGTCGGACGAATCGAGACACGACTCACCGTTCGATATCGAACGAACCCTCATACCCCGACCGTGCGTACGCGAACAGGAGACTCACCCATGGTCCAAGTAGGCATAGAAATGCTCGCCGGCGTCGCAGTGACCATCCTCCTGATGCTCGTCTTCCTCGGCGTGGTCGTCATGTGGGACGTCGCGCTGGCGCTGCGTGACGTCGCGGAGAAGATCGATTCGCTCGAGGACGACGTGGATTCGGATCTGGACACGATAAACGGGACACTGACCCGGATCCACGACAGCATGCACGGAGAACAGGGCCGGACCGGTCGAAGCGGTGCCACCGCCGATGGGCACGGAGCAGTTGCGGACCGTCAGTCCCGTTCCGGCGCGGCACGGGCGGCGACCCCGAACGTCGTCGCCCCCGGTGTCGGAACGCCGACGGTATCGGGCGGCCAGTCGACCATCGGCGGTCTGCAGGCGGCACGGCCATCGCCGGAGGGCGTCGTCGGCCAGGTGCAGCTGGCGAACGGCCGGAACGGCCGAAGTGGCTCCGACGCAGACGCACCGGCGGGTGCCTCGCCGGCCGCCGCCGGTACGACGGCCGGAGGAGCCGCCAGAACGGCCGACGGCGTCGACGCACGCAGCGTCGGTGTCGACGAGTTCGACCCGGACGGGCCAGCCGACCAGTCGAGCGACGGGGCGGACGCGGATTCGACCACGGGTGACGGCGAGCCTGCGGACGGCGAGGGAGACGCAGTCGACGCGGCGGACGCCGAGGACGAAGCGCCCGAGAGCGACGGGGAGGCGGCCGAGCTAGCGGACGAGGCCGTGGAGGACGAGGAGACGACGCCCCGGGCGGCGACCGACGAGGACTCTACCGGGAGCGACGACGCCGCCGATGTCGAGGAAGCGGAAGCGGCGGACGACGCCGGCGCGACGGACGGAGACGACGACGGGACCGCCGAGGAGGAGGGACTGACGGAGGGCGGCCTGTCCGATGACGACGAGCCAAGCGTAGCGGACGACGGCGAGGGCTCGCCAGCCGACGCCGAGGCGGGCGCGACTGGGGCGGACGTCTCCGGCGACGTAGCTGGCACCGTCGACGAGGATGACGGCGAGCAACTGGACGGTTCGGTCGCTCAGCTGTTCGACGACGACGAGCCCGCCGACGGAGCCATCGTACCGGACGACTCCGCGACCGAGGCGCTCCGGACCTTCGGGCACGACGCGCGGACGAACCACGGGCTCGGGCCGTCACGCGACCTGTTCACGGAACCGAGCGCCGACGAGACGGACGGCCGGTTCGCGACCACCGCAGAGGAACCGTGGTACGCGACCCGGTTCGAGTCACACCCGCGGTCGACCGGTGCCATCGCGGAGACCACTGAAGGCGGCACCGACGACGAGGCGGTCGACGACGAGGTGGCCGACGACGAGGGAGCCGACGAAGAGGCGGCCGACGACGACGCCGAAGCGGCGGCCGCGCCCCCGCTCTCCGAGTTCGACGACGAGTCGGTCGGGATGGACGACCTCGTGGGTGCTGGCGAGGCGGACGCCGAGTCGGGGGGCGACGATGAGCAGGCGGTCGACGAGGGGACGGCTGAGACGGCCCGCGAGGCAGACGACGAGGGGGACGTCGACCCCTCAGTCCTCGATCAACTCGACCCCGACGCCGATGCGGAGACCGCCGCCGCCGCGGTCCTGCGGGACACGGAGGCGACGGTCGAGCCCGCCGATGGCGCTGTCGACGAGGACGTGCTCGGGAGCGAGGACGCCGAACTCGAGGGCGGGGACAGGACCGAGGCGCAACTGGGCACCACCGCGGACGAACCGATGGGTGTCGGCGACCTCGTCGAGCAGGAACTGACGACGCTCACGCAGGAGGTCGGCGGGACGAGCATCTCGCCGGACGTGAGCTCGCTGCCGCTGCAGCAGGGTGCCGACGAGCTCGACGACACCGACTACACGTTCCCGCTGTCGGGTGAGACGTACGGTCTCACCGCCAGCGCCGAGAGCGAGGTCGCGACGCTGGAACTGGTACCCGACGGTGGCGTCGAGCTCTCCGGTGCGAGCGAGCAGCTGCTCCGGTACCAGTTCCGGAACTACCTCGACCGGGACGAGAGCGGGCACGCCGAGCTGACCGTCGACGACGACGGCATCGTGGTGCTCAAGATACCCGGTGCGACCGGCGACTCGCTCGACGACTGGGCCGACGCGCTCATCCAGATCACCGACCGGACGCTGTACCTCGCCCGGGGCGAGGAGTGAGCAGCGAGGTATCGTTTCCACCCGACAGCTGGCCACACCCGAAGCCTGGCCGCTACCACAAGACGAAGGTGCGTCGGGCGGCGACGGTGGGTATGCGCGAACATCCCTTCACCGTCGATATCGACGTCCGGTACAACGACGTCGACCTGCTGGGCCACGTGAACAACGCCATCTACTCCTCCTACCTCGAGGCGGCCCGCGTCGAGTACCTCCCCGAGGTGCTCGGGACACCGGAGTCCCTGGAGAGCGTCCTCGCGCACCTCGAGATCGACTTCGAGCGGCCCATCACACTCGAAGACGACGTCGAGGTCGCCATCTGGGTGACCGACATCGGCACCTCCACCATCCACTTCGCCTACGAGGTGCGTGCCTCGGGGGCGGTCGCGGCGACCGCCGAGACAGTGCAGGTCGCCTACGACCCCGAGACGAAGGAGTCCAGACCGGTCCCCGACGAGTGGCGCGAGCGCATCGAGGCGTTCGAGAACCGTTGAGGCCCGCGGAGAACGACAGCTTTTCTACTCGCCTGACCGAGGTACGAGCGTGCGAATCGAGAACAGCTTCATTCCGGTCCGGGGCGTCGGCGAGCAGACGGAACGCGACCTCTGGCGCGCCGGTATCACGCACTGGGACGAGTTCGACGGTTCGGTGGTCGGGCCGACGACGGCCGACCGCATCGAGTCGTTCATCGAGACGGCGACCGGTCGGCTCGATGCGGGCGACACGCGCTTCTTCGACGAGCAGTTCCCGGGCAGCGAGCGCTGGCGGTTCTACGAGAACTTCCGCGAGGACACCTGCTTCTTCGACATCGAGACGACCGGTCTCTCGCAGGAGCGCGACGACGTGACGACGGTCTCCTTCCACCGGGGCGGCGAGACGACCACGCTCGTCCAGGGTGACGACCTGACCGCGGGCGCGCTCCGCGAGCAGTTCGACGACGCGGCGCTCGTCGCGACGTTCAACGGGGCACGCTTCGACGTGCCGTTCCTCGAGACCTCGTTCGACGTCGACATCGACGTGCCGCACGTCGACCTCATGTACCCCTGCAAGCGCCTCGGTCTCTCCGGCGGCCTCAAGAGCATCGAGAAGGAGGTCGGCATCGCCCGCGACGAGCCGGACATCACCGGCCGGGACGCGGTCAGGCTCTGGCACGAGTACGAGCGCGGCAGCGACGAGGCGCTCGACACGCTGGTCCGGTACAACCGCGACGACGCCCGGAACCTCCAGACGCTCATGGACGTGGTCACCGACGGGCTACACGCACGGGTCTTCGAGGAGTAGTCGTCCGAAAACTGTCGGCAGTGGGGTCTGGAGGCGTCGGGCAACACCTCCGTCGGGTTTCGGTCAGAGTGGGCGGGTCCAGTGCCGACACTGCTCCCTACCCCCGGACTGTCAATAAACGCACCTATAACTACAACAGTCGCTTTCGTCACCCGGTAGCATCACACACGGTCTTCGACGTAGGCGACCGCGGCCGCCGGACTGTCAACCTGTCTCACGCCCGGCACGTCGTGCGTGCCGAGTCCCGCGACCGGTCGGTCGTAGACGCTGGCGAAGCCGAGTTCCGTGAGCGTCCCCGGGCCGCCGTCGATGGCGACGACCGCGTCGCCGTTCATCACCACGAGTGCGTTCCGGGCGTGGCCCAGCCCCGTCGCGAGGGGAACCTCGACGAACTCGTTCGCCGCGGTGGTGTCCTCGCCGGGGAGGATGCCGACGGTCCGCCCGCCGGCCTCGCTCGCGCCTTCACAGACACCGCGCATCACACCACCCAGTCCGCCACAGACGACCGTGTGGCCGCGCTCCGCGAACAGTCGACCCACCGAGACGGCCTGCTCGTACGTTGCGTCCGAGACGCTGCTCCCGCCGATGACGCTCACTCGCATGCGCCCACCGACGGCCGGCGCGGCCACGACGGTTTCGGTCCGTTTTCCTCACATGCGTAAGACATGATTTATGCGCTCCCGACCCGCCGGAACCGGTATGGGCGCAATCTCATCGGCGAAACACGCCGGTTCGACGCTGGCGCGGAACCCCATCCTGTTCGTCGCCGCCACCGCCTTCGCCGTCGTGCAGCTGCCACAGATACTCCTCCAGTGGACCGGGCTCCCCTTCGTCGCTTCCCTGTTCAACCTCGTCACCGTCGTCGTCGTCCCGTTCCTCATCGGCGGCATCTACGGGATGGCCGAGGAGGGCCTCGACGGGACCACCTCGTTCGGCACCTTCTGGCGCGCCGGACGGGAGAACTACGTCTCGCTGCTCGTCGCGGCCATCTTCTTCGCGCTGGTCGTGTTCGTGGTGGCATTCGTCGGCATCCTCGTCCTGCTGTTCGTCACCGCGCTCACGGTCGGCCTGACCGGTCTCCAGGGCGGTGTCAGCCCCGTCGCGCTCATCCTCCCTGGGCTCGTCGGCCTCGCGCTGTTCGTCCTCTACCTCGCGACCGTCGTCTTCCTCCAGTTCTACGAGGCCGCCATCGTCGTCGACGACGCCGACGTCCTCGACAGTCTCAAGGAGAGCTACCGCTTCGTCCGCGGGAACCTCCTCAGCACCATCGGGTTCACCGTCGTCCGCTGGACCCCGAGCGTGCTGACCTCCCTCCTCACGGCGTACTTCGTGGTGAGCAGCATCGGCGTCGATCTCCAGAACACGGAGGCGCTGGAGCCCGAGACCTTCCAGAACATCTACGCGAAGCTCTCGGCCACCGAACTCGGCATCGTCGTCGCGATGACCATCCTCACCGCAGGAATCGTCGGCGCGTTCACCCGGACCTACCTCATCGCCTTCTACGTCGACCACCGCGAGGCGGCCGCGACGGCCGAGCAGTCCGACGACGAGTACGACGACGACCTCTTCGACGACGAGTACGACACCATCGGGTAGCGCGGCCCGGGACTCGCTCCCTACGACTCCGTGAGCAGCCGACGGAGGACGAGGTGGAGGATACCACCGTTCTCCACGTATCGGACCGCGGCGGGCGTACTGACCTGGGCGGTGACCGGGAACTCGACGGTCGACCCGTCGGCCCACTCGGCGACGACGGTGAGCTCGTCGCCGACTGCCAGTCCGTCGTCCAGCCCCTGGATCGAGACCGTCTCAGAGCCGTCCAGTCCGAGCGACTCCCAGGAGTCACCCTCGGCGAACTGCAGCGGCAGGACGCCCATCCCGACCAGGTTGTCGCGGAAGATGCGTTCGTAGCTCTCCGCGATGGTCGCCCGCACACCGAGCAGGTCCGTCCCCTTCGCGGCCCAGTCTCGGCTGGAACCGGTGCCGAGCTCCTCGCCGGCGAAGACGACCAGCGGCGTCTCGGCGTCGCGGTACCGTTGGCTCGCCTCGAAGACGGTCGTCTGCTCGCCCGTCGGCTGGTGGATGGTGTAGCCCCCCTCGACGTCGTCGAGCATCTCGTTCTCGATGCGGACGTTCGCGAACGTGCCGCGCATCATCACCTCGTGGTTCCCGCGACGGGCCCCGTACGTGTTGAAGTCCTGTGGCTCGACGCCCTGGTCCACGAGCCACTCGCCGGCGGGCTGCTCGCGACTGAACGGGCCGGCCGGGCTGATGTGGTCGGTCGTGACGGTGTCGCCCAGCAGCATGAGCGTCCGGGCGTCCTCGACGTCCGAGACACCGGGCTCCTCCAGCGGGAACTCCTTGAAGAACGGCGGCTCGCGGATGTACGTCGACGAGTCGTCCCATCCGTACACCGCACCGGTCGGCGCGTCGAGGCCCTCCCAGCGCTCGTCGCCCTCGAACACCTCGGCGTACTTCTCCTCGAACATCGAGGAGTCGACGCTGTCGTGGACTGCCGCGTGAATCTCGTCGGCGTCCGGCCAGAGGTCGGCCAGGTACACCGGCTCGCCGTCGGCGTCGGTCCCGAGCGGGTCGTGCTCGAGGTCGATGTCCATCCGGCCCGCGAGCCCGTAGGCGACGACCAGCGGCGGGCTGGCGAGGTAGTTCGCACGCACCTTGGGATGGATTCGCGCCTCGAAGTTCCGGTTGCCGGAGAGGACGCTCGTCGTCCAGAGGTCCTCGGCGTCGATGGCGCGCTCGATCGGCTCCGGGAGCGGCCCGGCGTTCCCGATGCAGGTCGTGCAGCCGTAGCCGACGACGTTGTAGCCGAGCTCCTCGAGGTACGGGAGCAGCCCCGACGCCTCGAGGTACTCGGTGACCACGCGGCTGCCCGGCGCGAGGCTGGTCTTCACGTACGCTGGCACGTCGAGGCCCCGTTCGACGGCGTTCCTCGCGAGCAGCCCCGCGGCCAGCATCACGGACGGGTTCGACGTGTTCGTACAGCTCGTGATTGCGCTGACGACGACGCTCCCGTGGCCGATCTCGGTCGTCTCCCCGCCGACGTCCACCTCGACCTGCTTGGTCAGCTGGCCGACGTCCGGCGTCGGGATGTCGGCGTCGGGGCGGTCGTCCGCGACGCTCGCCTCCTCCAGCCAGCGCGAGAGTGCGTCCTCGTCGATGTCCTCGAGCTCGCCCGCGAACTCGCCGTGGACGAGCTTCCGGAAGTGCGACTTCATCTCGGGCATCTCGACGCGGTCCTGCGGGCGCTTCGGGCCGGCGAGGCTGGGCGTGATGGAGGACAGGTCGAGCTCGACCGTCTCGGAGTACTCGGGGTCCTGCTCGCCGAACAGCCCCTGTGCGTCGAGGTACTCGCGGACGAGCTCGATGTGCTCCTCGTCCCGTCCCGTCAGTTCGAGGTAGTCCAGCGTCGCCTCGTCGACCGGGAACATGCTGATGGTCGAGCCCTGCTCGGGTGCCATGTTCGCGATGGTCGCCCGGTCCGGCACGGTGAGGTTCGAGACGCCCGGCCCGAAGAACTCGACGAACCGGTCGACGACACCGACGCCGCGGAGCTTCTCGGTGACGTGCAACACGAGGTCGGTGGCGGTCGCCCCCTCCGGCAGCTCGCCCGTGAGCCGGACCCCGACCACCTCCGGGAGCTTCATCGTGATCGGCTGGCCGAGCATCGCCGCCTCGGCCTCGATGCCGCCCACGCCCCAGCCGACGACCCCGATGCCCCCGATCATCGGCGTGTGGCTGTCCGTCCCGACCAGCGTGTCCGGCAGGAGCCACTCCTCGCCGTCCTGCTCCCGGGCGTGGACGACCTGCCCCAGGTACTCGAGGTTCACCTGGTGGACGATGCCGGTCCCCGGCGGGACGACCCGGAAGTCGTCGAACGCCTGCTGTGCCCACTTCAGCGCCCGGTAGCGCTCACCGTTCCGCTCGTACTCCAGTTCGACGTTCCGTTCGTAGGCGTCCTCGGAGCCGAAGAAGTCGACCTGCACGCTGTGGTCGATGACCAGGTCGATGGGGACCTCCGGCTCGACGATGCCCGGGTCACGCCCCTGCCGGTCGACGGCCGAGCGAAGCGCCGCGAGGTCGACCACCGCCGGGACGCCGGTGAGGTCCTGCAGCACCACCCGGGACGGCGTGAACGGCAGCTCGACGTCCGGGACGTCCGGCTGCCACGACGCGACGTTCCGTACGTCCGCCGCGGTGATGGTGTCGCCGTCCACGTTCCGGAGGACGGATTCGAGGAGCACACGGATACTGACCGGGAGGCTGTCGAGCTCGCAGAGCCCCTGTTCTTCGAGGACCGTGAGGTCCGCCATCTTGAACGACGAGCCGTCGTACTCGAACTCCCGGATGGCATCTCGCGGGTCGGCATCTGACATACCTCCAGATACGATAACGCGTCACTTGAATCGTCCCCCGAATCGGTGACAGCGATGACCAATCTGGCGACGACGAGGTCGACCCACCGTCGCTGCACTTCGTTCCGCTCCCTGGTTCAAATCCACACCTGTGGCTTCCGCTGCTCACTTCGTTCGCAGCAGGAAGCCAAGGGTGGGATTTGAACCCACGAAGTCTCGATTACAAGTCGAGTGCATGCACCGCCCATGCTCCCTTGGCACGGTCCGCAACTCAGTCGTGGTCGTTGGGCTTAGTATGGCTTTCGACTCCGACGCGTTTTTCGAGGACGGAGCGATGCTCGGCGTAGCCCTGCTCCGAGTAGAACGACCGTGCGCGTGTGTTGCTGGCCATGACCTCGAGCTGGACCACGTCGACGCCGCGTTCGCGCAGTTCGGCCTCGGCGGCGTCGAGCAGGGCGGCACCGCGGCCCGCGCCTCGGTAGTCGGGGGCGACGTAGAGGTTGCTCACGAGTCCGCGCTCGGTGTCGACGCTCATGTCCGGGTCGGTGCGTTCGAAGGAGACGAAGCCGACGACGTCGTCGTCGACGCGGTCGACGAGCACGGAGCCGTCGACGACGTGGCGTGCGAGCCGCTCGCGCATCGTGGTGCGGTTCTCGGCCGGTCGGACGTGTGCGCCGTGGGGGCCCTGCTCCGTGGCGAGGTCGACCCACAGGTCCACCACGGTGTCGAGCTCGTCCAGCGTGGCCCGTTCAATCGCCATCGTAGCCGGTGCGCAACGCCTCAACGGCGGGGAGGTCGCGCCCGGTGAGGAGACGGAGGCAGGCACCCCCGCCAGTCGAGAGGTGGCTGAAGCCGTCGATGCCGAGCTGTCTGATGGCGGCGGCCGTGTCGCCACCGCCGACGATGCTGTAGGGGACGTCGGCGGCGGCGCGGTACAGCTCCTTCGTCCCGACCGCGAACGTCGGGTCCTCGAACACGCCCGCGGGGCCGTTGAGGATGACCGTCTCGGCGTCCGCGAGCACGGACCTGTACATTCGCAGGGTCTCGGAGCCGATGTCCATCGCGGCCTCACCTTCCTTCCCGGGCAGGGCGTTCAGGCCGATCTCGTGTCGTTCGCCGTCTCGCTCGACCGCCACGTCCTGCGGGAAGCGGATGCGGTCGCCGTGGGCGTCGAGCAGGTCGGCGGCGCGGTCAATCTCGTCCCAGTAGCCCTTGTCGTAGATGAAGTCGGCGCTGCCGTCGCCGATGTCGACGCCGTCGGCGAGGAGGAACACGTTGCCGACGACGCCGGCGGTGAGCACCTGGTCCGCGAGTCCGGATTCGAGGACGTTCCAGGCCACGTCGATGGAGTCCGAGACCTTCGCGCCGCCGAGGACGTAGACGCGCGGTCGGTCGGTGGCCTCGACGTCGCCGAGCACGTCGAGTTCCGATTCCATGACCCGTCCGGCGTAGCTTGGGAGGTGCTGGGGGAACCCGACGAGCGAGGGTTGCGAGCGGTGCGCGGCCGCGAAGGCGTCGTTGACGAACGCGTCGAGGACCGGGACGAGCCCCTCGACGAGGTGGGTCTGCCCGGCGACCTCGGGTTCGAACTCCATGTACTCCTCGGCGTAGAACCGGGTGTTCTCGAGCACGACGGCGGTCCCCGGTTCGAGGGATTCGACGGCCTCACGGGCGGCCGAGCCGAGGTTGGCGTCGGCGTAGCTGACGGGCGCGTCGAGCAGCTCGTCGAGGCGCTCCGCGTGGGCGGCGAGCGTCTCGAACTCGTCGCCGCCGGGGCGGCCCTGGTGGGCGAGGACGGCGACGCGTGCGTCCTCCTCGAGCAACTCGGCGAGCGTCTGCTCGTGGGCCCGGAGCCTGGCGTCGTCGGCGAGTGCCCCGTTGTCGAGCGGGCTGTTGATGTCGACGCGTACCCCGACTCGACGCCCGGCGACGGAGAGGTCGTCAAGGGTCCCTACCGGCATGGTTCGAGGTGTGGGGGGCCCGGTGAAAGAGTTTTCTTTGTGGGTCCATCCAGCCCTTCGACCCACCGTGGAGTCGTTTCTGGCCAGCGGCCCGTACTGGTGGATGTGGAGCACTGAAATGTGGAGGCACCAGAGTGTTATTGGGTAACAATCGCACGCGGTCGGCGAGATGAAACTGGGAGATGGTCGGGTAAGATTTATCTATCTCCTTGTTCCGCATTGTGTGTAAGGGACATCCATGGGTGTATCAAGCACGTACGATAGGGGCCGGAACCTCGTAGTCGAGAAGCCGATGACGGCAGTGCTGGGGGTACTCGCAGCACTGCTCGTCCTCGACCTCTTCAGACAGCTCGCGACCGGAAACATCACCATCGCGCGAGTGTTGGGTCTGATTCTCGACGGCCTGTTCCGGGGGCTCGTCATCGGGTTGGCGGGCATCGGGCTCTCGATGACGTACAGTATTCTGAACTTCGCGAACTTCGCCCACGGTGATTACATCACAGCGGGGGCGTTCTCGGGGTGGGCCACGACGTACCTCATCGCGGGCGGCTTCGGCTCCGCGGCCAACATCGGCTCGCTGGCGCTGGTGGGTGCCGGCGGCTCGGTGTTCGGCGGTGCGCTCGGCATCAACGCCGTGGAGACGCCGCTGGCCGTCTTCGCCGGACTCATCGTCTCCGGCGTGTTCACCATCGCGCTCGCGCTCGCCATCGACAAGTTCGTTTTCAAACCGATACGTGGCTCGGGCGGGATTCCGTTGCTCATCACGAGCATCGGTGTCGCGTTCGCGCTCCGTTATCTCATCCAGTTCATGTTCGACTCGGGCACCCGGGGGACGACCAACACCGGGTCCCTCCCCGGCGTCCGTCCCTACATCATCGACGGGACGGTGGCGTTCACCGCACACGACGCGCTGCTGGTCATCGTCGCCGGTGGGCTGATGCTCGGCGTCCACATCCTGCTCCAGCGGACGAAGCTGGGGAAGGCGATGCGGGCCATGTCCGACGACGAAGCACTGGCGCGCATCACCGGCATCGCAACCGAGCGCGTCATCCGCGCGACGTGGATCATCGGCGGCGGCCTGACGGGGGTCTCCGGCTTCATGTTCGTGCTCTGGAAGGGGACGCTCAGCTGGAACGACGGCTGGTTGCTGCTGCTGCTGATCTTCGCGGCAGTCATCCTCGGGGGTATCGGCTCGGTGTACGGCGCAATCGCGGGCGGCCTGGTGATCGGGCTCACCGCCTCGACGGCGGTGATCTGGATCCCGTCCGGCTTCGCCCGTGCGGCGGCGTTCGCCGTGATGATCCTCGTCCTGGTGGTACGTCCTGAGGGCATCTTCGCAGGGAGGTCTACAGCATGAGCGACGACGAATCAGGGGGTGAGTACGGACAGAGTGCGGAGGAACAGCGTGCGGTAGTGATGGGCATCGACTTCCGGAACGACGGTCTGATGCTGCTGACGATGCTCGTCGGCATCTACGCCATCTACCTGCTCGCCGGACTGTTCATCGGCTTCCCGTTCCGGGGGCTGATGAACCAGATCGGCCAGCTGACGTTCTGGATCGCGGTCTTCGCGATGGCCTCGCTCGCGTTGAACCTGCACTGGGGGTACACGGGGCTGTTCAACATCGGTATCGTCGGGTTCATGGCGACCGGCGTCTACGTGACCGGCATCATCTCGAAGCCGGTGTTCGGCTCCGGGACCAGTGCGGCGGAGATCGGTGGATTCGGCCTGCCGCTGTGGGTCGGTATCATCGGCGGGATGGTCGCGGCCGGGCTGCTCGGACTGATCGCCGCGCTCCCGGCACTCCGGTTGCGTGCGGACTACCTCGCAATCGTCACCATCGCGCTCTCCGAGATCGTCCGGTTCTCGTTGCTGTCCGACACGCTCAGCGGCACGGATATCGCTGGCTACCGCGTCGGTCTCGGTGGCGGTGACGGTGTCATCCTCGACTACCGGGACCCCCTCGAAAGCCTGATTCGGGCCCTCAGCGCCCCCTTCGACCTCGTACTCGGCGAGCAGGCCTGGCTGTGGAACGAGGTCTACCTGGGCATAGTCGTCGACTTCGTGGCGAACTTCATCCCGAACAACCCCAAGCCGGTCGTCGACAACTTCGCGTACTCCGCCGTCTTGCTGCTCATCCTCGGCGGGTTCTACGTGCTCGTCCGTCGGACGGGGAACTCCCCGTTCGGTCGGGTGCTCAAGGCCATCCGCGAGGACGAGGACGTGACGAACGCGCTCGGGAAGAACACGAACATGTTCAAGATCAAGTCGTTCGTGGTCGGCTGTGCCCTGATGGGGCTGGTCGGCATCCTCTGGTTCGGCACGCAGGGCTCGGTCACGCCGAACACGTTCCGGCCGCGCATCACGTTCTACATCTGGATCGCGCTCATCATCGGCGGTGCCGGGTCGAACTCCGGCAGCGTCATGGGCGGTGCGGTGTTCGCGGCGTTCCTGTTCCAGGGGCCGCGGTACTTCAAGAACGTCATCGAGACGGCGCTCGGCAACCCCTCGGCCCCGTCGAGCTTCGGGCAGGCGATGCTGCCGATCTCGAACGGTGACGTCGTCCCGTTCCTGCTCTACACGCTCGACAGCATCAGGCAGCTCCAGCTGTTCATGATGGGCGTGGTGCTCATCGTGCTGATGCATCGGCGTCCGGACGGGCTGCTCGGCCACCGGAAGGAGCCGGCGTCCAGCATCCCGCTGACCCGGCCGATCAAGCGTTCGGGCGGCGGTGACACCGTCGCGACCGACGGAGGTGAGACCGATGAGTAGCGAACCCGAGACCGCCGACGCGACCGCCGGTGTAGAGCAGTCCGAAGGCCGCTCCCTCGACGCGCTCTCCGGAGCCGGTGACACCGTCGAGGTGCCACTGAAGGTCCGCGGACTCGAGAAGCACTTCGGCGGTATCACGGCCGTCGACGGTGTCGAGTTCGACATCGAGAAGGGAAGCATGACCGGGCTCATCGGCCCGAACGGGGCCGGGAAGTCCACCACGTTCAACTGCATCACCGGCACCCACAAGCCCGACGGCGGCAGCGTCGAGTTCAACGGACAGGACATCACGGGACTCGAACCGTTCGAGGTCGCGGACCGCGGCCTCGTCCGGACGTTCCAGATCGCCCGCGAGCTCGGCGAGATGACCGTCCTGGAGAACATGATGGTCGCGCCGAAGCACCAGCGCGGCGAGGCGCTCTGGCGCTCGGTGCTGCCCTACGTCCGGAATGACGTGAACCGGCAGGAGCAGGAGATACTCGAACGCGCGTGGGAGACTCTGGAGTTCTTCGACATCGACCACCTCGCGAACGAGTACGCGGAGAACCTCTCCGGCGGCCAGCGGAAGCTGCTGGAGCTGGCCCGTGCGCTGTTGACCGATCCGCAGATGCTCCTGCTCGACGAGCCGTTCGCCGGCGTCAACCCGTCGCTTGAGGAACGGCTCCTGGAGCACATCCACGAGCTGCGCGACCAGGGCTACACGTTCCTCATCGTCGAACACGACATGGACCTCATCATGCAGAACTGCGAGAAAGTCATCGTCATGCACCAGGGACGCATCCTCACCGAGGGGACCCCGGAGGAAGTACGGAACAACGAGGACGTCATCGAGGCCTATCTGGGTGGTGAGGTATGAGCGACTCCCAGGCGACGAGTGCGGCCCAGGACGTCATCCTCTACGACGACAGCCTGCTCTCGGTACGGGACCTGGACGCCGGCTACGGCGACCTGCAGATCCTGACCGACGTGGACCTCGACGTCAACGACGAGGAGTACGTCACCATCGTCGGCCCGAACGGGGCCGGCAAGTCGACGGTCATGAAGTCGGTCTTCGGACTGACGAGCCACATGGGCGGGACAGTGAAGTTCGGCGACAAGGATATCACGGCGATGCGCCCCGAGGACATCATCCACCTCGGTCTCGGCTACGTCCCGCAGAACGACAACGTGTTCAGCTCGTTGTCGGTCCGGGAGAACCTCGAGATGGGTGCGTACATCCTCGACGAGGTGCCACAGGACGCGCTGAACGAGGTGTTCGATCGCTTCCCCATCCTGGAGGAGCGACAGACGCAGAAGGCCGGGACGCTCTCGGGTGGGCAACAGCAGATGCTCGCGATGGGTCGGGCGCTGATGCTCGACCCCGACCTGCTGTTGCTCGACGAGCCCTCCGCCGGGCTCGCGCCAGACCTCGTCGCGGACATGTTCGACCGTATCGACGCCATCAACGACGCCGGCACGGCCGTGCTGATGGTCGAGCAGAATGCCAAGGAGGCACTCCGGCGCTGTGACCGCGGCTACGTGCTCGTCGACGGGAAGAACCGCTACGAGGACGAGGGGACGACTCTGCTGAACGATCCGCAGGTCCGTCAGGACTTCCTCGGCGGGTAACCGTCGGCGGTACGTCCACGGGCGTCTCGAACGGGGAAAACGCGTCGCTCTATGCGTTTCTGCAGGGGAATGGTGGCTCCCGGTTGTCCAGCACGGACAGCAACTGCTGGAGTTCGGGCACGCTGGGTGACCGGGAGCGGGCGGGGGAGGCGAGCGCGGTCTCTAGGCGACCACCCTCTCCTCGTCGTCCTCTTCGGTGGTCGTCTCGTCGCCGTCAGTCGTCGTTTCCGCGTCGCCGTCAGTCGTCGTCTCCGCATCGTCGTCAGTCGTCGTCTCCGCATCGTCGTCAGTCGTCGTCTCGTTACCGTCCATGCCCGTCTCGTTGTCCATCATCTCGTCCTCGGACGGCAACTGGACGGTGACGGATGCATCCTCGGTGAGGACGACCTGGAACGGCGTATCAGCCGGTGCCTCGTCCGGGTTCAGATAGCCGACCGCGAGCGCGGAGTGCACCTGCCCGCTCTCGAGGGACACGTTCACCGTCGTGACGACGGTCCCGTCGTTCCCAGCGGTCGCCGGCCTGATCTCGGCGGTGTAGTTCCCGGCGGGAACCGACACGTAGTCCGAGGCGTTCTGGAAGGTCACGTTCTCAGCGAGCACGACGCTGCCGTTCGCGAGGGTGACGTCGACGGCCGGGGCGTCGGGCGAGAGATGGACGACGCTCAGCGCGCTCCGGTTCTCGCCCGGAGTGAACGCGTCGTCATCGAAGAACACGGCGGCGAACGACGTGTTTCCGCTCTGGGTCACCTCGCCGCTCGCGGCGACCGTCGTCACGGTCCGCGGTTCGATCGTGACCTCGCTGTCGAACACTGCGGTGTCGGTTCCGTTCGCCAGGATGGAGACGTTGTACGTCCCCGCGGACATGGTGAGGTAGTCACTGACGGTACCGAAGCTCACGTTCGAGAGTACCGTCTCGTTGTCGACGCGAACGTCGACCGCGGGCGCATCCGGCGACGCGTGCGCGACGCGCAGGTACGAGGTGTTCTGGTCCTGACTGGCCTGGTGTTCGTCTGTGAGCTGATTCGAGTCGACGGCTGCTACGAACGCCACGGTGCTGCCGATAACCGCGATGGCGAGTACTGTGGCGAGGAGTTTTCTATCTGGCATTACTGTATCTCCGTTGGTATGGGAGAAGCGTGCGGCCTTTGTTATGGAGACGTACGTTCAGCGGCGCGAACGGCCGTTCGACGTAACGTACTGGTACTCGAGGTGGCACTCCAGACACCGCGAGTGCGGGCTCTCTGGGCCACGAGCGGTGGCCAGTCGTCGCGAGTAACCTCGCGTCGTTCGAGCATCGTTCGAACTTACCGCGTTCCGACGTGACCGTCCGTGGATTGACGACGACAGCCGGCTCCGCCGATAAATCGCGCCGTATCGACAGCGAGGTTCTGACGCCGCCGACACTACCCTCGACTGGAGTCGGTCGCCCGACACCTCGCGTACCGAACCAGTCCCCACCGGCCGCTATCCGGAGTGACTCGGGTGAGAGCCGTCGGTCGTCGTCGTCGGATCCGAAAGAAAGAAAGAACGTTAGTGACCGGTCGTCGCTTACTCGGCCGACATCGCGTCGCTGACGACGGAGGAGTACGAGGACGACCCCTGGTTGAACGCGACCTGCCGCCAGACGGAGCCACCGAACTCGTCCTCGAACACGGAGGAGAACCGTTCGGAGAGCTGCTGGCCGTAGTCGTTGTTGATGTACAGCGTCGAACAGGTCTCGGCCTCGAGCTCCTCGGAGGCGATCTGCGCCATGACACGCCCCTGCAGGCGGTCCGACGGTGCCGTCCGGAAGATGAAGTCGTT
The DNA here is from genome assembly GCF_024495425.1 of Haloarchaeobius litoreus. Lineage (NCBI taxonomy): Archaea > Methanobacteriati > Methanobacteriota > Halobacteria > Halobacteriales > Halorubellaceae > Haloarchaeobius > Haloarchaeobius litoreus. The sequence continues at coordinate 1,137,759 of NZ_JANHJR010000001.1, read as the reverse complement.
GTCGTCGAGGTTCGTCACCGACAGCGCCGTACTCGACGGGGAGCAGCCGACGATCTCTCCGGGAATGAGGACCTCCTGACACACCGGGACGTTCACACCGGACGACGCCGTCCCGCAGATGTACGGGAAGCCGGCGTTGACCAGGCTGTTGGCTGCGCTCACACCGGACTGGGAGTTCGTCTCGGTGTCCTCCAGCTGGGTGGTGACCGTGAGGTCGACATCCGACTCGTTGACCTGCTGTGCAGGGATCTGTGCGGCGTTGATCATCGACTCACCGGTCGACGCGAGCGCACCGGTCTCCGGCAGGAGGATTCCGAGCATGATCTCTCGACCCATGCCGCCGGGCATGTCGTCGGCGGACGGACCCTCGCCGTCCGGGTTCGCACCCTCGAAGTTCTCGGTCCGGACCGTCGAGGTGCCGCCGTCACTGAACTCCCACAGCGCGTACGCCGCGGATGCAGGGTCGCCGTTCTGGTCGAAGTTGACGGAGCTCGACGCACCCTGGTAGTTGACGTTCTCGCCGTTGGCGGCTGCCTCGACACCCTCGACGAAGTTGTCGGGCGTCACCTCCATCCCGCCCGGGTTGGAGACGTTGCGCATCTGGTCGCGGATGGCCGGCCCGGAGTTCTCACCCGCAGCCGCGTTCGCGAGGATGCCGACCGCCGCCGAGTCGTACGACTGGGACGAGAAGACACCGGGCGACTCACCGTAGATGTCCTGGTACAGGGACTCGTAGGCGGACTGGGCGGGACCCCCGGCAGCAGGTGCGGTCCCGATCACGTTCGTCATGTCGTTACCGACCTGTCCCGGGAGGTCCGGGTCGCGGAGGCCGTCCGGGATGAGGATGTCGGTGTCGTTCCCGTAGCTGCTGTAGTAGTCCCGGAACAGCTGGATACCGTCTTCGGGATAGCCGACGATCGTGAGCATGTCCGGACTTCCACCACCACCATTTCCGCCATTCCCACCGATACAGCCAGCTAGACCTGCCAGGCCGGCAGTTCCAGCGATTCCAGTAGTCTTCAGCACTTCGCGCCGTTGCAGTTTCCGTGCCATGCTACCGTCATACTTACCCCTGCGTTATAAATTTGCCTCCCGAAGTGGGCGGTCGACCGGGAGAAGAGACGGAGATGACCGTTAGACCTGTCGGCAATCAGAGCAGATTAACTGTCCGTTCGAGTCGTGTAAGGAGTCCGCTAACGCGCCACAGAGCTCGCAGACCCCCTGTGTGCCGTATCCGTCCTCCGTGACGCTCGCTTCGCTTTCGACCGCCGAGGCGGCGGTCGCGACCCCCTCCGGGGCTGCCCCCGAGGTGAGCGAACGCGAGGCCTGGAGCGTGCTCGCGGCCTCGATTACGTCGCGTTCCGTGAGCACACCGACGATCTCCTCGTCGTCGGTGTCGTCGGTCACGACGACGTTGCGTATCTCCTCTCGGGACATCGTCTCAGCCGCGTCGGCGAGCGGTCGGCTCGCGCCCATCGTGATGACCGGCTTCGTCATCAGGTCCTCGACCGCGGTGGATTCGGGGTCCCGCCCCTCCGCGACCATCTCGAGGATGTCCCGTTCGGTCATGATTCCGACGGGAGTGCGTCCCCGCATGACGAGGACGCTCCCGACGTCCTCCTCGTGCATGAGCCGGACGGTGCTGCGCACCGAATCGGACTCGCTGACGCCGACGAACTCTCGCGCGGTCACGTCACGAATCGACACGTCGCGTTCCATGTGTGACGGTTTGACACGGCCGCTATAAAATCTACCTGCAGCAACTTTATCCGGTCACCCGACGAAGTTACGGGGTTGAGGCGACCGGGTGATCAGTGGAACTCGACGGGCGACGCTTCGGCCCGCCCGACCTCGAGTGCGTGCTTCGCCGCGTAGCCCGCGTCGTGCGGCGTCGAACCCTCTCCGACGCCGACGCGGAGTGGGATGCCGGTCTCCTCGCGGACGTGTTCGATGGCGTCGTCGTACGCCGGCGCGTCGAGGTCCGGACAGACGGCGATGATGTTGTCCCCGCCGACGAAGAACGAGAGCGAGTCGTGGGCCTCGTACATGTACCGCATCAGCGACGCGTAGGCCTGCTCGATCTCGATGAAGGCACCGAAGGCGTCGAGCTCGTCGGTGTACTTGCCCGTCGCGTCGACCACGTCGAAGTGGGCGATCTGCACGTCGTGGTCGGTCCGGAATTCGTCCTCGATGACGCGCCCGTCGAGGATCTCACGCCGGGACTTGTCCTGTGCGCTCCCGGCGTCCTGGATGAGGTTCGTCGCGTCTGCGAGCGCCTGCACGGGCGAGGTACCCGTCGCCACGCCGAAGCTTACGGTAACCGGATAGCGGTTGCGCACCGACTCCTGGATGAGTGCGTGGTCGTCCATGTCGAGGCCGTTCGTGACCGCTACCATGTTGTCGAAGCGCGTGAAGAAGACGTAGCCGTCGCGGTTCCCGACGAGCTGGGAGAGGTCGGCGTACAGGCGAGACTGCAGGGTCTGCAGGTCGACCTCGCGTCGCGGCTCCGGCGTGACAGTCCACGGCCCGTAGTTGTCGATCTGGATCAGCGTTATCTGCGTGTTCGTCACTGTTGGCCGGAGCTTTCGATTGCATCCGTATAAGTGGAACTACATCCAGATTCGAGATGCCGGGCCGCCGCGGCCACGCGATTTAATTATGTCGGCTCCAACTGGGTGTCGAAGACACTCATGTCCGCCCACGCCGTGCTGGTCGTCGACGCGGACCCCGAGGTCGCCACCGGCCTCGAAGCGCGTCTGTCGGCCACAGAGACCGCGATGTCCGTCAGTTCCGTAGCTACAGTGGCGGACGCCACGGCGGCGGTCGCCGACGGCACGGTCGACTGCGTCGTGAGCGAGCACGAACTCTCCGACGGTGTCGGTGTGGAGCTGCTCCGTCGGCTCGGCGAGGGCTATCCGGACCTCACCCGGGTCCTGTTCACCGACGTGGGCTCCGAGGCGGTCGCGAGCGACGCCGTCGAGACCGGCGTCGACGCCTACATCCCGAAGCAGCTGGGGGCCGATGGCCGGGGGGACGCCCCGGCGACCGACGACGCGTACGACCGCCTCGTGGCGGCCGTCGAGGCGGGCCTCGAACGCGCGGAGCGCTCGGCGGTCGACCCCGACAGCACCGCAGCCAAGATCGACACGCTCCACGACGTGGCGATGGACCTGGAGAACTGCACCGACGAGGCCGAGATCTACCAGGTCGCAGTCGAGGCGGCCGACAAGGTACTCGAGTTCGACATGTCCAACATCGACATCGTGGCGGACGGTATGTTGAAACCCATGCAGACGTCGGCGGAGATGCCGAAGGACGGCGTCGAGTCGGTGCCGCTCGGCGGGGAGAGCGTCGCCGCCCGCGTCGCTCGTACCGGGGAGGCAACGTACAACGAGGACCTCCGACAGGTGCTCGACGCGGACCCGACACAGATGACGTACCGGTCCGGACTGACGGTCCCCATCTCCGACATCGGGGTGTTCCAGGCCATCTCCGAGGAGATCGCGGCGTTCGACCAGGCGGACCTCGAGCTCGCGGAGACCCTGATGCAGCACGTCGCCGAGAGCGTGAAGCGGACCCGGTTCCAGCGGACCCTTCGCGAGGAGCGCGACCGGTTCGCGGCGCTGTTCGAGAACGTCCCGGACCCCGTCGTCAGGCTCTCCACGGGCGATTCACCGACCATCGACGCGGTCAACGAGGCGTTCGCCGCGACGTTCGACTGCGACGCCGAGGCGGTCGTCGGGACTCCCGTCGACGAGGTGCTGGTCGCCCCGGCCACCGCCGGCGGCGAGGCGGTGTTCCCAGGTATCGGGGCCGCAGACGACGCGACCCCGACCCAGCTCCGACTGGCGGCCGCTGACGGGCCGCGTGACTTCCTAGTCCACGTCGTCCCCGTCGACCGGCGCTTCGCCACCGGTGACGAGCCAGACGAGGTGTACGGCTTCTACGCCGACATCACGCCCACGAAGGAGCGCGAGCGCGAGCTCGCCCGGCAGAACGAACGGCTCGACGAGTTCGCGAGCATCGTCAGCCACGACCTCCGCAACCCCCTGAACATCGCGGAGGGACACCTCCAGCTGGCCACCGAACGCATCGGCGACGACGACGACCTCGGCGAGGTGGCGTGGGCCCACGGCCGGATGCGCGAGCTCATCGAGAACCTGCTCTCGCTGGCCCGGACCGGCTCGGTCGTCGACGAACCCGGCGAGCTCTCGCTCTCGGCCACGGCCGACCAGGCCTGGTCCTCCGTCCACCTCCCCGATGCACAGCTCGACATCGTCGACGACGTCCGCGTCCGGGCGGACCATGGCCGGCTCACTGACCTGCTCGTGAACCTGTTCCGGAACGCCGTCGACCACGGGCGACCGGACGTGACTGTCCGGGTCGGCTCCCTCGACGACGCCGGGTTCTACGTCGCAGACGACGGCCCCGGCATCCCGGATGATACACGAGAGCAGGTGTTCGACTCCGGCTTCACGACCAGCGACGGCGGGACCGGCTTCGGCCTCGCCATCGTCGAACAGGTGGCGACCGCCCACGGCTGGACGGTCACAACGACCGAGAGCGAGCACGGCGGCGCGCGGTTCGAGTTCCTGACCGACGACGGAACGGACCCGCTCGCACGGGAGCACGTGGTGTCGGTCGACGAGGACTGAGCAGTCGCTCGCGAACGGCGGTCGTCGAGACGAGTACCGAAAGAATCAGGCGTGCTTGATGTTCGACTCGCCGGCCTTCGGGTGGAACTCCCAGAAGCCACCGGCCCGCATCGCCCTGCCGACGGCCTTGTGGAACGTGACGATGTCCTCGAACTCGCCCTCCGTCACGTGCTCGAAGATGTCCGCGACACTGACGACGCGCTTCGAGTTCAGTCTGATCGGCTCGTCGCCGTGCTCCTCGACGAAGTCCGCCGCCTTCAGCGGGAAGTCCCCGTCCTCGTCCAGCTTCTTCGCGAGGACCGCCATCCCGTACTTGCGCATCCCCTCGCTGCCCTCCTCTCCGTCCGGGTCGTGGGGCCACTCGTTGCTCATACGCTGACTGAGAACGGTACCCTCAAAAGGGTTTGCGAAACCCGACCATCTTTTTCTTCGTCGGGTGCGCCGGAGGCGCACCGCTCCTCGAAAAACATTGGTGAAAAAGGCCGGGCGCTCACTGCGTTCGCGCCCGGTGAATCGCGCTCGCTTCGCTCGCGCGAACGGTGACGGCGGAAGCCGGGCGCTCAGTCGTCGCCGGTCGCCCGTTCCGCTCCATCGTCGCGCTGCTCGCCGAGCAGTTCGTCGCGGTGTTCGTCGAGCAGGGGGGCGCGCCCCTGCGGGCCGGTCGGCGTCTCGGAGAACTTGATGGGGCAGCCGGCGACGGTGACGTCCCGGTCGGCACCGGGCTGTTCCACGTCGGCGAGCATCCCCCGCTCGTGGACGTGCGGGTCGTCGAAGATGTCGGCGGTGTCCTGTACCGGCGCGACCGGAACCTCGCCCTCCAGCGCGTCGACGACCGCTTGCTCGGAGTGTTCGCGGGTCCAGTCGGCGATCTCCGCGCGCAGTGCGTCCCGGTTGCGCAGGCGCGAGCCCGCGTCCGGGTAGTCGGCGACGAGGTCCGGACGGTCCATCGACTCGCAGAGCGCGCGCCAGTGGCCGTCGGAGAAGGCGGCGACCACGACGTGACCGTCGCTCGTCTCGAAGGAGTTGTACGGGAACAGCGTCGGGTGCGAGTTGCCCTGTCGGGTGAGCACCTCGTCGGTGTAGGAGTAGTGGTAGACGGTGCGCTCGCACATCGACACCATCGCGTCGTACATGGCGGTGTCGACGTACTGGCCCTCGCCGGTCCGGTCGCGGTGGTGCAGCGCGCCGAGGATGCCGACGGCGTTGAGGACGGCGGTGAACAGGTCGCCGATACCGGGGCCCACCTTCGTCGGCGGGCCGTCCTCCTGGCCGGTGATCTCCATGACGCCGCCGAGCGCCTGCGCGATGAGGTCGAAGCTGGGCTGGCCCTGTCTGTCGGTCGCTCCCGTCCGGGGGTCCCCGAAGCCACGGATGGAGGAGTAGACGAGCTCGGGGTTGTGTTCCTTGAGCGTCTCGTAGCCGAGGTCGAAGCGTTCCATCGTGCCTGCGCGGTAGTTCTCGACGACCACGTCCGCTTTCTCGACGAGCCGGAGGAAGTCCTCGCGGTCGCGGTCGTCGCCGAGGTCGAGCTCGATCGACCGCTTGCCGCGGTTGACCGACTGGAAGTAGCCGCCGTAGGGTTCCTCGTCGCCGTCGCCCGCGAACGGCGGGTTCGGCCGGATGAGGTCGCCCCCCGGCCGCTCGACCTTCACTACGTCCGCGCCCATGTCCGCGAGCAGCATCGTACAGTACGGGCCTGCGAGGACCTGTGTGAGGTCGACGACGGTGACGTCTTCGAGCGCTCCCATGGGGGTGACGAACCCGCCCCCGCGCTAAAACCTTCCGGATAAATCATTACATTGTGGTTGTTTCACATTGAGGCGGTTTAGGGTGTTTAAGGAGTATTATCATGAAAGACCATTAACTTTAAGGATTGTTCATGCAACTTGGCGGATACCGCATGCCCACGACAGTCATCCTCGGTGTCATCGGCTCCGACGCACACGTCGTCGGAATCACGATCCTCGACCAGGCCCTCTCCGCAGCGGGCTTCGACGTCGAGAACCTCGGCGTCCAGACCTCCCAGGAGGAGTTCGCAGCAGCCGCGAGCGAGCACGACGCCGACGCTGTACTCGTCTCCTCGCTGTACGGGCACGCCGAGCAGGACTGTCAGGGGTTCCACGAGCTCCTGGCCCGCGAGGACATCGACGCCACCACCTACATCGGTGGCAACCTCGCGGTCGGTCAGGACGACTTCGAGCAGACCCGGACGACGTTCCGGACGCTCGGGTTCGACCGGGTCTTCGACTCGGAGACGACACCGGAGGAGGTCATTCGGTCCCTCGAACGGGACCTGGGGATCTCCACCCGGGAGGCCGAGACGGATCGAGTTCAGGCCTGATGATACGCGACGAACGCCTCACCGCCGACGAGTTGCAACGCATCGACGACCACATCCGCGACGACTGGCCGACCGGTGCGGCGGTCGACTTCGAGGCGGCCATCGCCTACCACGAGTCCCTGCCCGCGCACAAGCAGTTCGCGGACGTGCTGGAGTCGGCGGACCGACCGCTGCTCCAGCCCCGGGCGGGCGTCCCGCGCCTCGACGACCAGGTGAACCTGCTGACCCACCTCCACGACGAGGGCGCGGCGGACCTGCTCCCGACGACCATCGACTCGTACACGCGCGACAACGAGTACGGGAAGGCCCAGGAGGGCCTGGAGACGGCCCGCGAGTCCGGCGACGCGACCCTGAACGGCTTCCCGGCCGTCAACCACGGCGTCGAGGGCTGTCGCGAGCTCATCGACCGCGTCGACGCGCCCATCGAGGTGCGTCACGGCACGCCCGACGCACGCCTCCTCGCCGCCGTCACGTTCGCCGGCGGCTTCCAGAGCTTCGAGGGCGGCCCCATCTCCTACAACATCCCGTACACGAAGGAGGGGAGTCTCGCCCAGACCATCGAGCACTGGCAGTACGTCGACCGCCTCGCCGGCGCGTACACCGAGCGCGGCGTCACCATCAACCGCGAGCCGTTCGGCCCGCTCACCGGGACGCTCGTCCCGCCGAGCATCGCCATCGCAATCATGCTCGTCGAGGGGAAGCTGGCCGCCACGCAGGGCGTCCGGAGCCTCACGCTGGGCTACGGGCAGGTCGGCAACGTCGTGCAGGACGTGGCAGCGCTCCGCGCGCTCCGAAAGCTCGGCAACGAGTACCTCCCCGACGAGGTGTGCGTGACGACCGTCTTCCACGAGTGGATGGGCGGGTTCCCGCCGGACGAGGCCCGCGCCAACGGCGTCATCGGCCTCGGCGGGACCACGGCCGCCATCGCTCGCCCGGACAAGGTCATCACGAAGTCGCCACAGGAGTTCCAGGGCGTGCCGACGAAGGAGGCCAACGCGGCCGGCCTCCGTACCACGCGCCAGCTCATCGACATGGTGGTCGAGCAGGACATCGTCCTCGACGGCGTCGACGAGGAGCAGGCGCTCATCGAGCGCGAGACGCGCTGTCTCATGGACGCCATCGATGCCCACGGCGACGGCGACGTCGCGCAGGGCACCATCGAGGCGTTCGGATCCGGCGCGCTGGACGTCCCGTTCGCGCCGAGCGACGCCGCCGAAGGGGCGGTCCTCCCGGCCCGCGACGACGACGGCCGCGTCCGGATCTTCGAGTGGGGCGAGCTGGCAATGGACGACGACATCAAGGAGATCCACGGGGCCCGCCTCGCGGACCGCGCGGAGACCGAGGGCCGCAAGCAGTCGTTCCGGATGGTCGCCGACGACGTCGACGCCATCAGCGACGGCAAGCTCATCGGGCGACCGACCGGGACGGATGCCGGCACCGACCCCCGCGGCGACGGGGGTGAGTCTCGTGCGGATTGAGTCCGTCCGGGCCGTCCCGACGGTCTCGGGGTTCTTCTTCGACGACCAGCGAGCCATCAAAGAGGGCGCGACACAGGACGGCTTCGCCTACGACGGCGAGCCCGTCACGCCCGGATTCGAGGATATCCGCGAGGCCGGCGAGGCGCTCACGGTCGAGCTCGAACTCGAAGACGGCAGCGTCGCGACGGGCGACTGCTGCGCCGTCCAGTACTCCGGTGCCGGCGGTCGCGACCCGCTCTTTCGTGCCGAGAAATACCGCCCGGTCGTCGAGGGTACGGTCGCGTCGGCACTCCGGGGCCGGGACGCCACCGAGTTCGCCGAGAACGCCGACATCGTCGAGGAGCTACCGGCCGCGCGCCCGACCGAGGACGGCGGCGCGACGGGGGGTGACGACGGGGACAGCACGGACCAGCTCCACACCGCGGTCCGCTACGGCGTCTCGCAGGCGCTGCTCGAAGCGGCTGCACTCGCGAACCGGGAGACGATGACGGAGACGCTGGCCGACGCGCTCGGGACGACCCCGGCGACCGAACCGGTGCCCGTCTTCGGCCAGTCCGGCGACGACCGGTACACGAACGCCGAGAAGATGATCATAAAGGGCGTCCCCGTCCTCCCGCACGGGCTGTTCAACAGCGTCGAGAAGCTCGGCGAGGACGGCGAGGGGCTGCGCGAGTACGTCGACTGGCTCGCGACGCGCGCGGTCGAACTCGGCCCCGAGGGCTACGACCCCACGATTCACGTCGACGTGTACGGGGTGCTGGGCGACGTGCTCGGTGCACCCTACGACCGCGCCGCGGTGACGGACTACTTCGGCACGCTCGCCGCGGCGGCCGGTCCCTTCGACGTGCAGGTCGAGGGACCGATGGACGCGGGCGGCCGCGAGGAGCAGATACACGAGATGACCGAGCTCCGCGACGGGCTCGCGTCGGCCGGCGTCGACGTCGACATCGTCGCCGACGAGTGGTGCAACACCTTCGAGGACGTTCGCGCGTTCGTCGACGCTGGCGCGGCCGACCTCGTGCAGGTGAAGACGCCAGACCTGGGCGGTGTCCAGCGCTCCGCTGCGGCCGTGCGCTACTGCGATGGTACCGACACCCGGGCGTACCTCGGCGGCACCTGCAACGAGACGGTCACCTCCGCGCGGACCTGCGCCCACGTCGCGCTCGCGACCGACGCGGCCCAGACCCTCGCCAAGCCCGGCATGGGTTTCGACGAGGGCTTCATGGTCGTGACCAACGAGATGCGACGTGCACTCGCCCGGATGCGACCCACGCCGGAGGCGACGGCCGACGACTGAGGACTGCGACACCGACCGACCCACACACCCCTGACGACCGACGACACATGGACTACACAGACACGGAGACGTTCGGGACGATACTGGACAGGACGGCGACGCGCGAGAAGGGCAACTGCTTCGAGGACTTCAGCGAGGGCGACCGCATCGAGCACGCCCCCGGCCTCACCCTCTCGAACTACGCCAACGAGCTGTGGGCGAGCCAGACGCTCAACCACGACCCGATGTACTGGCGGACCGACGCGGCCCGCGCGGCCGGCTTCGAGGAGCCGCCGGTCCACCCGGACTACCTGCTCGCGGCCGTGATGGGACCGACGGTGGAGGACCTCTCCGAGAAGGGCGGCTACTTCCTCGGCCGGACGAACGTCCGGTACCACGACCAGTCGGTGACGCCGGGCACGGAGCTCCGGGTCTCCTCGACGGTCGAATCGACCGCGACCTCCTCCTCGCGCCCGGAGTACGGCATCGTCACCTGGGAGACCGAGGGCAAAGACGCCGAGACGGGCGACCCGCTGGTCAGCTACGAGCGGACCAACATGATACCGCGGCGTGAGCCCGTCGCGACGGACGGCGGCGAGTCCGCGGCGGCCGACGGTGGCGACGCCGATTCCGGTGAGGGCGACGCTGACGACACGCCACCGTCCGAGTTCATCACGCCCGACGGCGACCGCTTCGGCGACTTCGCCGCCGCGCTCGACGCGGCCGCGGACCGCGACGCCGCCGTCGCCTACCGCCACGAGCGCGGGCGGACCATGGACGACGTGATGGTCGCCACGCTCCCGCTCATGACGCTCAACACGGCGAAGCAGCACCACAACGTCGACGTGATGGCCGACTCGCCGTCGGGCGACATCGTGGCCTACGGCGACGTGACCCGCTCGGTCGCGCTCGGGCACGCCCGCTCGGACGAGGCGACCTACCGCGAACTCGGCTGCGACGACGAGCGGTTCCACACGTTCGTCACGCCCGGGGACACCGTCTACGGATTCACACGCGTCGTCGACGCCGAGGACACCCACGACCACGCCGGCACCGTCACCTTCGAACACATCGCGTTCAACCAGCACGACGAGCCCGTCTACTCGGGGACCCGTCGCGCGCTCATCCAGCAATGACAGACATCGCACGCACCTTCCAGACCGCACCGGCCGCCGTCCCGCGCGACAACACGGCGAAGTACCTCGACAGCGCTCTCGAAAGCGAGGGGTTCGCCTGCCCGGACTGGCTCGTCCCCGACCTGGAGGACGGCACCGCGCCCGACATGAAGGCCGAGGCGCTGGAGAACGTCGTCGACCGCCTCCCCGCACACGCCGACGCGTTCCCCGGCGAGATCTGGCCCCGCGTGCAGTGGGCCTACGACGACGAGGCCGCCCGCGAGCAGGGTCACGAGGAGATCCGGACGCTCGTCGACGAGGTCGGCGAGTACGTCGACGGCGTGGTCGTCCCGAAGGTCGGCCGGCTCGCTGACGTGAAGGCGGCTGCCGGCGTCGTCGCCGAGGCTGAGCGCGAGTTCGGCTTCGAGGACGGGGCCATCGGACTGGCGGTCATCGTCGAGACCGCGGCGGCGAAGTCGGACCTCCGCGAGATATCCCTGTTCGGCGCGAACTCCCGGCTCGACGCGCTCGTCTTCGGCCCCGTCGACTACACCGCCGAACTCGGTGGCCGCGAACTCGACGGCGAACGCCCCGAGTGGTCCGGCCTGCTGGAGGACCTCTCGAACGAGGCCAGCGCGAACGACCTCGTCGCCATCGGCGGCCCCTACGACCGGCTGTTCACCGAGCGTGCCGGCGTCACCTTCTACAACGGCGACGGCTACGCCGACCACGTCGAGCGCGAGGCCCGCGTCGGCCTCGACGGCTCGTGGTCGCTCTACCCCAAGCAGACCATCCAGGCGAACCGCATCCACATGCCGACGTCCGACGAGCTTGCCCGCGACGTGCGGAAGATAGAGGCGTTCCAGGAGGCCAAATCCGGCGGCACCGGCGCGGTCACCGTCGAGGGACAGATGGTCGACGAGGCGACGTTCAAGAACTTCGTGAACACCGTCGAGACGGTCCGGACGATCGACGAGCGTCACCCCGACCAGACCGCCGAGGCATACGACGACGGGCTGCTCGACCGCGCGCTCACGGTCGACACGACCTGGACCTGACTACGACGCCAGCGACTCCTCCAGCAGCTTCCGGTTCTTCACGTTCGCCTTCCAGTACACGTCGAAGAGGTCGCCGACGATCGGGAGACTTCCGAGCACCGTGTCCAGCCCGATGTTGACGAGCATCCGGACGATGGTCCGCTTCTTCGCGCCCGCGATGATGGCCTCCACGACGATGTACAGCGAGAAGAACGCTGTCACGAAGTCGCCGACGAACGGGAGCAGCCCGAGGATGGGATCGAGCCCGACCCGACGGTTCGTGCCCGGGATTCTGATAGCCTCGTCGAGCAACCAGGCGACCCGCTTCGTCCGCCGGACAGCCGGGTGTGTCGGTTCGGGTTCCATACCCGATATGTCGGGGGCAGCGAGCAAAAGTTCGGGGGTCAGTCGTCGGCCTCGCGTCGCAGTCGTGCCTCCGGAACCGGGTTCAGGACCCCGAACAGGATGCGGTTCGTGGCGACCCCAACGGCCATCCCGAGTATCGCCGGCGGAACCACGCCCACCGGGACCGAGCCGTTCACCGCCGCCGCCACCAGCGCGACGATCGCGAGACTCCCGACACCGACCAGCACCCACGTCCCTGCCCTGCTGCGGTCCGAGGCGGCACCGAGGAGGAACATACCGACGGCGACGCCTGCACCGACGAGCGGCCAGCCGGGGCTCCACCGGAGCATCGATAGCGGCACGACGACGCCGACGTTGGCGAGGGCGAGCAGAAGGTCGCGGCGGACGATGGCGTCCGCGACCGTGTTCGACATATTCGAAACGACGAATGTCTGGTCCGTAAACCTTCGGTTGCGCCGTTCCGAATCGGAGTTCAGCTCGCGTCGACTTCGACGGCGACCTCGTTCCGCCGCATGAACGGCGGCGTCCACGGGTCGTTGTACCGCAGCAGGTACGGCTCCCCGGTCGGCTCGACACCAGCCTCCGCGAGCGTCGTGCGGAGCTGTTCCGTCAGTCGCTCGACCCGCCAGCCCGGCGCGTACCACGAGAACCGGACGACTGCGACCGTCTTCGGCGGCTCGACCACCAGCCGGACCGTCGACTCCGTCGGGACGGGTGCGGACTCCGGGCCGTACTCCTCGGGCAGGTAGAACGCCATCCGCGTCCCGCCGTCGTCGGCGTCCGAGCGTACCGGTGCCGTCATCGAGACGGACTCGCCACCCCTGCCGTCCGAGCGCACCGGTGCCGTCATCGATATCTCGTCCTGCCGCTCGTTCTCGCCCGAGATGTACCGGAACAGCCTGCGGAAGGCCGTCATCTGGTCGGTCGCGGTCGTCTCGACGAACACGGTCCGCGGGTACCGCCGAATCTCGACGCCGTCGACCTCCCGCACCTGTTCGTACGGCACCTCCTCTGCCGACCGCGACGAGTACGCGCCCCAGGCGATCCAGCCGCCGAGCAGGACGGCACCGCCAACGAGTGCGGTCTTCGTGCGTCTGTTCATGGCTAGTTGTACGTTATCGAGGCTGATGAATCGGACGCCGACGCCGGCGAGAACACGATGGGCCGGGATTCGAACCACGGTCGCTCCGCTTCGTTCAGCTCCCTGATTCAGATCCCAGCCGATACTGTCCGCTGCTCACGTTCGTCGCAGGACGGTGGGGCTGGGATTTGAACCCAGGAGGCATGACGCCACCTGCTTTCAAGGCAGGCGCAATAGGCCGCTCTGCCACCCCACCTCGTGCTGGGAGTTCTGCGTTCGGCTCCTAAGAGTTGTCGGTTGCCCCCGGTCAGTCGCGGACGAGCTCCGGGCCGTCCTCGCCGTCGACGACGTGGAGGCCGTGCTCGCGCACGAACTCGGTGGTGAACTTCGGGACAATGCGGCCGGCCTTGGCCCGTGCACGGATCAACGCCACCACGTCTGCGAGGTCGGAACCGGTCTCGACGGTTCTGTAGCTCGGGAGGAAGTCCACGTCGAGGTCCGCGTCGGCAGCCCGGTCGACCAGCGTCTCGACGGCAGGGGTTGCGAACGCGCCGTCGAAGTCGATGGGTTCGCAGAACGCGGCGGTCCAGACGCGCCCGTCGGTGGCGGGGCCGACGACCACGTCGGAGGTGCGGAGCCTCATCGCCGCGCTGTCGACGTCCTTCCGGCCGACCAGCGGCGCGTTGCCGTCGAGCACCAGCACCGAGTTCTCGCCCTCCTCGCGCAGCAGGTGGGTGACCGTGTTGCCGACGCGGCCGTCGCGGGTCGAGCCGACCTGCACCTCGAAACGCACGGCTGCGGGGTCCTCTGCGGCGCGGTCGACGACGGCCCGGACGGCTTCTTCTGCGGCCTCGTCGGCGTCGACGAACTCGTCGGGGAGTGCGTCGTCGTCGCGGTAGTTCACGAGTACGTCGCCGCCGGACTGGTCGGCGGCGAAGACGGCGTCGGCGAGCAGCGCCGCGTAGCAGTCCGCCGCTTCGGCGGCCGACAGCGGTGAGGTCTCGGCGAGTCGGGGCAGGACGAGGCCCTCGCGCGGGGGCTCGGCGAGGACGACCACGAGTGTCATGTCCGAACCTGTCGGCCGCGGGGCCTTCAAGCCGCCGTTCCGGGTCGATGGGTTGGAGTTAAGTCGACACCGGCCGGGTGTGTCGGTATGAACTGGTTGAAGGCACTCGGCTTCCTCGTCCCGTTCGGTATCGTCCTCTCGGCGGTCGCATCGGTCGTCCTCCTCGGGAACGGCCTCGCTGCCCCGCCGGAATCGGTGTCGGTCGCGCCCGCCGCGGCGACGCTCGCCGTCGTCGTCCTGGTCGTAGTGGGCTTGCTCGTCGCAGGCGGCCGGTCGCGTCGCTGGCTCTCCGGACAGTACTGGTAGGCAGAGCTCCGTCTCAGCGTTCTCGTCGCCCCTTCGTCTGGCGGTAGTCCGAGGCCATCAGCGCCGCGAACCGCTCGACGAACGTCTGGACCTGCTCGTCGGTCGCCGCTCGGGGCGGAATCATCGGGACGAGTTCGAAGCCACGGCCACGGATCGCCTCGCCGTGCTGCTCGTACATGTCGAGCTCCGTGGCGGGCGTCGTGGTGTACTCCGCGCTGATCTCCGCGAGGGCGCGCTCGCCGACGGGCACGATGATCTCGGGGTTGATCATCCGTATCTCGGCGTTGAGGTACGGCTCGCAGGTGCCGACCTCGGCGTCGGTCGCTGGCCGGTCGGGGTGGTGACACCGGGTCAGCGAGGTGAGGAAGACGTTCGCGACCGCGGGCTCGTCCGGGTCGTCGTCGACCCGCCGGAGGCCGAGCCGCTGGAGCACCCGCCCGAACCCCTCGTCGCGGCCGAACGGCACGCCGGCGGCTTCGGCGGCCGCGTCCGGTCCCTCGCCGACGAAGAGGAAGTCGGCACCCACGTCGCCGTAGCCGTGGACGACGCGCTCGCGGCGCTCGCAGAGTTCGCAGTTCGTGCAGTCCTCGTCCATACCGAACGGGTTCGCGAGGTCGTCCTGGTTGGCGTCCACGTCGGGAGCGTGGGCGGGCACGGACAAAAAGCCGTCTGAAGGGTTCGTTACCAGCTGCTATGGGGTAAGTATATATCTAATGGAGATAAACAAATGCATCGGGCACGAATGCACGGAATCGTTCTGAAGTCCCTCAAGGACTTCGTCGTCGATACGTACGACACAGAGACCTGGCGGGCGATCCAGGAGGCGGCGGGCGTCCCGGGCAAGCTGTACGTGCCGGTGAGCGAGTACACCGACGAGGAGACGCTCGCGCTGGTGTCCGCGGCGTCGGAGCTCTCGGGCGAGGACGAGGGCGACCTGCTCTACGAGTTCGGTCGCTACGCGGTCGGGCCGCTCGTCGAGACGTACGGGGTCCACGTCGACGGCGAGTGGACCGGGCTGGAGCTACTCGCGAACACGGAGGCGTACATCCATCAGGCGCTGCGTGCGAAACAGCTCTCGGAGTTCACGCCGCCGAAGCTGCAGTCGAAGCGCCTCGGCGAGGACGCCGTCGTCGTCCGGTACGGCTCCGACCGGGAGCTCTGCAAGCTCGCGGAGGGCATCATCGACGGCGTCGGCGAGCACTACGGCGAGCACTACCGGACCGACCACCGCAGCTGCCAGCTGGAGGGCGACCCGCACTGCGACATCGTCGTCCAGCGGGCGGAGGAGCCGTTCGCTGCAGACTGATTCAGGAGCCCGAGAATCGCCGTGGCGGTGGGCTACCGACCGAGCCCGCCGCGCTCTTTCACTTCGAGGATGAACTTCACGTTCCTGACGACGTCCTCCGGCGTCGTCTCCTCGTCGGGGTCGTAGATGTCGCTGGTGCGGTAGAGGATGTTCGCGAGCTGCTCCGATTCCGAGCTCTCGCCGCGAATCTCCTCGGCGACCTCGCGGAGGACGGCGACGGTCTCCGGGTCGTGCTCGGGCAGGCCGTCGGCGTCAGAGCTGTCCTCGGGCATGAGCGGTCACCGGGTGTTCGCCTGCTTCTGTCGC
This sequence comes from Haloarchaeobius litoreus, assembly GCF_024495425.1. Taxonomy (NCBI): domain Archaea; kingdom Methanobacteriati; phylum Methanobacteriota; class Halobacteria; order Halobacteriales; family Halorubellaceae; genus Haloarchaeobius; species Haloarchaeobius litoreus. Next base: position 1,121,426 of record NZ_JANHJR010000001.1, on the reverse strand, counting down.
CGGACGAAGCCGACGTTGTTCGCGACGTTCTCCGTGATCTCGCGGAACGCCCCGCCGGTGTCGCTCTCCTCGTCGAGGACGACCGGCCGACCCTCGTCGCCGCCGGTGCGGACCGCGGGGTCGAGCGGGACCGACCCGAGGAACGGCATGTCGTGGACGTCGGCGAAGCGCTCGCCGCCGCCCTCGCCGAAGATGGCGTGCTCGCCGCCGCAGTCGGGGCACCTGAACGTCCCCATGTTCTCCGCGATGCCGAGGACGACGGTGTCGTGCTTGCCGAACATCTCGAGGCCCTTCCGGGCGTCGTCGAGCGCGACCTCCTGTGGCGTCGTGACGATGACCGACCCGGTGACGGGCACGGTCTGGAGCAGGGTGAGCTGCGTGTCGCCGGTGCCCGGCGGGAGGTCGATGACCATGTAGTCGAGGTGGCCCCACTCCACGTCCTCCCAGAGCTGTGTGAGGACCTTGTGGACCATCGGGCCGCGCCAGATGACGGGGTCGTCCTCGCCGACGAGGAAGGCCATCGACATGAGCTTCATCCCGAACCGCTCGGGCGGGACGAGCTTCTCGTCCTCGGTCGCGCCCGGGGGCTCGTCGGCGTCGACCATCCGGGGGACGTTCGGGCCGTACACGTCGGCGTCGAACAGCCCGACGCTCGCGCCCATGTCGGCCAGGCCGGCGGCGATGTTCACGGCCATCGTCGACTTGCCGACGCCGCCCTTGCCGGAGGCGACGGCGATGACGTTCTCGACGTTGGGGAACACCTCGTCGCCGGCAGAGAGGTCGTCGACGATGCGTGCGGAGAGGTCCAGTTCGATGTCCGTGTCGGCGAAGGCCTCGCGCACCGCGTTCGCGATGTTGGTCTCGGTCGGCGAGTACGGCGCGCCGAGCGCGAGCGAGATGGCGACGGTGTCGCCGTCGACCGATATGTCGTTCACCAGCCCGAGCGACACGATGTCGTCACCGAGGTCGGGGTCCTCGACGGTGCCGAGACGGTCGAGGACGGCGTCTTCGTCCATACCCATCCCTCCGGGCGAACAGGTGGTAAGGGCTTCGAAGGAGGGAGCACTCGAACACGTGCAGTCGCCCGGCTAAAATATTCTTTAGCTAACACTTTTCCATCGGTGGCCCCTGCCATCTCCCATGCCCGAACCAGGTATCCGGACGGACAGACGCACCGAGTTCGAGGTATCGCACACCGAGACCGACGGTCCGGTCGTCGAGACCGGCACGACCATCGTCGCGCTGACCGCGCCCGACGCGGTGGTCGTCGCGGCCGACCGTCGGGCCAGCCTCGGCGGCCAGTTCGTCGCCAACAAGGACGTGACGAAGGTCGAGCAGGTCACCGAGCGTGCGGCGCTCGCGCTCTCGGGCTCCGTCGGCCCGCTCCAGTCGTTCACCGACACCCTCCGTGCGGAAGCGAACCTGTACGAGGCCCGTCGCGGCGACCGGCTCTCCACCGAGGCGCTGGCGAACGTCGCGGGGAACCTCGTCCGCGGCATCCCCGCGCAGGTCGTCCTCGCCGGCGTGGACGAGACCGGCCCAGCCGTGTACGAACTCGACGGCGGCGGCAGCGTCATGCGGACCGACTACGCGGCCGGCGGAAGCGGGATGCAGGTCGCCTACGGGACGCTCGAAGGCCGCGCCGAGGAAGTCGAGGGCGTCGCCGAGGCCCGCGAGCTGGCGGCCGACGCGGTCGCCGCGGCCAGCGAGCGCGACACCGCCAGCGGCAACGGCGTCACCGTCGCAACCGTCACGAGCGACGGCATCGAGTTCGACGAGGCCGCCGAGCCGGGGGAGGTGGTGTAGATGCAGGGTGGCGACGACCGGCGGAGCTACGACCGCGGCACCAGCATCTTCTCGCCCGACGGCCGGCTGTACCAGGTCGAGTACGCCCGCGAGGCCGTCCGGAAGGGGAGCGCGACGGTGGGCGTCACGACCGACGAGAGCGTCGTCTTCGCCTCGGACACCAGCACCCGGTCGCCCCTGCTCGAACGCGACAGCGTCGAGAAGATCCACGACGTGGACGGCCACCTCGGCGTCGCGAGCGCGGGCCACGTCGCCGACGCACGCCGGCTGGTCGACGAGGCGCGCCGGTTCGCCCAGACTGAGCGACTCCGGTACGGCGAGGCACCCGGCGTCGAGACGGCGGCCAAGGCAATCGCCGACGTCGTCCAGGAGTCGACCCAGACCGGCGGGATGCGCCCCTTCGGCGTCGCGCTGCTCGTCGGCGGCGTCGTCGACGGCGGGCCACGACTGTTCGAGACCGACCCATCGGGGACGCCGTCGGCGTGGCGCGCGACGGCTATCGGGAGTGGTAGCGATGAGATCCGCGACTACCTCGAGACCGAGTACGCCGACGGACTCGGCACCAGCGACGGCGTCGCGCTCGCACTCGACGCGCTCCGGACGGGGACGGACGGAATAACCCCCGGGGAGGCCGCCGTCGCCACGATGGACGCCGAGGGCTTCCGGACGGTCGACGACGACATCGTCGCCAGCCACTTCGACGGGGCGTCGTAGGCGGTTCTCGGCGTCGGTGGCGGCGGAATGCGCATCCGTTTTGTCCCCTCGGTCCCGACTGTCGGGCATGGAATCGACGGCACGCTCCGCACGGCTCCGGCTGGCCCTCGTCGTCTGGGGCGTGCTCGTCTCGCAGGTGTTCCTCTACCCCGGGCTCTCGGACCTCGTCGTCGCACTCGGCGCGCCGGCGGGCATCCAGGCGGGGATGTGGTTCCTCGTCGCCGAGTTCGCGGCGTTCGTCACCTTCGCGGGTGTCTGGGGCGTCGTCAGCGACGTGACCGGCAAGCGGGTCCCGTGGGTCGTCGTCGGGGCGGCCGGCGGTGCCGCCTGCTATCTCCTGCTCACCGCGTTCCCCTCGCTCGGACTCGGCTGGCCGGTCGTCCTCGTGGTCCGGCTCGTCGGCGGGGCGCTGACCATCGGCGCGTTCTCGCTCGCCATCACGATGCTGATGGACCTCTCGGGCGGCCACGGCCGGAACATGGGTGCGGCCGGCATCGCCATCGGGCTCGGTGCGGCGCTCGGCTCGGTCGTGGGTGGCCAGCTCTCGACGGTCGACCCGCTCGTGCCGCTGTACGCGAGTGCTGCGGTGCTGCTCGCCGCGGGGCTGCTCGCCGCGACGGTGCCAGACCGCACGCCGTCGAAGAGCCCTGGCGTGGGTGCCATCCTGACCCGACTCCGCGACCGACCCTCGCTCGCGGTGCCGTACGCCTTCGGCTTCATCGACCGCTCGACCGCGGGGTTCTTCTCGCTCGTCGGGGTGTACTACTTCCGCGACGCCTTCGGCCTCGACGCCGCGATGGCCGGCGTGACACTCGCGTGCTTCTTCCTGCCGTTCGCGCTGCTCCAGTACCCGTTCGGCTCGCTCTCGGACAGAATCGGCCGGTTCCTGCCCGTCGTCGGCGGGTCGGTCGTCTACGGGCTGACCATCGTCGCGGTCGGCGTCGCGCCCGTCTATCCCCTCGCGGCCGCCGCGATGGTCGCCGCCGGGGTCTGCGGCGCGCTGATGGCACCGGCGACGATGGCCCTCGTCACAGACATCGCCTCCGAGGACGGTCGCGGGGCCGCCATGGGCGGCTTCAACGTGTTCGGGAGCCTCGGCTTCCTGACGGGCTTCCTCGTCGGTGGGCTCGTCGTCGAGTCGGCCGACTACCTGTCGGCGTTCCTCGTCGTCGGCGGGCTGGAGCTCGCCATCGCGCTGCTCGCGCTGCCGGCGGTTCGCCGGGTCGCGCCGCGGGTGAGCGAACAGCCGTCCTGAATCGGGTGGCAGGTGCCACCGGGTGAAGCTTCTTGCCGGTGGCGGACAAGCTGCGGACGATGCCCTCCACTCCGTTCGAGCGTCCCGTCGTAGACCGCCTCGGTCGGACGGTCACCGTCGCGGTGGTTGCCGGGATTTTCGGCGTCGGCTTCGACCGGTACGCCGCGGCTGCCGGCCGCGAGGACCCGCTCCTCGACCTGCTCACTGTGTTCGGCGTCTGGAGCTTCGTCGCCGTGCTGGTCGTGCTGGCGGCAGTTCCGACCGCGAACCGACGGGACCCCTGGTACTCCGTCGGTATCGCCTTCGGGTTCGCGGCGTCGGCGACGTACGCGACCGGCTGGCCGTATGCGCTGTCGACCCCGACCGTCGTCGAGAAGCTCTGGGCCGCCCTGTTCGTCGGTCTCGTCGCGGTGCTACTCGTCGGACTTCCGGCGGTCGGTCTCGGTCTGTGTTGGCGGCGGCTCCGGGGGCACCTCCGGTTCGGTGACGGCGAGACCGTGGAGTGACGACTGTGTCGACCTACGCTGACTCCGCCTCTGCCGCTTCCGCGTCGGCTGCGTCACCTGCTTCCGGCGTCGCCGGCTCGACGCTCCGGCGCTGGTGCTCGACGACGGAGCCGTCCCGGGCGACGTACAGCGCCAGCTCCTCGTCGTCGAGTCCGGTCGTCACGCGCACGGCGAGCGGGTCGGTCGAGAGCAGCGTCTCGCGCCACTCGCCGCCGACGTTCCAGACGGGGCGGTCGGTCACGTCCTCGTCGTGGTCGTGGTAGAAGGCGACGACGCTCGGGTGGTCGAAGACGGTGAGGGAGACGGGGCAGCGGAGCCGGTCGCCACAGCCCTCGCAGGCGTACCGGGCGGTGACGGGCTGCGGGCGGTCGTCGCCGTCGGCCTCGTGTCCCACGCCATCGTCGACGGGTTCGACCCGCGACCGCACCCTCCCGCCACAGGTCGGGCAGATGCCGTCGCCGAACGCGCCGATCCGGTGGCGGTGGTACCGGTCGAACGCCGCGGGGAGGCTATCGTCGTCGTGGGTCGCGTAGCCCGCGGGTGGGAACGGCAGTTCGAGCAGGTCGCGCTCGCAGGCCACACAGCCGACTGTGGTGACATTGTCCGCAGTTCGGGCTTCGAGCGCGGCCTCGTCGCAGAACGGGCACGGTTCGTCGAGCGCGACGGGCTCGCGGTCGACGCTGTCGGTGTACGCGCCGGCAGCGACGCCACGGGCGACGCGCAGCCCGGCGTCGGTGAGCTCGTAGCGTTCGTCCGAGCGTTTTCGGACGAACGTGCCGACGAGCTGGCGGAGGTGGTAGGCGAAGCCGGCGGAGGTGTCCTCGTCGCTGGCGTCGAACAGCTCCGAGAACGAGCGGTCGACCGGGCCACCGTCCTCGACGAGTGTCTGCAGGACGCCCATCCGGGTCTCGCTCCCGAGCGCGTCGAAGGCGTCGCTCGCATCACCGCCGTCGGTCATGGAGGGTCGTAGCCACCGGTGGGGGAAAGGTTTGCTGCCCGCGGTGACCGTCGTGGGTATCCGAAAACACATTGTAGAATGTTAGCATGGGTCAGGCAGCTTCTTTATACGGGGGGTTGACAGAACGAACGAGGAACAACGATGCTCCACGTCCCCGTCTTCGAAGCCTGATTCTTCCCGCCACCACGAAGGGGTGGCGGGGTCGGTCGCACGTCGGCCGTAGCCGCAGCACCGCGGCTACTCCGGCACACCCCCGACGACCCGACCGCTCGACGCACTGGAGCATCGACGCCCGACCTCGCTTCGGTCGGGCGACACACGCGGACCCCCTGAGGAACCACAGTATGTACGAGACCACCGCAGCCACGACGCACGACCCCAGGACGGAACCGATTCACGAGACGTCGACCGCCCGGGTGCAGGGAAGGGCGGCTGATACGACGCACGAAACCACGACACGCCCGACACGATCCACCGGACGAAAACGCTCGCTACGACCACAGACACCACCGACGACACGATGACGGACACACCACAGGACGACGACGAAGACGACACGTTCGAGGAGCAACGAGAGCGGGTGGACCGCCCGATGGTCCGGCTGTTCCGCGAGTACGGCCGGGAGCACTGGCTGGCGATCGTCGGCGGCGTCGTCATGGGACTGGCCGCCCACACGATGGCGCTGCTGCCGACGTACGTGCTCGCCGAGACCATCGACGCGGTGTTCCTCCAGACGAAGCCACAGTACTCGCTGCCGCTGGTGCCGCAGGCGGTCGTGCCCGGCTCGCGGACCGGACAGTTCTGGTTCTCGGTCGGGCTCGTCGGACTGACGTACGTCTGCTCGACGGTGTTCACCTGGCTGATGGGGCTCGGACTGAACTCGTTCGCCCAGTCGGTCCAGCACACCGTCCGCGCGGACAGCTACGACGCCATGCAGCGGCTCGACTACGAGTTCTTCGCCGACAAGCAGACCGGCGAGCTGATGAGCGTGCTGAACAACGACGTGAACCGGCTGGAGCAGTTCCTGAACGGCGGGCTGTTCATCGCCACGATGCTGGTGGTGAACGTCGGCGTGACCGCGGTCCTGCTCGCGTACCTCCAGTGGCAGCTGGCCATCCTGACGATGGTGACGGTGCCGCTCATCGGCTACTTCACATACAAGTTCGTCCAGATCATCCAGCCGATGTACTCCGAGGTGCGCTCGACGGTCGGGCAGCTGAACTCCCGGCTGGAGAACAACCTCGGCGGCATCGAGGTCATCAAGGCCAGTACCACCGAGGACTTCGAGGCCGACCGCGTCACCGACGCCTCTAACGAGTACTTCGAGAAGAACTGGGACGCCATCACGACGCGCGTGAAGTTCTTCCCCGGACTGCGGCTGACCGCCGGTGTCGGGTTCGTGCTCACCTTCGCCGTCGGCGGCCACTGGGTGCTCACCCAGCAGGCCCCGCCGTTCATGAGCGGCCAGCTCACCGTCGGGACGTTCGTCGCGTTCGTCTACCTCGGCCAGCGGTTCATCTGGCCGATGAGCCAGTTCGGCGAACTCGTGAACCTCTACCAGAACGCCCGTGCCTCCGCCGAGCGCATCTTCGGGCTGATGGACGAGCCGAAGACACTCGGCGCGGACGAGGACCTGCCCGAGCTCACCGTCGACGAAGGCCGGGTGGCGTACGACGACGTGACGTTCGGCTACGAGGACGACGAGACCGTCCTCGAAGACGTCTCGTTCGACGTCTCCGGAGGCGAGATGCTCGCGCTGGTCGGGCCGACGGGGGCCGGCAAGTCGACGGTGCTCAAGCTCCTGCTCCGGCTCTACGACGTCGACGACGGGAGCATCCGGGTGGACGGACAGGACATAAGGGAGGTCACCCCAGCGAGCCTGCGCGACGCCGTCGGCTACGTGAGCCAGGACACCTACCTGTTCTACGGTAGCGTGCGCGACAACATCGCCTACGGGCGGTTCGACGCCACCGACGAGGAGGTCCGCGAGGCCGCGAAGGCCGCCGACGCTCACGAGTTCATCACCGACTTCTCGGACGGCTACGACACCGAGGTCGGCGAGCGCGGCGTGAAGCTGTCGGGCGGCCAGCGCCAGCGCATCGGTATCGCCCGGGTGCTGCTCCGGGACCCCGACATCCTCCTGCTCGACGAGGCGACCTCCGACGTGGACACGGAGACCGAGCTCCGCATCCAGGAGAGCATCGAGGACCTCGTCGAGGACCGCACCGTGGTCGCCATCGCCCACCGGCTCTCGACCGTGAAGGACGCGGACCAGATCCTCGTGCTGGAGGAGGGCCGGGTCGAGGAGCGGGGCACCCACGACGAACTGCTCGCCGAGGATGGCACCTACGCCGACCTCTGGGGCGTGCAAGCCGGCGAGCTGGAGACGATTCCGGGGATGTAACCGGTCGAGCCGTACCATCGCCACCGGCCAGCAGTCGCCCCGGGACCGGTCAGTTCCGCCGCTGCTCGACGGCGGATTTAAGCACGTCCGAACCAACTGTGTGACACATGCTCGCAGACGAGTTCGGTCGGGAGGTCTCCGGGGTGCGGGTCTCACTGACCGACCGGTGCAACTTCGACTGCGTCTACTGCCACAACGAGGGGCTGGGCGACACGCGCGGCCCGATGGCACCCCAGGACCACGAGATGAGCGCCGACGACGTGGTCCGCTTCCTGGAGGTCGCCGCCGAGTTCGGCGTCGACAGCGTGAAGTTCACCGGCGGCGAGCCGATGCTCCGGCAGGACCTGGAGGAGATCATCCGCCGGACACCGGACTCGATGGAGGCCTCGATGACGACGAACGGGACGTTCCTCCCCGGCCGCGCCGAGGCCCTCGTCGACGCCGGGCTCTCGCGGGTGAACGTCTCGCAGGACGCGCTCGACCCCGAGCAGTTCGCCGCCGTCACGCAGTCCGGCGCGTACGACCGCGTGCTCGAAGGGGTCGAGGCCGCCCTCGACGCCGGGCTCGCGCCGGTGAAGCTCAACATGGTCGTCTTCGAGAAGACCGCGGGCTACGTCCCCGAGATGGTCGACCACGTCGCCGAGAACGACGGGATCCAGCTGCAACTCATCGAGTACATGCCGGAACTCGTCGGCAAGCCCGAGTGGGCAATCGACATCGACCGCGTCCACGACTGGCTGGCCGAGCGCGCCGACAGGGTCGAGCACCGCGAGATGCACGACCGCAAGCGCTACTGGATTCGAGACGAGGACGGTGACGGCGGCGCGGGCGGCGAGGCCGGCGAGAGCGATGCTGGCGGCGCGGGCGGCACGGACGGCACGGGCGGCGCGTCGGCAGGCGAGGTCGACGGGACGACCGGCGGCATGGTCGAGATCGTCGACCCCGTCGAGAACCCGACGTTCTGTGCGAACTGCCATCGGGTGCGGGTGACCCACGACGGCTACCTGAAGGGCTGTCTCAACCGGAACGACGACCTGCGGTCGATGGGCGAGATGACGAAGGCCGAGATCCGCGAGACGTTCCGCGAGACGGTCGCCAACCGCGTCCCCTTCTACGGCGAGTACATGGTCCGGAACGGCGACGGCGAGTGGGAGGTCAACGACGAGTACGTCGACGCTCCGGACGACGATGGAGGGGATGATGGCACCGACGCCACCGACCCCCAACCCGCCTACGACGGCGGGGTCGAGGACGGCTACGGCTCGGTCGACTGACGTCCCAACGCCGTTCCCCGGGGAGAATCGCCAGCATGCGACCGCTCCTCACCACGGGTGCGTTCCGTTGGGCTTAAGTAGTGTACCGGGAAAGGTTGGGACGCACTACGCTGTAGGGGCATCGGTCCCGAGTCCGAGAGGGCGAAGATAACACACGCGAGTCGTGGTAGCCAAGCCTGGCCCAAGGCGCAGGGTTGCTAACTCTGTGGCGTCAAGCCTCCTGGGTTCGAATCCCAGCCACGACGTCGGACCTTCACACCGGCTTTTGGGCACGGTGTGACCATCCAACCAGAAGTGCAGCGCGCACTTCGCACACCACCACACATGAGTGCAGAAGAACCACAGGACGAGCAAGACGACGAAGACCTTCAGTACTTCGTCCGCATCGGGCAGACAGACCTCGATGGGACGAAGTCCGTCGAACGCTCGCTCATCGAGATGAACGGCATCGGCCGACGCACGGCGCGTATCATCGCCGACAAGGCGGGCGTCGACCGGACGGCCACGTTCGGCCGTCTGGACGACGACGCGATCGACGCCGTCGTCGAGAAAGTAGAGGAGTACGCCGACGAAGTCCCGACCTGGCTCACCAACCGCCAGAACGACTTCTACACCGGCGAGACCACCCACGAGGTCGGCAACGAGCTCCAGATGTCCCGGCGCTACGACATCAACCGGATGAAGATGATCAGCTCCTACCGGGGCGTCCGGCACAAGAAGGGACAGAAGGTGCGCGGCCAGCGCACGAAGTCCACCGGTCGTACCGAGGGGACCATCGGCGTCAACGTCGAGGAGATCCGTGAGCAGGAGGCCGAGGAGGCCGCCGAGGAGGGTGACGAGTAATGGCGCTCGGTAGCAACACGAAGTCCTACGAGACGCCGAACCACCCGTGGCAGGGCGAGCGCATCTCCGAGGAACACAGCCTCGTCGAGCGCTACGGCCTGAAGAACAAGGAGGAGCTCTGGCGAGCACAGTCCGAGCTGCGCGACTACCGTCGCGAGGCCCGTGACCTGCTCGGCCAGACCCAGTCCGAGGACGACGTCGCCACCGCCGGCGGCGACTTCCTCACGCGACTGAAGCGCATCGGCATCCTCAACGAGGAGGACCGACTCGACCAGGTCCTGTCCCTCGAGATCTCGGACATCCTCGAACGCCGTCTCCAGACGGTGGCCTACCGCAAGGGGCTGGCCAACACGACCAGCCAGGCGCGGCAGTTCATCGTCCACGGACACATCACCGTCGAGGGCGCACGCGTCCGCGTGCCCTCGTACACGGTCGAGGTATCCGAGGAGGACAGCATCGCGTTCGACGAGAACAGTCCGCTCGTGGACGACCTGCACCCCGAGCGTGCGGAGGGTCAGTAACATGGCAGAACAAGAAGAGGACAAGTGGGGCGTCGCCCACGTACACGCATCGTTCAACAACACCGTCATGACGGTCACGGACCTGACCGGCGCGGAGACCATCGCGAAGTCCTCCGGCGGGACTGCTGTCAAGCAGAACCGCGACGAGGCGTCGCCCTATGCGGCGATGCAGATGGTCGAGTCCATCGCGGACGAGATCCGCGCGGCTGGCATCGAGGGCCTGCACGTTCGCGTGCGTGGCCCCGGTGGCAACCTGCAGAAGTCCCCCGGACCGGGTGCGCAGGCGGCGATTCGCGCACTCGCACGTGAGGACTTCGAGATCGGCCGCATCGAGGACGTCACACCGATCCCGCACGACGGGTCCCGAGCACCGAAGGGCAAGGGCGGGTTCTGAGCCATGGACGAGGACTACGAGGTCGAGTTCGTCGAACGCGGCGACCGGAAGGCGCTGTTCCTCGTTCGCGGGGTGACCCCCGCGTTCGCGAACGGCATCCGGCGGACGATGATCGCCGACGTGCCCACCCTCGCCATCGACGAGGTGCGCGTCATCGAGAACTCGTCGGTGATGTTCGACGAGCAGATCGCGCTCCGTCTGGGGCTCGTGCCGCTCACGACCCCGCCGAACGAGTTCACCGAGGACGACGTCGTCACGCTCTCCATCGACGTGGAGGGCCCGGCGACGGCGTACTCGGGCGACCTCGTCAGCGCGGACGAGATGGTCCAGCCCGCGGACCAGAACGTCCCCATCATCGAGCTGAAGGACGGCCAGCGTCTCGAACTCGAAGCCGACGCGGTCCTCGAAACCGGCAAGGCACACGCCAAGCATCAGGGCGGCGTCTCGGTCGGCTACCGGCACCTCCAGCGCGTGGAGGTCGTCGGCGACGCCGACGAGTTCGAGGAGAGCGAACCGAACATCGTGCGAGGCGTCGTCGAGATCGACGGCGAACTCGTCGACACGGCCGAGTTCGACAACGACCTCACCCAGAAGTTCCCCGGGAAGGAGGTCGCGGTGCACGACGTCGAGAAGGCGTTCGTGTTCCACGTCGAGACGGACGGGTCGATGACGGTCGAGGAGCTCGTCAACCGCGCCACCGACTCAATCGAGTCGCGGGCGGTCGAGCTCGAAGACGCGGTATCGTTGTAAGAACATGACCTCTTCCAACCACACCCTGACGGCTGCACGCGGGGGCGAGACCACGTGGTCTCGCACGCGGAGCGACGACGCTCCCGTCCCCGACTCGTGGTCGACAACCGAAAGTGGTTTGAAGGGGGGCACAGAAGGGATGTGTACCCGCAAGGGTGCGAGCAGGGATAGCCAAGTCTGGCCAACGGCGCAGCGTTCAGGGCGCTGTCCCATAGGGGTCCGCAGGTTCGAATCCTGCTCCCTGCATCCACTTCTACCGAAACTAGCAGGAGGAAAGTCATGAGTAAGACAAACCCACGGCTCAGCAGTCTCATCGCCGAGCTGAAGTCGGTGTCCAGAGAAACGGACGCTGACGTCTGGAGCGACGTAGCAACCCGACTCGAGAAGCCCCGCCGCACGCACGCGGAGGTCAATCTCGGTCGGATCGAGCGATACGCACAGGAAGACGAGACGGTCATCGTGCCGGGCAAGGTGCTCGGTTCGGGTGCCCTCTCGAAGTCGGTCACCGTCGCGGCGGTCGACTTCTCGTCGTCCGCGGAGACCAAGATCGACCAGGTCGGCGAATCGCTCGAACTGGAACAGGCAATCGAACAGAACCCCAACGGCTCGAACGTCCGGGTGATCCGATGAGTCTCGCAGAGTTCGACGCAGACGTCATCGTGGACGCCAGCGACTGTATCCTCGGTCGCGTCGCGTCCCTGGTCGCAGAGCGCGCCCTCGACGGCGAGACCATCGCGGTCGTCAACGCCGAAGAGGCCATCATCACGGGTTCGGAGGACGACATCATGTCGACCTACCGGAAGCGTGTCGAGGTCGGCTCCGACAGCGGCCCGTACTACCCGAAGCGCCCGGACCGCATCTTCAAGCGGTCCATCCGCGGTATGATGCCGTACAAGACGACGGCCGGCCGCGAGGCGTTCGAGGGCGTCCGCGTCTACCTCGGTAACCCGTACGACGAGGACGGCGAGGTGCTCGACGGCACGTCGCTGGATCGGCTCTCGAACATCAAGTTCGTCCAGCTGGGCGAGGTCTCGGCTGAACTGGGTGCAAACGTCACATGGTAACGAACACATCAGGCAAGAAGAAGACGGCCATCGCCCGCGCGACCGTCAAAGAAGGCGAGGGTCGCGTTCGAATCAACTCCAAGCCGGTCGAGCTCGTCGAACCCGAGATCTCCCGGCTCAAGATGCTGGAGCCGTTCCGCATCGTCGACGACGTCCGCGACGACGTGGACGTCGACGTCGAGGTCTCCGGTGGCGGCATCACCGGCCAGGCCGACGCGGTGCGCACCGCGATCGCCCGTGGCCTCGTCCAGCACTCCGGCGACGCCGAACTCCGCGACGCGTACATGGAGTTCGACCGCTCGCTGCTGGTCAACGACGTCCGCCAGTCCGAACCCAAGAAGTGGGGCGGCCCCGGCGCTCGGGCCCGCTACCAGAAGTCCTACCGCTAAGGTGATTCAACCATGATGGTACCAGTCCGGTGTTTCACGTGCGGTAACGTCGTCGGCGAGCACTGGGAGGAGTTCAAAGCACGGACCCGAGAGGACGACGAGGACCCCGAGGAGGTGCTCGACGAGCTGGGCGTCGACCGCTACTGCTGTCGTCGCATGCTCGTCTCGCACAAGGACCTCGTCGACATCGTGAGCCCCTACCAGTAATGCCCCGACAACGATACAACCGGTACGAGAAGGCACGCATCCTCGGCGCGCGAGCGCTGCAGGTGTCCTACGGTGCGCCGGTCCTCATCGAGACGGACCAGACGGAGCCGATCCTCGTCGCCGCGGAGGAGTACGACGCGGACGCGCTTCCGTTCACGGTCAAACGAGGACAGGAATGACGCTCGTCAGCGACGTCCGACTCCGGCGTGTGCTCGACTCCCGTGGCAACCCCACCGTCGAGGCCGACGTGCTCACCGAGAGCGGTGGCTTCGGCCGTGCGGCTGCGCCGTCGGGTGCGAGCACCGGCGAGTACGAGGCGGTCGAGCTCCCACCGGGCGAGGCCATCGCGAACGCGCGCGAAGATGCGTTCCCGCGTCTCGTCGGCCAGGTGTACGCCGGGAACCAGCGCGAGGTCGACGCCGCACTCCACGCGGCCGACGGCACCGACGACTTCTCCGGCATCGGCGCGAACAGCGCGGTCGCCATCTCGATGGCGGCGGCGAAGGCCGGTGCGGACGTGCTCGGCGCGCCGCTGTTCCAGCACCTCGGCGGTGCGTTCCGCGGCGAGAACTTCCCGATTCCGCTGGGCAACGTCGTCGGCGGCGGCGAACACGCGGCCGACGCGACCCACATCCAGGAGTTCCTCGCGGCACCGGTCGGCGCGCCGAACGTCGCTGATGCGGTGTTCGCGAACGCGGCGGTCCACGAGGCCGTCGCGGACCTGCTCGACGAGCGCGGCGTCGCCTGCGGCAAGGGTGACGAGGGTGCCTGGGCGCCGTCCATCGACGACGCCGAGGCGTTCGAGGTCGTCGAGGAGGCGACGGCGCTCGTCGAGGACGAGGTCGGCTTCGAGGTCGGCTTCGGCCTCGACGTGGCCGCCGCGGAGCTGTACGACGCCGACGACGAGGTGTACCGCTACGGCGACGACGAGCGGACGACCGCAGAGCAGATCGACTACATCGCGGGACTCGTCGACGAGTACGACCTCGTCTACGTCGAGGACCCCCTCGACGAGGACGACTACGAGAGCTACGCGACGCTGACCGACCGCGTGGGTCACCGCACGCTCGTCTGTGGGGACGACCTGTTCGTCACCAACACGGAGCGGCTCTCGACCGGCATCGAGCTCGGTGCCGGCAACAGCATCCTCATCAAGCCGAACCAGATCGGGACGCTGACTGACGCGTTCGACGCGGTCGAACTCGCCGTGAAGAACGGCTACGACCCGGTCATCTCCCACCGCTCGGGCGAGACCGAGGACACGACCATCGCACACCTCGCCGTCGCGACCGACGCGCCGTTCATCAAGACGGGCGCGGTCGGTGGCGAGCGAACCGCCAAGCTGAACGAACTCATCCGAATCGCAGACGACGCACTATGACAGACCAGGAACCCGAACAGGAGGGGCTCGACGCGTCCGACTCCGACGTGGACCTCGACGCCGCCGACGAGGCGGCCGACGAGGAACCCGTCGAGGACGCCGCGCCCGCCGAGGAACAGGACGCCGAGGCCGTCGAGGCCGAGGCCGAACCAGAGGAGGAGGAGTCCGCGCTCGACGAGGACGTCATGGCCGACGACGAGGCCGACCTGCTCATCCCCGTCGAGGACTACCTCGGTGCCGGTGTCCACATCGGTACCCAGCAGAAGACCAAGGACATGGAGCGGTTCATCCACCGCGTCCGGACCGACGGCCTGTACGTCCTCGACGTCGGGATGACCGACAGCCGCATCCGCACGGCTGCGGACTTCCTCGCGAACTACAGTCCCGAGCAGATCCTCGTCACGTCCTCGCGCCAGTACGGTCGGTTCCCGGCCGAGAAGTTCGCCGACGCGGTCGGCGCGCGCGCCCGGACGGGTCGGTTCATCCCCGGCACGCTGACGAACCCGAAGTACGACGGCTACATCGAGCCGGACGTCGTGGTCGTCACCGACCCCATCGGTGACGCACAGGCCGTCAAGGAGGCCATCACGGTCGGCATCCCGGTCATCGCGATGTGCGACTCGAACAACCAGACGAGCAACGTCGACCTCGTCGTCCCGACGAACAACAAGGGGCGCAAGGCGCTGTCGGTCGTCTACTGGCTGCTCGCCAACGAGACGCTCGACCGCCGCGGTGCCGAGCCGACGTACTCCCTGGACGACTTCGAGAGCGGTATCTGAACTGGCTGGTTTTTCCCGTTTACCACCGGCGCGGAGCGACAGCTACGTGGCGCGTTCGGCCGTCGGGGCGACGAACTCGACGTTCCGGACCTCGAAGCGTGCGCCGCCGGCGTCGGACTCGCCAACGGTGAGCGTCCAGCCGTGGGCGCGGACGACGCTGTCGACGATGGAGAGTCCGAGACCGGTGCCGCTGTCACTGCTCGAGTAGCCGGATTCGACGACCTGCTCGCGCTCCTCGGGTGGGATACCGTGGCCGTCGTCCGCGACGAAGAAGCCGTCGCCGTCGTCGATCGCGTCGACGGTGACGGTGACGGAACGACCGCCGTGTTCCACGGCGTTGCGGAACAGGTTCTCGAAGCTCCGCTGGAGCTGGCTGCGGTCGCCGGACACGGTGCGGTCGAGGTCGCAGACGAGTGTTGCGTCCGCGGTATCGACCTGCGCCCAGGCGTCGGTCACGACGCTCTCGACGGGGACGGGCGACGGGTCGTCGACGGCCTCGCCGTCGCGTGCGAGGGCGAGCACGTCTTCGACGATGCGGTCCATGCGCTCGTGGCTGGTCCGGACCTCCTCGATGTAGGCGGTTCCCTCCTCGTCATCGACGTGGTCTGCGAGCAGTTCGACGTAGCCGTCGGCGACGTTCAGGGGGTTGCGGAGGTCGTGGCTGACGACGCGCGCGAACTGGTCGAGGCGTTCGTTCTGCCGTTCGAGCTCTCGTTCGTGTTCGATGCGGTCGGTCACGTCCTGGAGGAGGGAGACCGCCCCCGCCCGGCTGCCGAGGTCGGCTCGTTCGACCTCCACGTAGCTGCGACCGTCCCCTGTCTCGACGGACACCGGCTCCTCGGGGGGCGTCTCGGCCTCGACCGCACATCGTAGCGCGGGGTGCGCCGAGAGCGCCTCCGCGACCGGTTCGCCGACCACGGTCTCGTCAATGTCGAGCAGACGCTCAGCCGCGGGGTTGCTGTCTATCAGCTGGCCACGCTCGTTCACGACGAGGACGCCCTCGGAGAGCGTCTCAAGGACCTGCGAGCGGGCGACCGGCGGTACCTCGACGAGGTCGTACCGGAACAGGCCGACCCAGAGCGCGACGACGCTGAGCGCGAAGGAGGGCTCGGTGACGGTGAACCGCGGCGAGAGGATGCCGTCGACGAACGTCCCCGCCCAGGGGAGCACGAGCGCGACGAGGATGGCGACGGCCTGCCCGCGGTAGAGGTTCCGGGCCCGGTAGCTCAGCTGCAGGAGGAGCGCGGTGGTGACCGCCAGCAGGACGGACATGTAGGCGAGGTGGACGTAGAACCAGGCGGCGTGCTCGACGACGAGCAGTCGACCGGTCGCGGGGTCGAGTCCGATCGACTCGTGGACGAGCCCGTGTCGCTCGGTCGTGAACACGAGTCCGAGCGCGACCAGCGGTTCGACGGCGAGCGCCCCGACCAGCCCAGGCGTGACCAGGTGATCTCGCCCGGTGTACGAGAGGGTGAAGAGCAGGAGGGCGACGCCGGCGACGGCGGAGCCGACGAACGTCAGCTTCAGCCAGGCGACGGAGGCGGCCTCGGACGCGGCGACAGTTGACGCCGCCTGCGTCGTCGTCCAGAACGCGATTCCGAGGAGCGAGACCACGAACCAGCGGCCACCCCGGGTTGCGTCGTCCCGTCGGCGGACGATGACCGCGATGGTCACCGCGACGACGGCCGAGAACAGCATACTGGCCACGTGGGCGACGAGGAGACGGTTCACGCGATTGTCGGAGAGACGGCGGGACGACTTAGGAAGGTTCTGGCCCACTGGGTAGGTACGAATCGACAACACTCATACGAGTGGCGGGGAGAGAGTCGGTATGGTCACGGCAAGCGCCCCAGGGAAGGTGTATCTGTTCGGGGAGCACGCGGTCGTCTACGGCGAGCCGGCGGTCCCGTGTGCGGTCGAGCGGCGGGCGACCGTCAGGGTCGAAGAGCGGGCGGACGCCACGCTGCGCGTCGACGCACAGGACCTCGAGATCGAGGGGTTCACCGTCGAGTACGGCGCGGCGACGGACGAACTCGGCGTGGAGGTCCCGACCGAGCTGCTCGAGGCGGCGACAGAGTACGTCGACGGCGCGGTCGAACAGGCCAGAGACGCCTGCGGCGCGCCGGACACGGGGTTCGACGTCACCGTCGAGAGCGACATCCCGCTGGGGGCCGGTCTCGGGTCGTCGGCGGCGGTCGTCGTCGCGACCATCGCGGCGACGGCGGCGGAGCTGGGTGTCGAGCTGGACCCTCGCGAGGTCGCGGATCGCGCCTATCAGGTCGAGCTGGACGTACAGGACGGGCAGGCGTCGCGGGCGGACACGTTCTGCTCGACGATGGGCGGTGCGGTCCGCGTCGAGGGCGACGACTGCCGGACGCTCGACGCGCCGGACCTCCCGTTCGTCATCGGGTTCGACGGGGGCTCCGGCAACACGGGCGAGCTGGTCGCGGGGGTCCGGGAGCTGCGCGAACGGTACGAGTTCGCGGCGGACACCGTCACTGCCATCGGCGATATCGTCCGCCGTGGTGAGGCCGTCCTGACCGAAGAGGGTCCCTCGCTCGACGAGCTCGGACGGCTGATGGACTTCGACCACGGGCTGCTGGAGGCGCTGGGCGTCTCCTCGCGCTCGCTGGACGAGATGGTGTGGACCGCCCGGGAGGCCGGTGCCTACGGCGCGAAGCTGACCGGGGCGGGCGGCGGCGGCTGTATCGTCGCGCTCGACGACTCCTCCGCGACGGAGACGGCGCTGTCGTACTCGCAGGCCTGCGAGGCGGTGTTCCGTGCCGAGCTCGCCCGCGACGGGGTGGTGGTCTCGTGACGACCGTCCTCAAGCTCGGCGGCTCGGTCATCACGGACAAGGACCGCGCCGAGACGGTCGATGGCGAGGCGCTCGACCGGGCGGCCGACGCGGTGGCCCGTGCCGCCGACGACCTGGTCGTGGTCCACGGCGGCGGGAGCTTCGGCCACCACAACGCCGAGCGGTACGGCGTCAGCACGACCGCCGGGACCCACGACATCGGGGGCGTCACCGAGATCCACTCGGCGATGAAGGCGCTGAACGGACTGGTGCTGCGACGACTTCACGACCGCGACGTACCCGCGGTGCCCGTCCATCCGCTGTCGGCTGCGAGTCGGGATTCGTCGGGCGAGCTCACGCTGCCGGCCGGGCAGGTCGCGACGCTCCGGGCCGAGGGGTTCGTGCCGGTGCTCCACGGCGACGTGGTCGCTCACGCGGGCGAGGGGGTGACGGTGCTGTCGGGCGACGAGATCGTCACCTCGCTCGCACGCAGCCTCGACGCCGACCGGGTCGGCCTCTGCTCGACGGTGCCGGGCGTGCTCGACGAGGACGGCGACGTGATCGACAGAATCGAGCGGTTCGAGGACGCGGCCGGCGCGCTCGGCGGGGCGGAGTCGACAGACGTCTCCGGCGGGATGGCCGGGAAGGTACGGACGCTGCTGGACCTGCCGACCCCCGCGAGCGTGTTCGGGCTGGACGGCCTGTCCGCGTTCCTCGACGGCGAGGCACCGGGGACGACCGTGGACTGAACTGCCGTCACGGGTGAGGGACCGCTTCTCGCGAGCGGAAATGTCGGGTTACCGGCGCAGTCGACGGAGTCGGCGAAGCGGTGACAGCATCGCGTCGAGCGTCCGGCCGACGACCCCGCGCTCGTCGTGGTCGTCGGACCGTCCGATGAACGTCGTCTGGTCGTCGGCCCGTTCCGCGACCAGTGCGAGACCGCTGCAGTCGTGCCGTTCGGGGAGTCGGTGGCGGCCACAGAGGGTCTCGCCGCACTCGTTGCAGGAGTACGGCATCCCCTCGACCTCACGACCACAGAACGAGCACGACGCCATACGTCGGGTTGGGTGCAGTGAAAGTTAAACCTGTGGACCGTTCACACACTGCGTTCCCGCGGGACGCCGTCGACCCGGCGGCCGGCTGCCGTGCCAGCGTCCCGCGGCGTGCTTCGAGGGTCGTCGTCGCCGCGTAACCCACGTGCTTTTAACCTCGGACCGAGAAGGGTCGGTTAACAGACCCCGCGGGTAAGTGTGGTCGCGACGCTGCCGGCGACTCCGGCACCGCCCGCGCCCACATAGCGGGATGTGCGCCGACGCGCTGTAAGACGCCGGGGCGTAGCGTTCCGTTCTCCGGGGGAGTTTGCATATACCGAGACGCGGCATTTCGGTGCTACACAACCATGGAAATCGAAATCGCAACAATCGGCGGATACGAGGAAGTCGGCCGGCAGATGACTGCCGTCCGAGCCGGTGACGACGTCGTCGTCTTCGACATGGGTCTGAACCTCTCGCAGGTTCTCATCCACGACAACGTCGAGACCGAGAAGATGCACAGCCTGGACCTCATCGACATGGGGGCCATCCCGGACGACCGGATCATGAGCGAACTCGAGGGGGACGTGCAGGCCATCGTGCCCACCCACGGCCACCTCGACCACATCGGGGCCATCTCGAAGCTGGCCCACCGGTACGACGCGCCCGTCGTGGCGACGCCGTTCACCATCGAGCTCGTCAAGCAGCAGGTCGAGAGCGAGCAGAAGTTCGGGGTCGAGAACGACCTCGTGAAGATGGACGCCGGCGAGACGATGACCATCGGCGACTCCGGGCAGGTCGAGCTCGAGTTCGTCAACGTCACACACTCCATCATCGACGCCATCAACCCGGTCCTGCACACGCCCGAGGGCGCGGTCGTCTACGGGCTGGACAAGCGGATGGACCACACGCCGGTCATCGGCGACCCCATCGACATGAAGCGGTTCCGCGAGATCGGTCGCGAGGGCGAGGGCGTCCTCTGTTACATCGAGGACTGTACGAACGCGAACAAGCAGGGACGCACACCGAGTGAGTCCGTCGCACGGCGGCACCTCAAGGACGTGATGTACTCGCTGGAGGACTACTCGGGCGGCATCGTCGCCACCACGTTCTCCAGCCACATCGCCCGCGTGAAGTCCCTCGTCGAGTTCGCCCGGGACATCGGCCGTCAGCCGGTGCTTCTCGGGCGCTCGATGGAGAAGTACTCCGGCACCGCCGAGCGACTCGGCTTCGTCGACTTCCCGGGCGACCTCGGGATGTTCGGCCACCGGAAGTCCGTCGACCGGACGTTCAAGCGGGTCATGAAGGAGGGGAAGGGCAACTTCCTGCCCATCGTCACGGGCCACCAAGGCGAGCCGCGCGCGATGCTCACCCGGATGGGTCGCGGCGAGACCCCCTACGAGTTAGAGGACGGCGACAAGGTCATCTTCTCGGCCCGGGTCATCCCGGAGCCGACGAACGAGGGCCAGCGCTACCAGTCCGAGCGCCTGCTCGGGATGCAGGGCGCTCGCATCTACTCGGACATCCACGTCTCCGGCCACCTGAACCGGGAGGGCCACTACCAGATGCTCCAGGCGCTCCAGCCCCAGAACGTCATCCCGGCCCACCAGGACATGAGCGGCTTCAGCGGCTACGTCAATCTCGCGGAGAGCGAGGGGTACAAGATGGGCCGCGACCTCCACGTCACCCGCAACGGCAACCTCATCCAGCTGACCGAGTGACAGCATGACAGACCCGCAGACGCGAGAACAGACGGTGCTCGACGCGGTGGGCCAGCGACGCGAGCTCGTCAACCAGGCCATCACCGAAGAGCTGCCCATCAAGTCGCCCAGGCGGCTGTACGAGGCGTCTCGCTACCTGCTGGACGCGGGCGGGAAGCGGCTCCGGCCCACGGTGCTGCTCGTCGTCGGCGAGGCGCTGACCGACGTGGAGCCGATGTCGGCGGACTACCGGGAGTTCCAGTCCTTGACGGACGAGCCCGTCGACCTCATGGCCGCCGCCGTCAGCGTCGAGGTCATCCAGTCGTTCACGCTGATCCACGACGACATCATGGACGACGACGACCTCCGGCGCGGCGTGCCGGCGGTCCACAAGGAGTACGACCTCGAGACGGCCATCCTCGCGGGCGACACGCTGTACTCGAAGGCGTTCGAGATCATGGTCGAGACCGACGCCCCGCCCGAACGGGTCGTCGCGGCCACCGACACGCTCGCGTCGACCTGCACGAAGATCTGCGAGGGTCAGAGCCTCGACGTCTCCTTCGAGACGCGACGCGACGTCGACCCCGACGAGTACCTCGAGATGATCGAGCAGAAGACGGCCGTGCTGTACGCGGCGTCCGCGGCCATCGCCGGCGAGCTGCTCTCGGCGGACGACGAGGTCGTCGACGCGCTGTACGGCTACGGCCTCGACGTCGGGCGCGCGTTCCAGATTCAGGACGACGTGCTCGACCTCACCGTCCCCTCGGACCAGCTCGGCAAGCAGCGCGGCTCGGACCTCGTCGAGAACAAGCAGACGCTCATGACGGTCCACGCCCGCGAGCAGGGTGTCGACGTCGACGGACTGGTCGACACCGACAGCGTCGAGGCGGTCACAGAGACCGAGATCGACGACGCGGTGGCGACGCTCGAGGAGGCCGGCAGCATCGAGTACGCGAACCAGACCGCGCGCGACCTCGTCGAACGCGGCAAGTCCCGGCTCGAGGTCCTCCCGGACAACGAGGCGCGCGACCTGCTGTGCGATATCGCGGATTACCTGATAGAGCGCGGCTACTGACGAGCCACGGACGACTCAGTTCCTGAGTCGAACCCCGTATCGTGGGGCGAAACCCTCCGCGGTTTTAGTGGGTCTCCCTCTCAACCCGTAGTTATGCCACAGGACAGCATGACGACGCGACGGAGCGTCCTCGCGGGTGGGGCCGCGGCCCTGGCGGGACTCGCCGGGTGCCTCGGCGGCAACCAGGTACAGAAGTCCGAACCGAACCAGGACGGCGAGGGCACCCTCGGCGAACTGCGCTGGATACTCGAGGAGACCCACGGCTTGACGGTGACGAGCATGACGTTCGACGACGAGGTCGTCGACCTGGAGTACGAGTCCAGTGCGGGCGACCGCGCGGAGTCCCGCGAGGAGATCGGTCAGGTCATCTCCTCGTACGGGCTCATCATCGACAGCGGTGGCCCGTCGAGCCGACTGGAGGCGAGCATCGCCGACCGGTTCCCCGAGCAGGCCCAGGAGTACCACGTCGAGGCCTCGTGGGTCGCGCAGTGGCGCGCCGGCGAGATGTCCGACGCCCTCGTCGCCCAGCGCGTGTTCAACACGCGTCGGTTCCCCGAGTCCGCGACGGAGTGAGGAGCTGGGTCCGCGACGACCTGTGTCCGTGGCTGTGCCGGCTTCCCGACCGGCACTCCGAATCTGGGTGGTCGACCGGCGACGCGCCGGTCATCACGTGCGGATCGCGGTGCGGTCTGCGGTCGCGGTGCGGTACGGAGGCAACGACTGCGGTACGATAGTGGCGTTCTGCGGTGCGACCGGTAGATGTGGTGCGGTGGTTGGCTCCACGGTGGGTGGAGCACGCCGGGGCGGCTGTCTTCTTGGAACGGTGTTCGTGTCCCTGTGAGTGACTCGCCAGTTCCCGTTCGTTCTCGTGTTGTCGAGTACCCTGGACCCACGAACAGCCAGCGAGCCCCGAGCGTCTCGCCCCTTTCAGTCCCACCCACCGCGACCGCACCGCACCTCACACCTCCCCAGCCACTTCGCTCGGTCGCAGGCTCCCTCGCTCATCCACTGCGAGAGCAAGCTCTCACTGGCCATCGGAATCGCGCCGCGATTCCGAGACAGCCGCGCGCCACCCGGCTGGTCAGAATCGCATCGTCCTCGGTTCTTCCGAAACTGCCGTTCCCGGCGACGAACATCACGACTGTTTTGACGGTTCCGGCTGTACGCCACGTCAATGGACGATTCGCTACGCGAGCAGGTCGAGCGAGAGGCCGAGAAGCACGCCCTGTTCAACGCAATCAAACACGAGAGCGACGCCGCCGTCGGCGCGGTGATGGGCCCGCTGATGGGCGAGAACCCCGCCTTCCGCGAGCACGGCGACGAGGTGCCGGGCGTGGTCGGCGGCGTCTGTGGCCGCGTCAACCAGATGAGCCACGACGAGAAGCGCGAGCGGCTCGGCGAGCTCGCGCCCGACCTGCTGGCGGAGCTGGACAGCGAGGACGAGGGCGAGGAGCACACGCTGCCGGACCTGCCTAACGCCGACGAGTACGACGGGATACGGATGCGCTGTGCGCCGAACCCGAACGGCCCGTGGCACGTCGGCCACGCCCGGATGCCGGCCGTCATCGGCACGTACAGGGAGCACTACGACGGCTGGTTCTGCGTCCGTTTCGACGACACCGACCCCGAGACGAAGCGCCCGGACCTCGACGCCTACGACGGGATTCTGGAGGATATCGAGTACCTCGGCTTCGACCCCGACGAGGTCCTGAAGGCGAGCGACCGGATGGAGACGTACTACGAGCACGCTCGCGAGCTGATCGAGATGGGTGGGGCGTACACCTGCTCGTGCCCGCAGGGCGAGTTCTCCGACATGAAGAACAGCGGGGAGGCCTGCCCGCACCGCGAGAAGGACGCCGAGACGACCATGGCGGAGTTCGAGGACATGGTCGCCGGCGAGTACAGTTCGGGCGAGATGGTGCTCCGCGTGAAGACCGACATCGAGCACAAGAATCCTGCACTCAGGGACTGGGTGGCGTTCCGGATGATAGACACGCCACACCCGCGCGAGGAGGCGGCGGACTACCGCTGCTGGCCGATGCTCGACTTCCAGTCGGGCATCGACGACCACCTCGTCGGCATCACGCACATCATCCGCGGCATCGACCTGCAGGACTCGGCGAAGCGCCAGCGGTTCGTCTACGACTACTTCGGCTGGGAGTACCCCGAGGTCGTCCACTGGGGCCACGTCCAGGTCGACGCCTACGACGTGAAGATGTCCACCTCGACCCTCAAGGAGCTCATCGACGCGGGCGAGCTCGACGGCTGGGACGACCCGCGCGCCCCGACCATCAAGAGCCTCCGACGGCGGGGCATCCGCGGCGAGGCCATCGTCGAGTCGATGATCGAACTCGGCACCTCGAGCTCGAACGTCGACCTCGCGATGTCGTCGGTCTACTCGAAGAACCGCGACCTGATCGACGACGGGGCGGACCGGCAGTTCCTCGTGCGCGACGGCACCGAACTCGGCATCGTCGGCGGCGCACCGGAAGCCGGCGAGCCGCCGGTCCACCCCGACCACGAGGACCGTGGCGTCCGCGAGATTCCGGTCGGTTCCGCCGTGTTGCTCGAACCGAAGGACCTGCCCGAGCGCGAGGAGCGCGTCTGGCTGAAGGGCCTCGGATGCTTCCGGTTCACCCGCGACGCGCTCCAGTACACCGGCGACGACATCTCGGCGGTGCGCGAGGAGGGCGTCGACGTGGTGCACTGGGTGCCCGCGGCCGACAACGAGCCCGTCGAGCTGTGGACGATGGACGGCGTCGTCGAGGGCCGCGCCGAGCCCGGCTTCCGCGACCAGCCGGTCGATACGATGGTGCAGTTCGAGCGCGTCGGGTTCGCGCGCGTCGACGCCCACGGCGACGACGGCTCCGTGGCGTACTTCGCCCACGAGTAGTCCGCTGACACCTCCCACCCTTCTACCAGACGAACACGGACAGTCCGAAGCCGAGCAGCATCGACAGCGTCAGGAGCACCTGGACGACGGCGCTGGCGAGGATGCCGAGGCTGGTCGTCACCGCGGCGCGGGCGGCGTGGCGGTGGTCCTGGGTCTCCCAGTACTCCAGTGCGAAGACGGTGCCGACGACGCCGACGAGGATGCCCAGCGGACCGGTGACGAACAGGAGCGCGAGGCCGACCACACCCGCGAGCGCCGTCGTCTGCCAGGACGCACCGCCGACGCGGGCTGAGACAGCGTCCGCGAGCAGGTCGGCGACGACGGCGAACAGCCCGACGGCGACGAGGCCGACCGCGACGACCGTGCCGAGGCCCTCGCCCCAGAGCCAGAAGACGAGCACACCGGCGACCGAGAGCAACGGCCCGGGCATCGACGGGACCGCACTGCCGACGATGCCGGCGACGAGGAGGACCAGAGCGACGACGAGCACCGGGTCGACGCCGGTGAGGAGGGCCTGGAAGTCCATACAGTCGGGTAGTGGCGTCTCCATCAAGGGTGTTGCGTCGCCGCGGGGGCTACTGGTGACCGCCGACCGCCCCGCCGTCGGGACCTTCCCGAACGTAAATTTAAGACCCGGGCCGCCTTCGTCCCTAGGTGACAATGCCCATTGACCCGAACTTCGAGGAGAACCGCGAACTCGTAGACGAGCACAACGGCCACGACGTGTGGGGGCCGGTGGAGGAGCCCGAGCAGCTGGGCATCCACGGCACGCACGTCGCGGTGGACTTCGACATCTGTCTCGCCGACGGCGCGTGCCTGGAGGACTGCCCGGTCGACGTGTTCGAGTGGGTGGACAGCCCGGGACACCCCGAGTCCGAGATCAAGGCCGACCCGGCGAACGAGGCGCAGTGCATCGACTGCATGCTCTGTGTCGACGTCTGCCCGGTGGACGCCATCGACGTGGACGCAGGACGGCAGGGGCGTGCATAGGAACCGATGGAGATAGCAGTACTCACAAAGGGAGTCCCCGACTTCAGAGAGGGTCAGGTGTCCTTCGACGAGGACGGCCACCTCGAACGCGGGAAGACCCCGACGGTGATGAACCCGAACGACAAGTTCGCGCTCCGTGCCGCACTCCAGACGAAGGTGCGCCACGGTGGGAACGTCACGCTCTGCAGCATGGGGCCGCCGGGCTACGACAACATCCTGGAGGAGGGGATGCGCGACGTCTACGCCGACGACCTCGTGCTGGTGTCCGACCGGGAGTTCGCCGCGGCGGACACCTGGGCGACGGCGATCACGCTGACCACCGCGCTGGAGCACATGGAGACGGAGCCCGACGTGGTGTTCGCGGGCTTCAAGACGGCCGACGGCGAGACGGGCCACACCGGCCCGCAGACGTGCTGGGGGCTGGACCGACCCATCCTCACGCACGTCATCTCGCTCGACATCGAGCCGGAGAACGACGTGGTGCGCGCGAAGCGCCTCGTCGAGGGCGACGTGGACGAGATCGAGACCGTCGAGGCACCGCTGCCCTGTGTCGTCGTCACGGACCCCGAGTTCGAGCCGACGTACCGCCGCGCGGAGCACCGCCTCGAGCTGAAGGACCTGCGCGAACAGACGAAGGCGCGAGCGGAGAACTACGAGGACCACCTCACGATGTGGAACCACGAGGAGCTGAACCTCGACCCGGACTTCGTCGGACTGGACGGCTCGCCGACCATCGTCTCGTCGGTCGACCCCATCCCGAAGGCACCCTCGGAGCGCGAGGCGACGATGGTGACGCCCGACGACGAGGAGGGGATGGAACAGGTGCTCGAGGAGATGACGCCGTTCGCGGGGGGTGACTGAGTATGTCAGAGTTCGACCCCGGCGAGTACACCATCGCCGAGCTCGGCCCCGAGCTGAAGGACATCGAGGACGTCGACGAGCTGGAGGCCATCCTCGAAGCAGAGCAGGAGGGCGAGAACCGCACCGCCGCGGTGAAGCTCATCGAGAGCCGCATCGAGAAGTTCGGCGAGGACGGTGACGAGGGCGGCGGCGACGGCGAGCTCGACCCCGCGGAGATGAGCGTCGCCGACATCGGCAACGCCGTCAGGGACCTGGAGGAGGTCGAGGACCTGGAGGCCCTGCTCGAAGCCGAGGAGTCGGGCGAGGACCGGGACAGCGCGAAGAACCTCATCCAGAAGCGCATCGACGACCTCAGCGAGAGCGACGAGGACGAGGAGGGCGAGGCAGTCGAGGCCGAGGCCCCCGAGGAGCGCCACCCCGACCTCGACCACCCGACGAACGACAAGCGCCACGTCCGGGCCATCGACGACGGCACCTACGGGGACATGTGGGTGTACTGCGAGACGCAGCAGGGCGACCTGCTCGACGTCTCCCGCGAGATGCTCGGGAAGGCCCGCGAGCTGATGGACGACTACAACGAGGACTACGACGAGGCGGAGCAGGTCGTCGCGGTACTCATCGGCGACGACGTCGAGGCGCACACCGAGGAGTGCGTCGAACTCGGCGCGGACGTCGTTGTCACGGCCGAGGACGACCGCCTCGAACGCTTCCGGCACAAACCCTACACGCGCATCTTCGCGGACATGGCGCGGTGGGGCGGCGACCCCGGCGAGGGCAACCCCGACCCGGCGGACTGGCGGGAGTACGACGAACCGCGCTACGTCCTGTTCCCGGCGACGAACAACGGACGTGACCTCTCCGCGCTCGTGCAGGCCGAGCTCGACTCCGGGCTTGCCTCGGACTGCTCCGGCCTGTACATCGAGGACGCCGAGATATCGAACCCCGTCAAGACCGGCGAGCCGGGGACGACGAAGACGTTCGAGCGCATCCTGCACATGAAGCGCCCGGACTTCTCCGGCTTCGAGTACTCGACCATCCTCTGCATCGACAACCCGCACCGGGACTTCCATCCGCAGGGCGGCTCGGTCATCCCGGGCAGCTTCGAGATTCCGGACCCGGACCCCGACCGCGAGGGAGAGGTCGTCGAGTGGGACGGCGACATCGACGACGGGTGGTTCCGCGTCGAGGTCACCGACCACGACGTGCTCGACGAGGGCGTCGACCTCACCGGCAACGAGGTCGTCGTCGCCATGGGTCGTGGCATCGGCGCGAACCCGACGAAGGGGATGGAGCTCGGCATCGAGCTCGCCAACTGCTTCGAGGAGGCCGACGTGGGCGTCACCCGGGGCATCGTCACGGGCTCGTACCAGTTCGATGCGAACGTCGAGCCGTACACGAAGGAGGAGCGCCAGATCGGCGAGACGGGGCAGGTCATCGCGCCCGACCTCTACATCGCCGCCGGCATCTCCGGCGCGATCCAGCACAAGGTCGGGATGGACGACTCGGACGTCATCGTCTCCATCAACACCGACCCGGACGCCCGCATCAGGGACTTCTCGGACTACTTCATCGAGGGGGACCTGTTCGACGTGCTGCCCGGGCTCATCGACGCCGTCAAGAGCGGCGACGTGAGCGAGGCACTTGCCGAGGCCGCGGCTCCCGGAGGTGGTGGCGATGACTGACCGCGAGCGCTACGAGGCGGTCGTCGTCGGCGCAGGCCCGGGCGGTGCGGCCGCCGCGGCACGCCTCGCCGACCACGGCGTCGAGACGCTCGTCCTCGAACGCGGCGTCGACGCCGGTTCGAAGAACGTCTCCGGCGGGCTCATCTACGCCGAGCAGTCCGCGCCGTACACCGTCGACGACCTGTTCCCCGACTTCCGCGAGGAGGCCGCGGAGCGCCCCATCACCGACTACAAGATGGACAACATCGCGGGGAACCGCGTGAAGACGTACGACCTGACGCCGCTGCACGAGAACGACACGCTCTGGTGCGATTCGGTCCTTCGCCGGAAGATGGACTCGTGGATGGCCGAGCGGGTCCACGAGAAGTGCCGCGAGAGCGGCGGCGGCCTACTGACCGACGTGCGGGTCAACGGCCTGCTCCGTGAGAACGGCGAGATCGTCGGCGTCACCTGCGACGAGCTGGACGACATCGAGGCCGACGTGGTCATCGCGGCCGACGGCGTCAACTCGGAGCTCGCCCGCGAAGCCGGCCTGATGGACTGGGACGAGCCCGACGAGTGGTTCCAGGGCGTCAAGGCCGTGGTCGACTGCCCCGACGGCCACATCCAGGAGACGTTCGACGTCGACGAGGACGAGGGTGTCGCCCGGCTGTTCTCGGGCGACCTGTTCCAGGACGCTCGGGGCGGCGGGTTCATGTACACGAACCAGGACACCCTCTCCATCGGGACGGTGTTCCATCTCGACAGTCTCGTCGAGGAGCGGGCCGAGACGCACGAACTGCTCGACGCGCTGTTGACCCACCCGCACCTCTCGAACTGGCTGCCCGAGGAGTACGACGAGATCGAGTACTCCGCGAAGCTCGTTCCCGATTCGAAGAAGGTGGCGCTCAAACAGCCCCACCGCGACCGCCTGCTGCTCGTCGGCGACGCCGCCGGGCAGATGCAGGCCCAGGGCCCAATCATCAAGGGGATGAACCACGCGGTCACGGCCGGCGCGCTCGCGGCCGACGCGTACGTCACCGCTCGTGGCCGCTCCGGCGAGACCGCGGGCCAGCGCTACACCACCCTCCTCGACCAGGAGGGCGTGATGGACAAGCTCCGGCCGAAGAGCTACGACTGGACGAGCGGCATCAGCGAGCATCCGGCGATGGCGAGCGTCATGGAGACGGTCGCGAAGTCGCCGGTCGGCCGCGCGGTGCTTCGGACCGGTACGGCCGAGTCGATGGTCGAGAAGGCGTTCAACTCGCCGCGCCTGCTGTCGATGCTGCCGGACATCAAGCCGGCCTACGTCACCATCCCGACGCTCATCGGGGAGGAGCAGGGCGCACCGATCAGCGGCGAGAGCACGGTCGAGCCGCCGAGCCTGGAGGAGCGCATCGGCGACCTGAGCTACAACACCGACATCGGGAACCCGCACATCGAGGTGCTCGACAACTCGTGGGAAGCCAGCGGCATGGCGGTCACTGCCTGCCCGGTCAGCGCCGAGGACTTCGGCGGCGGCTGCTACCGCTCGGAGACCGTCGGCACGAACGGCAGCGAGGAGCGCGTCGTGAGCCTCGACACGCAGCCCTGCGTGGAGTGCGGTACCTGTGCCGTCGTCGCTGACACGAGGTGGGAGCACCCACGCGGCGGCAAGGGCGTCGAGTACGAGCAGGGCTGAGATGTCCGTCGCCGCACGCATCGACGAGTTCGAACGCCGGGTCGAGGCCGAGCGGGCGTCGTTCGAACCGCCCGCCGACCCGGACGCGCGGGCGACCGAGTACGTTCGCGAGGGCGTCGGCCCGGCGGTCGTGCTGTTCACCGACTGCCGGACCGGCGGCCCGGAGCTGCCGTCGGCCGAGCGCGAGCGGCTGGAGGCCGTCTTCAACGAGTGGCTGGAGCTGTACGCGCTGTGTTACGGCGTCGAGATGGACTGCTCGTTCGCCATCCGGACCGGTGCGGAGGTGCTGGTCGACACGCACAGTGCCCGGGACGTGGCACAGCTGCTGACGACGGTGCCGGACCGGCGCTGACGTCCGGCTCCGTGGTCACCCGCTCTCTCGACCCGTAGTTTCGTATCCCAGGCCACCGTTGCGGTCGGCATATGCTCGAGATTCTGCTCGGCGACGACGTCGATGACACCGGCCGGTACCTCGCGGAGGTCATCTACGGCGCGAACGACGGCATCGTCACGACGTTCGCCGTCGTCTCCGGGGTCGCAGGCGCCGCGCTGAACCCCGGTATCGTCCTCGTGCTCGGGGCGGCGAACCTGTTCGCGGACGGCTTCTCGATGGGGATGAGCAACTACCTGAGCCGTCGCTCCGAGATGGACTACCAGGCGACGGTCGAGGGGGGCTCGGACGGCCCGGCCGATGGCGGGAAGTCGCCGGCGAGCACGGCCTTCGTGACGTTCCTTGCGTTCGTCGTCGCCGGCTGGGCACCCCTGATGCCGTACATCCTCGCTCTTGAGCCCGCGTTCACCATCTCCATCGTGGTGACCGGGATCGCGTTCTTCCTCGTCGGTGCGAGTCGAAGTCTCGTGACGGGCCGGTCCTGGTACTGGAACGGCGGCGAGATGTTCGTCGTCGGGATGGCCGCCGCGACGGTCGCCTACGTCGTCGGTGACCTGCTGAAGGGACTGGCCTGACCCCTTTTGGGGCCCGGAACTCTCCCAAACAATCATTATGGCTGGCTGCGTGGTAACAACCATCATGAAACTTACTGACAAGCTGAGCTTCGACCACGAGGACCGCGAGCGCATCTACGAGTACGTCGAGAGCCACGGCACGGTAGAACGCGACTCGCTCAACCGGGCGCTGAACCTCGACCCGCGAGCGGTCCGCCACCACGTCGCCATCCTGAAGCGCGACGGCTACCTCACCGACGACGACGGGGAACTGAAGGTCGCCTTCGAGGACGAGACCGCCGCCGAGGAGCACACGTCGGAGGATATCGACTTCGTCATCAGGCAGGCCCGACAGGAGGACCTCGCCGGCCTCGTCGGGGCCATCCGGGCGGTCGCCAGCAGTGGTGACTACATCGTCGCCGAGTCGGTCGCCGACGTGCTCGACCACGAGGAGGTACTGCTCCGGCACAACGAGCTGGAGTCACGCATGTTCTTCGTCGCGACCGTCGGCGACGACGTCGTCGGCTGGGTCCACATCCGTGCCCCGGAGCTGGAGAAGCTGTCCCACACCGCCGAGCTGACCGTCGGCGTGCTCGGGGAGTACCGCCGGCACGACATCGGGTCGCACCTGCTCGAGCGCGGCGTGGGCTGGGCTGCCTCGAACGGCTACGAGAAGATCTACAACTCCGTCCCGGCGACCAACGAGGCCGCCATCACGTTCCTCGAAGGCCACGGCTGGGAGACGGAGGCGGTCCGCGAGAACCACTACCGGATCGACGACGACTACGTCGACGAAGTGATGATGGCGACGACGGTGTAGCGTCTCACGGCCACTCCCCTTCCTTGCCGTCGAGCGGGAGGGCGACGACGCCGTCCTGCCGGCCGAGCACGCGGGCGTGCGGCGGGCACACCACCCGGTTCTCGTCCCACGGGATGTCGAGTTCGACCGCCGCCTCGCGGTCGCAGTCCGGTTCCGAACACTCCATACTGGAGGTTCCGCGCCGACCGTTACCAAAGTTACCCACCGTCAGCCGTGGCGCTCGCGCTCCTCGTCGGCCACGTCGCCGCCGTAGGCGTCACAGAGCGGGACGAGCGCGTCGCCGAGGGCGCGCATGCACTGCCCGGCGGAGTGGAAGCCGCAGTCGTCGGCGACGGTCGACCAGTCCCGCGCCTGGAGCGCGCGTTCGACCAGCACGCGCTCCTGTCGGTCTGTCAGCCTGACGTCGTGGTCGGGGTCGACGAGGTGCTTCACGACGAGGTCGCGGAACGGGGCCGGGTCCACGTCGAACAGCCCGGTGCCGTAGGCAGCGCCCGCGACCATCCGCCACTCGTGCTCCGTGAGGTCGAGGGCGAGGTCGCCGTCGCAGGCCGCGAGCGCGGCGCGCACCTCGTCAGGGTCGGCGTCGTCGAGTGAGTCGGTGAGCTGGCCGCCGACGCGACGGGCGAACCAGTCGCCGTGGCGGTCGGCGAGGGCTCCACCCGATTCGGAGCAGGGGTCGAGCATGACGACGGAGTACTGCCCGCTCACGTCGTTGCGAGTGGTGGAGTAGTGGACGGCGGCGTAGTCGTTGCGCTCCCAGAACCGGAGCAGCCGGGCGGTCGCGCCGTAGGCGACGCCCAGCCAGTCCACACTCCCGGCGAACTCGTCTCGCACCTCGTCGAGCAACCGCGAGCCCAGCCCCGACGAGCGGACGGCGTGGTGGGTCGCGATGCGGACGACGCGGTAGCCCACGGGCGCGGCGGCGGCCTCGTCGCGCACCTGGCTCACGAGCACGTCGGGGATCATGTTCCCACGGATGCGGTCGCCCTCGTACATCCCGGCCGCGGTCTCGGGAGGGAGGTCGCCCTCGCGGGCCAGCAGGGCGACGCTGACGACGTGGCCCCCGTGGGTGAGCGCGCGAACGGTCAGGTTCGGGGCGTCGAGCAGCCGGGCGAGGTCGTCGGGCTCGGTGCGGTAGTGTGCGAGCACGAGCAGGCCGAACGTCTCCCGGAGCAGGATGGGGTCCGCAAGCAGGCCGTCGCCGTCGACGCGCTCGTAGCTGACCGAGTCGGGCGTCGCGTCGGCGACGATCTCGGGCACCGGCGGCCGGGCGTCCAGCCCGAGCGCGTCGAACGACCAGACCTCGACCGGGTCGCCCGCGGCGTAGCGGATTGGCTCGGCG
Organism: Haloarchaeobius litoreus; assembly: GCF_024495425.1. Taxonomy (NCBI): domain Archaea; kingdom Methanobacteriati; phylum Methanobacteriota; class Halobacteria; order Halobacteriales; family Halorubellaceae; genus Haloarchaeobius; species Haloarchaeobius litoreus. The sequence continues at coordinate 1,088,385 of NZ_JANHJR010000001.1, read as the reverse complement.
AGCCGGCACTCGTGCACGTCGTGGTCGCTGTCGTCGAGGTGCTCGCGGAAGCGCACCGAGAAGCCACGCCCCGCGCCCTCGTAGCCGTGGACCGTGGAGGCGTACGCGACCCGGTCCGCGGTGAGCGTCTCGTCGAGCAGTCGAACCGAGAGCGCGGCCGCCTCGTCGACGACGAGCAGGTCCGGCTCGGCGGCCGACTCGGCGGCGACGCGGGGCGGTTCGTACCGGACCGCGCCGCCGGCAGTCGTGACGAGGTGGCCGTCCGCGTCGGGGTGGTCGCCGGCCGCGTCGAGCGTGGCGAGGAGTTCGCGGGCGCGGTCGAACACCTCCGCGGCGTTCCGGCGGTTCGGTGCGGTGACGAGTACGTCGAGCCCCGCGGCGGCCGCCGCGCCCGCAGCGAGGCCCGCCGCGCTCGACTTGCCCCGCCCGCGGTCGGACTCGACGACGAGCGCGCGGCGTTCGACGTCGCCGTCGGCTCCCGTGGACGCCTCCCGGTCCCCGACGAGGAACTCGAACTCGTGGACCGCTTCGACCTGGTCGGCCGTCAGGCACGCCTCGTACGTCTCGCGGGGGAACTCGTGTCCGACGGGGACGGGGAGCCCGTCGTCCGGCTCGCGGCTGTCGACCAGCCGCGGTGCGGGGCCGGTCAGGCCGTCGTCGACGACCTGTGAACCGTCCGCATCGTCGGCTGCGGTGCCCGTGCCGACGGCGACGATACCGATTCCCGGGTGCGCACGCAAGCTCTCGACGAACCGGCGGCGGAACCGGCCAGACACGTCCTCGACGCCGAACGGGGGCACCGCGAGCCCCTCGTCGAAGCCGTCGCGGCGGTCCGGCCAGTCGTCGAGGTCGGGGGCGAGCAGCACGAGCATGCCGCCGCCGTCGACCGCGCCGACGACCTGCCCGAGCGCGTTCGGCCGGAGCGTGTCGTGTGCGTCGTAGACGACCGCGGAGAGCGTCGTCCCGAGCAGCGTCGACGCGCGGTTCGGCTCGACGTGCCGGCAGGCGAGCGCGTCGCGGTCGCCCACGAGCGCGGTGTCGGAGACGCCGACGGGGACCGCGTCGAGCACGGCGTCGGCGACCCGGTAGCAGTCCTCGCGAGCGCCCGTCAGCACGAGCAGTCGTCGCTCGTTCGTCGCGTCAGCCTCGGCGAGCAGCGCACGCGCGACCTCGACTGCATCCATACAGCCGCGTGGGACCCCGAGGAACAGGGGCGTTTCGGTCCCGCGACGGTCCGACGTCTCGACTGGTCGAACTGTGGGGCGGAGTCCCACGCGCCCGGCGCTTTGGACACCCTTATAAGGTGGGCCGGGCTACGGTTGTATTACACCCTACGCGGGGTTGATGATGCTCCTAGCCCCACAGGATTCCGACCGTCGGACCCAGCTGACGGTCATGCGGGCCCGACCCGCGACGGCAGGGGAGCGCGAGCCCACGCGTAGGAGAGGTGAACAACCATGGCAGTCTACGTAACCAAAGAGATCCCAGCCGACCTCCAAGAGGACGCCCTCGAGGCCCTCGAGGTCGCACGAGACACAGGCAGTGTAAAGAAAGGAACCAACGAAACGACGAAGGCCGTCGAGCGCGGCAACGCCGAGCTCATCTACGTCGCCGAGGACGTCCAGCCCGAGGAGATCGTCATGCACCTCCCCGAGCTGGCCGACGAGAAGGGCATCCCGGTCGTCTTCATCGAGACCCAGGACGACGTCGGCCACGCGGCCGGCCTCGAGGTCGGGAGTGCCGCGGCCGCCGTCGTCGACGCCGGCGAGGCCTCGACGGACGTCGAGGACATCGCGGGCAAGCTCGAGGACCTTTAGAGGTAATCCATGAGTGCCGAAGAGTCCGAAAACGGCGCGACCCCCGCGGAAGTCATCGAGATAGTCGGCAAGACCGGCATGCACGGTGAAGCCATGCAGGTCAAGTGCCGCATCCGCGAAGGGGAGAATCAGGGTCGAATCATCACGCGCAACTGCCTCGGCCCGGTCCGCGAGGGCGACATCCTGCAGCTGCGGGAGACCGCTCGCGAGGCCGACTCCATCGGAGGACAATAATGGTGACGACGCGCGACTGTGAGTACTGCGGCGACGAGATCACGCCCGGAACGGGGACCATGTTCGTCCACACGGACGGCACCACGGTCCACTACTGTTCCGCGAAGTGTGAGAAGAACGCCAACCTCGGCCGCGAGCCCCGCGACCTCGAGTGGACAGAGGCCGGTTCGGGCGTCTCCGGGGACGAGGAGGACGACGAGGAATGAGCGAGCGCACCTTCGTCATGGTCAAGCCCGACGGCGTCCAGCGCGGCCTCACGGGAGAGATCGTCTCCCGCTTCGAGGACCGCGGTCTGAAGCTGGTCGGCGCGAAGTTCATGCAGATAGACCAGGAGCTCGCCGAGGAGCACTACGGCGAGCACGAGGGCAAGCCGTTCTTCGACGGCCTCGTCGAGTTCATCACCTCCGGGCCCGTCATGGCGATGGTCTGGGAGGGCGACGACGCCATCCGGCAGGTCCGTCGCATGATGGGCGAGACGGACCCCGCCGACTCCGCCCCGGGCACCATCCGCGGTGACTTCGGGCTGGACCTCGGCCGCAACGTCATCCACGGCTCGGACCACGAGGACCCCGGGTCGAACGAGCGCGAGATCGACCTGTTCTTCGACGAGGACGAGCTCGTCGACTACGAGAAGGTCGACGAAGGCTGGCTGTACGAGTAACGCCTTCGACTTCTTCCGCCGTTCAGCCGCTCGTGAGCGGTGGCTCTCCCTACTGCCGACCCCACGAAAGAAACTTTACCCGTCCGGTCCGTTTGTCGGGCATCGTGAACGAAGAGACGACGAGACGCGCGGTCCTCTCTGCGGTCCTCGGGGCAGGGGTCGGGGGGATGGCGCTGACGGAGGCGCGGTCGTACCTGACACGGTTCGCTCCGAACTCGGGGACGGTGTGGGGTGCGGCGAACCGGAACGCCGCCGGACGGGTCGAGAGCCCGTACGGTGCGGCGACGGTCAGCTACGACGACGACCACGTGCCACACGTCGAGGCCGACGACGAGCACGCGGCGTACTTCGCGGTGGGCTACTGCCACGGTGCGGACCGGTTCTTCCAGATGGACCTCTACCGACGGCTGATGGAGGGTACCCTCTCGGCGGTCGTCGGGGACGTGGCCGTGGATTCGGACGTGTTCCACCGACAGCTCGACTTCGCGGGCGCGGCCGAGGCGACGTGGGAGCGTGCCGAGGGGACCGAGACCGGGGACGTGGTCGAGGCGTACGTCGACGGCGTGAACCGCGCCGTCGAGCAGGAGTCGACACCCCTCGAGTATCGCCTGCTGTCGTTCGAGCCGCGGGAGTGGACGCCGACTGCGTGCCTGCTCATCTCGAAGCAGATCTCGTGGGGGCTGACGGGTTCGTTCCGCACGCTCCGGAGGGCGCTGGCGCGGGACCGGCTCGGCAGCGAGGCGACCGGGGCGCTCTATCCCCGCATCATGGGCCACGACGTGCCGATCATCCGAGATGGCGGCGGTCCGTCGGCGTCCACCACGCGGACCGACGCCGCGACCCCCGAACCGGGGATGGTCTCCTGGCTGGAGTCGTTCGAGTCCGACCCCGGAATCGGCTCGAACTCGTGGGTCGTCTCGGGCGAGCAGACGGCCTCCGGCGACCCCATCGTCGCCAACGACCCGCACCTGAACCTGACCGTGCCGCCGGTCTGGTACGAGCAACACGTCGTCGGCCCGGACCCGCTCGACGTGCGCGGCGTGAGCTTCCCGGGCGTCCCGTTCGTCATCATCGGGCAGAACCACGCCGGGGCGTGGGGGTTCACCAACGCGGGTGCAGACGTCATCGACTTCTACACGTACGAGACAGCGGGCGACGGGAGCTACCGCTACGGCGACGAGACGCGCGAGTTCGACACGCGGACGGAGACCGTCGAGGTATCCGGCGGGGAGGACGTGGAAGTCACGGTGAAGCGGTCCGTCCACGGCTCGGTGCTCACGCAGTACCCGGACGGCGACGAGTTCGAGCAGGCGGACGAGCTCGGCGTCGCGTGGACGGGGCTCTCGGCGACCCGGACCGTCGAGGCGGTCCACGAGCTCAACGTCGCCGGCGGGATGGACGAGGCCGAGGCCGCCATCCGGAAGTTCGACGAGCCGACGCAGAACTTCGTCTACGCCGACGCGGACGGGAACACCTACTACTGGGTGACCGGCCAGATACCCATCCGGACGACCGACGGCGAGCCGGTGCAGGGCACCCGCGTCTTCGACGGCTCGGCCCGTGAGGGCGACTGGGGGCCGGGGTACACGCCCTTCGGCGAGTCCTCGTGGGAGGGGTTCGTCCCCTACGAGGAGAAGCCGGGTGTCAGAAACCCCGACTACCTCGCGACGGCGAACCAGCGGCTCACGGACGACCCGGAGCAGTACCTCTCGGAGGGGTACGCCCCGCCGTTCCGGGGCGGCCGCATCTACGACCGGCTGGACGAACGCGCGACCAGCGACGAGCCGATGGACGCCGCGTTCTGCCGCGACGTACAGCTCGACACCCTCGACCCGCGCTACGAGCTGTTCTTGCCGATAATCGAGGCCGTCGCCGAGATCGGTGTCCCGACGACCGATGACGGGCGCGCCTCGACCGACGCCTTCGAGCCACCCGAGTCACTGCTGGACTGGGACGGCGAGATGCGCCCCGGCGACCCCGAACCGCTCCTGTTCGAGCACTGGCTCCGGGAGTTCCGCAGCGCGACCTTCGATGACGCGTTCGCCGACGCCGGGCTCCCAGAGGAGTTCCCGACCCCGAACGACTGGATACTCGGGACGCTCCCGGCAGACAGCAGGTGGTTCGACGGCGACCGAACGACCGTCGCCGCCGAGGCGATGGGGGCAGCACGCGACAGGATCGCAGACGAGGGCTGGGACGACTACGGCGACTGGAACCGCGTCCGGTTCACGCACCCGTTCGACCAGCCGTTCCTGAACTACGACCGGCTCCGCACGTCGGGCTCGGCCGGCACCGTCCGGAACTTCCACACCGAGGACTCGACCGGCGCGAGCTGGCGCATGGTCGCCACGTTCGACGGCGACTCGCGGGCCATCCTCCCCGGCGGGAACTCGGGCGACTACTTCTCCACGCACTACGACGACCAGCTCCGGGCGTGGGCGGAGGGCGAGTACAAGTCGATGGACCGGACCGTCCCGGACGGCGTCGACGTGACCTTCGAGGAGGGAGACGGATGACGCCCGAGTTCCTCACCGAGTTGCGCGAGGACGATAGCCGACGCGTCGCCGCGACCAACGGTGCGGCCCTGCTCGGCGTCGGTCTCTCGCTGTTCCACTGGTCCGGGCTGTTGCTCGCTGGTGCGCTGGTCGCACTTCCCCAGCGGACGATCCCGCGCGGCATCGGGGCCGGCTTCGGCGTCGGCGTGCTCGCAGTCGTCGTGTTCCTCGGGCAGTTATGGTTCGGCGGCACGCTCGGACTCGTGCTCGGGATGGGTCAGCCGGCCTGGCTCGCCCTGGCGCTCGGGCTCGGCCTCCCGACGTTCGGCGCGCTCGTCAGGGGTGTCGTCTGACCACGGGCTCCGGAACGGCAAGTAGAGCCAAGTGACCCCGGGTCGCAGGACAGTCCAACGAGCAACCGGTCGCCGCCTCCCACGCTCTCATCGATGATCTCCCCCAACGTCTTCTCGGTCGCACTTCTCTCGGTGGCCGCGGTCGCCTTCGGCCTCGGGGTGTACGCACTCAGAGAGGCCCGCCGTCGGTCGGTCCAGTCAGAACTGGCGGTCGTCACCGACGGCGGGGCCGACGAGGAGAGCCAGCGGTTGCTGCTCAGTGGCGACGACGACAGGGAGCGCTACGTCGACGTCGAGTCCACGCCGGTGTACCGCGGCCGCGGACTGTACGTCGGTCGGCTCCTCACGCTGCAGGACGTGACCGACCAGGTGCTCCGCGAGCAACGGCTCAACGTGCTCAACCGGGTGCTCCGGCACAACGTGCGCCACGAGACGAACCTCATCCTCGGCCACGGCGAGACCATCGCCGAGGACCTGTCGTCGACACAGCGCGAGCACCTGGAGACGATGCTCGCGTCGGCCGAACAGCTGGTGGACTGGTCCGACCGCGCCCGCTTCGCCGAGCGGGCCCTCGACGGCGTCGACGGCGAGCGTCGGGAGATCCCGCTCGGCCCGGCGCTCGACGGCGCGGTCGACCGTGTCCGCGGTGCGTACCCGGACGCGAACGTGGAGGCACCCGAGTCGGTCGATGTGGTCGTACTCGGCCACAGCACGCTCGAGTGGGCGCTGTACGAACTCGTGGACAACGCGGTGGAACACGGCTCCACGGGCACCCGTTCGGAGGGTCACGGTGACGCCGTGGCGCCTCGGGCGGAAGCCCCCGGAGGCGACGTCGAACGCGATACACCGGCAGACGGCGAGACGACGGGTCCCGAGGCACTGGTGACCGTCGAGGACGACGGCGACGCGGTCACCGTCGTCATCTCCGACACCGGCCCTGGAATCCCGGCGGCGGAACAGCGCGTGCTGGCCGCCGACGAGGAGACGCCGCTGGAGCACGGTTCGGGCCTCGGCCTGTGGCTCGTCAACTGGGCGGTGATGGCCGCGGGGGGAGAGATATCATTCGCAGAGAACGAACCGCGGGGGACGGTCGTCCGTGTCACCCTCCCGCGTGCCACCTGAAACGGGAGGCACGCCGAACGGAGAACGAGTGGACCGCTCAGTCGTCCGCGGGCGAGCGCCGGGACGCGGCGGGCACCTCGATCTCGCCGGCGTCAAGTTCGGCCTCGACCTCGCGGACGGCCTCGACCATGTTCTGCATCTTGCCGAAGGCGACCTCGCGCGGGAGCAGCTTCACGCCGCAGTCGGGCGAGATGACGAGCCGTTCCGGCGGGACGACCTCGAGCCCCTTCCGGACGTTCTCCTTGATCTCCTCGACGGACTCGACCTCGGCGGTGTGGGCGTCGACGACGCCGAGCGCGAGGTCCTTCGTGAACTCATCGGCGGTGAACACGTCGAGCTGGTCGTAGTCGCCGTTGGCGAGCTCGAGGTCGAACTCGTCGACGGGGTAGTCGAGGATCTCGGGGTAGATGCGCGAGTAGTCGCCGTAGCAGACGTGCAGGCCGATGCGCACGTCGTCGGGGATGCCGGCTGCGATGCGCTCCAGACACTCGCCGACGATGGCGTGGTCGTCGGGCGTCGTCGCGAGCGCGGGCTCGTCGATCTGGATGTAGCGCGCGCCGGCGTCGACCAGCTTCTCGATCTCCTCGTTGACGAGGTCCGCGAGGTCGTAGGCGAGTGCCTCGTCGTCCTCGTAGGCCTCGTTGAACGACCAGTTCGCGAGCGTGTACGGGCCGGTGATGGGCACCTTCACCGGGCGCTCTGCGGCCGCGGCGGTGAACTCGTACTCGTCGACGAGCCAGCTGTCGGCGTACTCGACGTCGTCGACGACGCTCGGCTTGTCGAAGTAGTTGTGGCCCCAGACCTTCACGGGGCCGTTGAACTCGTAGCCGTCGATGCGGTGGGCGAAGAACTCGACCATCTCGTTGCGGCGCATCTCGCCGTCGACGACGACATCGAGGCCGGCGCGCTCGTGCTCGGCGGTGATGAGTCGACAGGCGTCGTCCTTCGCCTCGGCCCAGTCGTCCGCGTCGAACTCGTGGTCCTCGTCCTCGTAGAGCTCCTTCGCGCGGTTGAGCCACTTGGGCTTCGGGTAGCTCCCGACGACGGTCGTCAGGAGGAAGTGGTCGTTCGGGTGGTCCTCGGGCCGGAACTGGTCGCGGTTTGCGTTGGTCGTCATGCTTGCACCTCCGTCTCGGCGAGGGCGACGGCGTCGGCGGTCGCCTGCAGCTTCGCCTCGAACTTGCTGTATGGGAGATAGAACGTCTCGGTGTTCGTCGTCACGTACGTCGTGTCGAACTCGGCGACCGGGAGGTTGTCGAACACCCAGTCGACGCGCTCGTTGATGGCCTCGGGCTCCTCGACGAGCGTGTTCTGCCCGTCGAGCAGGCCGAGCGCGATGTCGTCTGTCGCGCCGTACTCCTGCAGGTTGTACAGGTTCGCCTCGTGGTCGGAGACGAAGTCGAAGCCGACGGCGTCCACGTCGGCGTCGAGCAGGTGGGCGTACACCTTCTCCTCCAGCGCGCCCCAGTAGGGATGGACGACGACCTCGCACTCGACGGCGTCGGCGACCGTCGAGACGGCCTCGGGAATCTCGCTGTCGAGTCCCTCGCCGGGCGGGCTCTCGACGAGCGAGGGTTCGAGCAGGAACAGCGTCTCGACCTCGGGGAAGGCGTCGGCCTCGCCCGCGAGGAACTCGGCGACCGCGTGGAGGAACGCCGTCTCGTCGCCGTAGTGCTCGTCGGTGGCGAGGTCGGCCAGCGAGTACGGCCCCGGCAGCACGGCCTGCAGCCCGTCGTCGACGCCCTCCGCGGCGGCCTCCAGCTCGGCGGCCACGTCGCCGTCGAACGTCAGGTCGTCCTGGACGACCGGCTCGCGGTAGAAGTTGTTGTTGTCGTAGTAGCGGACGATGCCGCGGGTCTCCACGCTGTCGTGGACCGCCAGCGGGTGCGCGAGCATGTCGTCCCAGCGTAGCTGCCCCTCGACGACGCGGTCGAGTCCGGCGTCGGTCTGCACGTCGAGCACCTCGCTCCGGGCGCGGTCGTAGACCGACTGGAGTTCGGGGCCCTCGTCGCCCGAGATGAGGTCGCCCTTCTGGTGGCCCTTGAGGTCTGAGAGCTCCGATTTCGCCCAGTCCGGGAGGGGGAACAGTCCTGGTGTCGTCGCGACGAGGTCTGTCATCTTGTTACCGGGTTGGCTATGCGAATGTTTAATATTTACGAACCTTACATATGCGTCTGGGTAATTTACCGCAGGAGCTTCAGCACGGTCAGCGTCTCGAACGGGAACGACTCGTCGTGGAGTGCAACGGCGCTGAACCCGTTGGCTGCGGCGCGGTCGACGACCTCGTCCACGCCGGTCAGCGACGAAACGAGCAGGTAGACCACGCCGTCGGGGGCGAGCACGCGGCCCACGTCGTCGAGGAACGGGTCGATGACCGCCCGGCCGTCCTCGCCGCCGGTCAGCGCGACCTCCATCCAGTCGTTCCGGGCCGCCGCGTCGTCGGCCGGCAGGTACGGCGGGTTGAAGACGACGGCGTCGAGGCTCCCGTCGCGGAACGGTTCGACGAGGTCCGCGCGCACGACCTCGACACCGTGGTCGGTCCGCTCGTGCGCCTGCTCGCAGGCGTGGGGGTTCAGGTCGGTGGCGACGACGCGCGTGTCCGTCTCCGCCGCGATACGTTCCGCGACGTAGCCCGAGCCAGTGCCGACCTCGACGACCGTCCCCGAAACCCCGTCGGCGACGACGGCCTCGGCGAGCAGGTGGGAGTCCTCGGCGGGCTGGTACACCTCCGTCTCGATACCGCGGCGCTCGGCGAGGTCCTTCACCATGACTATTCACCCCCGTCGGCTGCGGGTTCGGCCGCCGACACCGCCTCCCCGGCCGCCTCGTCCGTCGGCTCGCGCGTGCCGACCGTGCGCTGTGGGAACGGGATGGCGACCCCGGCGTCGTCGAACGCCTCCTTGACGGCCGTGACGACGGCCGTGCGAGCCCGCCACTTCCGGCGCGCGCTCGGGTTGTCGATCCAGAAGCGGATGCCCAGCACGACCGCCGAGTCGCCGAACCGCTTGACGACGACCTGCGGCGTCGGTACCGTCAGGATGGTGTCGAGGCCCTCGATGGCCTCGGCGGCGGTCTCGACCGCCGCCTCCACGTCGGCGTCGTAGTCCACGCCGACCTCGACCGCCAGCCGGAGCCGGCCCTTGCGCGAGCGGTTGGTGATCTGCTGACCGCTGACCACGTCGTTGGGAATCATCACGTACTCGCCGTCGAACGTCTGGACGCGCGTGTTGAAGATGGAGATGTCCGTGACGATACCCTCCGTCTCGCCGATCTCGACCCAGTCGCCGATCTCGAACGGGCGCGAGAACATCAGGACGAAGCCGGCGAGGACGGCCCCGAGCGTCTGTCGTGCGGCCATCCCGACGACGATGCCGGCGAAGCCAGCCCCGACGAGCAGCCCCGTCAGCTGGATGTCCCAGACACCGAGTGCGACGATGGTCGCGCCGGTCCAGAGGATCACCTGCGAGATGCGGTAGGTCAGCCGGCGCTGGTGGTCGGAGAACGCCTCCGTCGTCGAGAGGTAGTCCTCCAGCACTCGCTTAACCAGCCGCGAGAGGATGTGTGTGAGCAGGACGAGGACGACCGAGACGAGCACCTTGTCGGAGTCCTCGTGCGTGATGGGGAGGTTCTGCATCGCAGCGGCGACCTCGTCCGCACTCGACCAGACGCCGACGACGACCGCCGCAGACGCGAGCACCGTCGCGCCGATGAGCACCACCGTCAACACGTCCGCGACGGTGTTGCCGAGTCGCTCGCGGAGTTTGTCCTGTACGCGATTGGTGACGTAGCCGATGGCCGCGAGGAGGACGACGGCCGCGACGGTCACGAGCACGCGCAACAGCGGGCTCTCGACGACGTTCGCGATGCTGTTCACCGCCTCGACGAGTTCCGTGACCCAGCTCGGATCGCCGGACTGGAGGCGCAGCGCGACCTCGGCGAGCGTCGGACGGACGCCGGCGTCACTCATCCGACGGACCACGGGCGACGTCGGCCGCGAGCCTCGCGAGTTCGGCGAACGTCGCCGGCGGGAGCTTGCCCGCCCGCTTCCCCATCAACTCCTCGTCCGCCGCCTCGACCACGGCGTCCGCGTCGTCCAGCCCGGAGATGTGTGCGGTGTTCCGGATGGCGTTCCGCATCGTCTTCCGGCGCTGGGTGAACACCGCCTTGACGAAGTCGAGGAAGAACTGCTCGTCGTCCACCTCGTAGTCGGGGGCCCGCGGCGTACAGCGGACCACCGCGCTGTCGACCCGCGGCGGCGGCGAGAAGGCCGCCGCCGGGATGGTCTCGACCAGCTCCACGTCGGCGTAGTGCTGCGTGCTCACCGAGAGCCGGCCGTAGTCGTCGGTCGCCGGCTCGGCGACCATCCGCTCGGCGAACTCCTGCTGGAACATCAGCACGAGCGGCTGCTCCCTGGGAAGGAGCCGGAACGTGATGGGGCTCGATACCCCGTACGGCAGGTTCGACACCGACGCCGTGAACTCGGGCAGGTCGACCTCGAGCGCGTCCCCCTCGACGACGGTCAGCCGACCCGCATCGCGCTCTTCGGCGAACTCCTCGCGAAGGAAGGCCGCGAGCTTCGGGTCGCGCTCGATAGCGGTGACGTGGTCGGCCGTCGCGAGCAGCCGGTCGGTCAGCGCGCCGTTGCCCGCACCGATCTCCAGCAGGTGCTCGCGGTCGGCCATCTCCGGGAGGTAGTCCGGGAGTCGGTCGAGGACGCGGTCGTCAACGAGGAAGTGCTGGTCGCGGTCGGGGTCGCCGCGGACCCCCGCCCGGGCCAGCAGTCCGTCGGGGTCTCTCATCGATTGCCCCCGGCTACGGGACCGGAAGGGAAAAAGCCGCCTACTCGTCGCTCCGGCCGACGAACGCCTTGTACTTCAGGTCGTCGTCGCGCAGTTCCTCCATGATGCGCTCGGCGAGGATGCCCTCCGGGTCGTGGAGGCCGGCGACACGCTCCTCGAGCTCCTCGAAGCCCTCGAAGGGCTTGCGCTTGCGTTCGTCGAGGATGCTGTTCCGGAGCTTCTTCCCGATGCCGGGCAGGAGGTTCAGCTGGTGGAGTCGGAGCGTGATGGGCTGGGCGTCGTTGTAGAACGACACGAAGCGGTCCTCGTCGGCCTCGACCATCTCGGCGACGACGTACTCCAGTTCCGCCTGCGCCCCCGAGGAGAGGTCGTCGAACTCGACGTTCCGAACCCGCTTGACCGTGTCGTCGGCCGGTTCGACCGCGACCTCGTCGTCGATAGATACCTCGGGCGTCTCCGAGAAGACGACCTCGAACAGGCGGAAGTCGCGGGTTCCGATGGCGTACGCCAGCGGCTCCCGGTCGTATCCGGCCCGCCCGTCGCTCGAACGGCCGTTGGGGAAGATATCGAGGACGACGGCGTGGACCGACGCCTCCGCCTCACGTTCGGAATCGCTCATTCTATGTACAAGGTAGGGGAGACGCGTATTTAAAAGATGGCGACGGGGTGCCCGGTTCAGGCGTACTTTGCGACGACGTTCAGGATCTCGTCCAGCTCGTCGCCGTCGAGCGTGTAGCGCTCCTGGGCGTACACCGAGCGCAGCTCCGTGCGGTCCTGCGGGAGCAGGTTCGCGATCTTGTACGCCGTCGCTTCGTCGACCTTCTCGAGCTCCTGGAGCTCGTCGACCAGTTCCTGTGCTTCATCGACGTCGAGCACGGCGAATCGGTTGACGTGCTCGATGGCCCGCGCCAGCTCGTACTGCATCTCGCGCTCCTCGTCGAGGGCCCTCTCCTCCTCGATATCGGCGAGGAGCTCCTTGACCTTCGGGACGGTCACGTACTCCTCGTCGAGCTTCTCCTTGAATATCGTCATGCGATTACTGCTGGGCCTTGAGGTGTGCTGCCGCGACGATGAGGGTCTTCTCCTTGCCGCCGTCCGTGATCTGGACCTTGAACGCGGCGCCCTGTTTCCCGACGACCTCGCCGGTCTGGCCGTCGAAGCGCGGGTGGTAGCGACCCTTCTGGACCGAGGGGTCGATCTTCAGGTGGACCTTCTGGCCCTCGTCGTACTCCTGAATCGCACGCTGCGGCGGCGATGTGCCCCGCTCGCGGGGATGGTTCTGTAGCTTGTGCCGCGTGTTCTTCATGGGTCCGTTGGAGTTGGGCATAGTCGTACACCTCCCTTGTTTCGTCGCCGTTATAAATCGCACGTTGTTCGATTGTCGAAACGCCCGGATTCGGCTTCGAGACGCGGCCGGTCGGACGTCGGGCCACGGTCGGGCATCGGGCCCGGTGGAGTATCGGACCACGGTGGGCGGACAGCTGGGCCGTGTGCAAGCGGCCGAAGCGACGACCGTCGGTGCCGACCACACTTCAGGACATTAAACAGTTGAAGGACGTTCCCTCACTCCAATCACTTTCGACACATAGCAAGGAACGTGTATTAGTCGCGGCCGGATATCCAGTAACGAGTGAGCAAGATGGACGAAGTGAAACAAAAATCCACAAAAAGTGGCCTCTCGGCCGAGTGGCACGCCCCGGAGCCATCCCGGACGTCCGACCGCCCTCCGAAGTCGTTCCTCGATGCCCGTGGTCGCTACCTCCAGCTGACGGTCGGACACGGGCTCTCGAACGAGACGTACGAGGCGCTCGTCGAGATGTACGACGCGTTCGACCCCACCGACCGGGCCCACGGCCTGCCACCGCTCGGGACCGACACCATCCGCGACTGGCTCGACAACCTCGGGGACGGCCTGCACGTCGTCGCCCGCCACGACGGCCGGGTCGTGGGGCACGCGGTGCTCGTGGCGGCACGCGACGGGGACGCCCACGAACTCGCCATCTTCGTCCTCGGGGAGTACCAGCACGCCCGTGTCGGGACCCGCGTGCTCGAACGCTTCTGCTGGGAGGCCGACCACGACGGCATCCCCGCCATCTCGCTCTACGTCGAGTCGAGCAACCGGCCCGCGCTCAACCTCTACCGGTCGATGGGCTTTTCGGGCGAGTACGTCGGTCACGGCGAGCTGGAGATGCGTCTCGACCTGTAGCCGCCCAACGCAAGAGTAACCAGCCCCGGGGGCGATGCCCCGCGTATGGATCACGAGGACTTCCGCATCGAGACGCGCTCCATCCACGCCGGCCAGGAACCCGACGAGGAGACCGGCGCGCTCATGACGCCCATCTACGCGAACTCCACCTACGAGCAGGACGCCCCGGGCGAGCACCGCGGCTACGAGTACTCCCGCACCGCGAACCCGACACGCACCGACCTGGAGGCGAACCTCGCGAGCCTCGAAGGCGGCGACTACGGTCGCTGCTTCTCCTCCGGCATGGGCTCCATCAACACCGTCCTGAACCTGCTCGAATCCGGCGACCACGTCGTCACCGGCGAGGACGTCTACGGCGGCACGCACCGCATCTTCACCCAGGTGTACGAGGACTACGACCTCGAGTTCTCGTTCGTCGATATGACCGACCTCGACGCCATCGAGGCCGCGATGCAGGACAACACCGAACTCCTCTGGCTGGAGACGCCCACCAACCCGCTCATGTCCATCGTCGACATCGAGGGTGCCGCCGAGGTCGCTCACGCACACGACGCGCTCTGTGCCATCGACAACACGTTCGCGACGCCGTACCTCCAGCGCCCGCTCGAACACGGCGCGGACATCGTGAGCCACTCGCTGACGAAGTACCTCGGCGGCCACTCCGACGTGGTCGGCGGTGCGCTCGTCACCGACGACGAGGCGCTCGACGAGCGCATCGGGTTCTACCAGAACTCCGTGGGCGCGACACCCGGCCCGCACGACTGCTTCCTCGTCCTCCGCGGGACGAAGACCCTGCCCGTCCGGATGGACCGCCACTGCGAGAACGCGCGGGCAATCGCCGGCTGGCTCGACGAGCACGACGCCGTCTCCGCGGTGTTCTACCCCGGGCTCGACGACCACCCCGGCCACGAGATCGCCGCGAAGCAGATGGACGACTTCGGCGGCATGCTCAGCTTCGAGGTCGACGGCACGCTCGAACAGGCCAGCACCGTCGTCAGCGAGACCGAGGTGTTCACCCTCGCCGAATCCCTCGGCGGCGTCGAGAGCCTCATCGAGCAGCCAGCCGCGATGACGCACGCAGCCATCCCGAAGGAGGAGCGCCTCGAGGCCGGCCTCACCGACGGCCTCATCCGCGCGAGCGTCGGCATCGAACACGTCGACGACCTCACCGCGGACCTCCAGCGGGCGTTCGACGCGGCCGGGCTCTGAGTCGTTCCCCTACCGATGCCCTCCACCGACCCCGACACGCTCGTCGTCGGCGCGACCGGCTTCCTCGGGAGTGCCGTTGCCGCGACGTTCGCGGCGGACGGCGTGGCGGTCGCGGGGACCGGCCGGACTCCGACTGAGATAGACCCCTGGGCCAGCCACGCCTTCGACTTCTTCGCCGACGACCCGGCGAGACTCCTCGGCCGAACCGACCCGGACCTCGTCGTGTTCGCGGCGGCCGTCGAACTCGGGCAGGACGGGCACCCGATGTCGGTCTACCGCGACGCAGTCGACCAGTTCACCGACGCCGTCGCCGACCACGGCTCTCGACTCCTGTACGTCTCCAGTGACGCCGTGTTCGACGGTGCGGATGACCAGTACGCCCACGACGACGACCGGTCCCCCGTCTCCGACTACGGCCGCCGCCTCGTCGCCTTCGAAGACCGCGTCGCCGAGACGTGCCCGGACGCCTGCATCGTCCGCCCGAGCTACCTCTACGGCGTCGGACCGACGGGCCTCGACCACCGACTCGCTGCGGCGCGCGATGCACTCGCCGCGGGCGAATCCTACCCGCGATTCACCGACATGTACCGGAGTCCCGTCGCCGTCGACGAGGCGGCCCGTGCGGTCGTCGACATCGCCCGTGAATCCGCCACCGGTGTCGTCCACCTCGGTGGCCCCCGGACCAGCGTGTTCGAGTTCCACAGCGACGCGCTCGCCGCGCTGGGCGTCGACACGACCGGCCTCGTCGGCGAACCGATGACCGGCGACCACCCACGGGACCGCTCGCTCGACTGCGCGCGACTCGCCGACCTGCTCGGCTGGCACCCGGCTCCAGCTCCCGACGCGCTGGTCGGTGTCGGCCTGACCGACGGCGAGCCCGACACCGAGGTTGCCTTCGAACCGCGCGCGTAGCGACACAACGGCTATCCTGCTCGCGGTCGCAGAGTGAAGCATGACTCCCGATGGCGTCCACACGCTCACGTTCGAGTTCGCGTTCGGTGGCCGGGAGCTCACCGTCCATCCGACCGCCGTGGAGACGGACCACGGCGTCGTCCTGCTGGACGTGGGTCTGCCCGGCGCGACGGACCAGCTCCGCGACGCGCTCGCCGATGCCGGGCTCGCGCTCGACGACGTCTCGCTGGTGTTGCTCACCCACCACGACGGCGACCACGCCGCCGGGCTCGCCGAACTGGAGGGGGAGACGCCGCTCATCGTCGCCACGCACGAGGACGAGGCACCCTACGTCGACGGCCGCCGCCACCCCGCCAAGGCCGACCCCGACGACGACCGATACCCGCCGGTGACGGTCGACCTCGAACTCACCGGCGGTGAGACGTTCCACACCGTCGCCGGGCCGATGTGGGTCGTCGAGACCCCCGGCCACTCGCCCGGCCACGTCTCGCTGTACTTCCCCGACCACGGCTTCCTCGTCGCTGGCGACGCCATGACGAACGACAACCAGGGTCCGGACGACTTTGGCGGCCCCAAACCGCACTTCACGCCCGAGATGGACCGGGCCGTCGGGTCCGTCGGCCGACTCGCCGAACTCGACGTCGAGACAACGCACTGCTACCACGGCGGCACCGCCGACGCGGGCACGGACGACATCGCCGCTGTCTACGAGGCGCTACGGGGCTGACCGTGTCGGACTCCCCATCCTCCGAACCGGAAGGTATCGTCGACGAGGTGGTCGACCCACGGCTGTTCCTGTTCGTCGTCACCATCGCCGGCGTCTCCGTCACGGCGGACTACCTCGGAGTCGGCGTCCTCGGCGTCGAGACACTCGAAGAGGCGATGACGACGTTCCTCGTCATGACCGTCGGTTCCTACGTGGGCGTCGTCGTCATCGACGTCGGCTGGAGCCGTCTCTTCGGGAGCTGACGCTCGGCGGCGCAGTCGCTACGGGAGCGACCGAACGGTCACCGCGCGGTGACCAGAAATCGCGGTCGGACCGGACTCAGATCCGGCCGACGTTCTCGACGGAGACGGACTCGACGCCCTCGACCCCGGTGAAGGCCTCCTCGACGGCCTCCGTGCCACCGGCGTCGTCGGGGACGATGACGGTCGGGAACAGCGCGACGAGACCGAACGCGACGTCCTTGCGCTCGACGCCGTTGATCTTCGCGCCCTCCGGCAGGGAGTTCTCCAGACGCTCCTGGAGCTCGTCCAGGTCGATGTCCGGGCTGTTCGGCATGACCTTGATCTTGGCTGCGACCTTCCCCATGGTTACGGCCCCTCGAACCCGCAGTCGGGACAGTTGTACAGGTTGCTCTGCTTGCGGCACTTCGCGCAGCGGTAGATCTGCGCACCACAGTCCGGGCACTTGAACGCGGCTGCGTTCGTCCCGGAGATGTTGATCCCACAGGAGACGCAGGTGCGCCGGGCGCGTTGGTTCGACTCGCTCATACCGCAGGTTTCCCGCCCGTCGGTTTTAACGGTTGTCTTTCGACCCTACACTGCCAGCGGCACGAGGAGCACGCCCATGCAGTACACCCGGCGCGTGCGGAGCCGAACGGGCACCAGTCCGACGAGGGTCGCAGCGGCGAACAGCACCACGCCGACGAGGCCCGCGAACGCCACCGAGAGCACTACGAGCAGGCCGAGTGCGGCGACTGCGAGCCGACGCGGGTCGAGCCGTCCGACGACGGTCAGGTAGCGGTCGCCGACCGTGACGACGAGTACGGCCCCCGCTGCCCCAGCGACGACGACCGCCGCCAGCGCGACCGGGAGCGACGGGATGCCGCCCACCCGGTCGACGGCCACCAGCACGCCGGTTCTGGGAGAGCCCAGCGCGACGAGGGCGAACAGCGCGAAGACGCCGTTCGCCGTGTTGACACCGCTGGTCGCGACGACGTACCCCCGGTCGCCGGTGTCCGACGGGAGGCCCGCGAGCGCGGCCGTCGCCGCGATGGCGCTCGACACGCCGGGCAGATACCCCACGGCTCCGCCGGCGAGTGCGCCCGTCCCGGCCGCGACGCCGACCGAGCGTCGGTCGACGAGCAGCCGTGGATCGGCCTGCGTCGGGACGCCACCGCCGTCCATCGCGTCGAGCAGCACCGGCGCGCCGAACAGGCCCGCGAACAGCGGTGTGAGCACGCTCGCCGGGAGCGGGGCACCCGGCTCTATCGGGAGCGCGACCGCCCCGAGCGCGCCCGAGAGGCAGAGGACGACGACCCCCGCCAGACGTGGCCACCACGATGGCTCGACGGCGAGTGTCAGGACCACGACCCCCGCGAGCACCAGTGAGAGGTGCGCGAGCAGTGTGGGGTACACGGCGGTCATAAATTCGGTCAGGGGGAGCGCGAGCGGGACCGCCAGCACGAGCGCGGTTCCGCTCCCGAGTGCGGACAGTCGGAGTGCCTCCCGGCCCCGGCCGCCGAGGACGAGGCGATGTCCCGGCAGCGCCGACGCCGCCATCGCCGCGTCGGGGACCCCGAGCGCGAGCGCCGGAACCACGTCGAGGAAGGTGTGGACCACGCCTGCGGCGAGCATCGCCGCGACGACGCAGGAAGGGGGTGCCGGAACCGACGGCGCTACCGCTGCCAGCACCAGCGCGAAGTTGTTGGCGTGCAGCCCCGGCGTCAGCCCGCTCGCCGTGCCGAGGCAGACCCCGGCAAAGACGTACGCCAGCAGGCGCACGTCGGCGAGGGCGTCGGCAGTGGCGAGCGGTGCGGTCGGAACGACCGCGCCTGCCGAGAGGGACGGCTCCATCGCCGAGTCTGGAGCCGTGCTCCTATATGAACGTCAGCGTGGGGCGATCGCGACAGCCCTCGCTCCCGTTCGGCTGCGTCGAAAGAAAGCTCGATTGGTGTGGCGTGACGTTCAGCCGAAGAGGCCGCCGAGACCCTCGGCACCCTCGTCGGAGACGTCGTCGTCGTCATCGTCGTCGTCCGTCGTGTCCGGCACGTCGGAGACCTCTTCCTCCTCGTCCTCGTCGCCACCCTCGTCGCCGCCCTCGTCAGCCGGGGCAGCGCCGCCCGCGGCTGCGCCGCCGGCGGGGACTGCGGCCGCCTCCGAGACGGCCTCGTCGATGTCGACGTCCTCGAGCGCTGCGACGAGCGCCTTGACGCGCGACTCCTCGACGTCGACGCCCGCTGCGTCGAGCACTGCGGTGAGGTTCTCTTCGTTGATCTCTTCGCCCGATTCGTTCAGGATGAGTGCTGCGTAAACGTACTCCATTGTAATTATCCGAACATGTTTCCGAGGCCTGCCGCGCCGTCCTCGTCGTCGCCGTCGTCTTCGTCGGCGTCGTCGGCGTCAGCTTCCTCGGTGGTGTCTTGGTCGTCGTCCGATTCGTCTTCGGCTTCGGTCTCCGCCTCCTCGGTGGCCGCAGGCACGTCGATGTCCTGCAGCTCCTCCGGAAGCGCCTCGGGGTCGTCGAACGCCGCCGCGAGCGCGCGGACCTGCCCGTCGGCCTTGCGGACGAGGTCGTCCACGAGCTCCGGGCTCTCGACGGAGGCGTGCAGGCCGAGGCTCTTCGCCTCGCCCGTCGCCTTCGCGATGAGCGTCGGCACGGTGGCCGTCGTCGGGTAGGACGCGTTGACGGAGAGGTTCCGTGCGCGAGCAGCCGCCGTGGCCACGTCGCTGCGGTAGGCCTCGATGTCGATGTCGAGGTCCTCCGGGTCGAACATGACGCCCTCGGAGTAGACGGCGCGCAGGTCGAGCCCGACCTCCTTCGGCTCGATGCCGAGTTCGCTCAGTACGTTCGCGAGCCCCTCCGAGACCTCCTCGCCAGCGCTCAGAACGTTCGAGTCCTCCGTGACGTGGATGGACCCGTCCATGATGCGTGCCGCCGCACCGACCTGCTGGAGTTCGCCCACGAACGGCCCGGGGTCGACACCGGTGTCGCCCTCGGGAATGACGATGTCGTTCGGCGCGACTTCGCCTGCGTTGATGGGTGCGGGGGTCTTCGAGGCTTCGAGCACCTTGTACAGCGCGAACGGGTTGTCGTCCGTGCCGATGAGGCCGACCTGGCCCTCGATGTGCTCGGCGAGGCCCTCGATACCCTCGTCGACCTCGTCGAGCGCGCGCTCGAGGAGCGTGTTCCGGCTCATCCGGAGCTTCGTGTCCGGGTAGAGGTCGGCGCGCATCGCCTGCAGCTGTCGGCTCGGGATGCCCGCGACGTTGACGACGCCGACGCTCTGGAAGGACTCGATCATCTCGACCAGCTCGTCGACCTCCTCGACCTTCCACTGCGGAAGGTTCTCGGTCTTGCGCTCTGCTCCGGCGCTCATCAGGCGCTCACCTCCACGGACGGCCCCATCGTGGTCTTCACGTAGATGGAGTCGATGTTGAGGGGCCCCTTCTCGAGGTTGGCCTCCAGCCGCCGGATGATGACGTCGATGTTGTCGGCGATCTGGTCCGCATCCATGTCCTCTGCACCGACACGGGTGTGGAACGTCCGCCGGTCACGGCTCCGGAGCTGGACGGTGTTCTTCATGCGGTTGACGGTCTCCACGACGTCCTCGTCGAGGCCGAGCGGTGTCGGCATCTTCCCTCGCGGACCGAGGATGGTCCCGAGGTGACGAGCGACGTCCTGCATCATGTCCTCCTCTGCGATGAAGAAGTCTGTTTTGTCGGCGAGGTCCTTCGCGTCGTCGTCGTCACCGCCCAGGTCCGCCAGACCGTCGCCGCCGAACACTTCGTCGGCGACGTCTTCGGCTCGGAGGGCGGTTTCGCCCTCGGCGAAGACTACGATCTGGGTTTCCTGACCGGTGCCCGACGGCAACACGACGGACTCGTCGATACGTTTCGACGGGTCGTTGAGGTCAAGGTCGCGCAGGTTGATCGCGAGATCGACCGTTTCGCGGAAGTTCCGCTGCGGGCCGTCCTCGAGTGCGCGAGAGACTGCTGTGACTATATCCTGGTCTGCCATCGTTCACCTCCGTAGTACGCGTAGTGCTCCTACGGGTCAGTGAAACAGGCGAAGCCTGTCTCACGTAGGCCGTGACGGAGTGCAAACTTAAAGCCGTCGAACCAGTTTTCGGTGATTCCGGGCAGTTTACAGCCGAACCGCCGGGGCACAGAACACCGACTCGGAGCTCGAACCAGCGCGCGGTTCACGGAGCAGCCGTTCGTGCGCGGAGAGTGTGAAAAGACGAACAGCGTGAGGCTTTTCGAGCGTTCGCTTCGGCAGCCGCGCTACGCTGCGGCTTCCTCGGCGCGTGGCGTCACTCGCCACGCTCGTGCCGCCCGATTCGCGGCCTACGCTGACGCTTCGGCCGCGAACACGTCGTCGTACTCGCCGTCGTCGATGCGCTGCTTGAACTCGCGCGGGTTCTCGCCCTCGATGGTGACACCGAGCGAGGTGCAGGTGCCGACGACCTCCTTCGCGGCGTTCTTCAGGTCGTACGAGAGCAGGTCGGGGTGCTTCTGGTCGGCGATCTGCTTGACCTGGTCGACGGTGAGGTCGGCGACGAAGTTCTCCTGGGGTTCGCCGCTGCCGGTGTCGAAGCCGGCCTCGTCCTTGATCAGCTCCGCCGTCGGCGGGACGCCGACCTCGATGGTGAAGGAGCCGTCGTCGTCGTACTCCACGGTGACGGGCACTTCCGTGCCGTCGAACGCGGCGGTCTCCTCGTTGATCTGACTTACGACTGCCTGCACGTCGACGGGTGTCGGACCGAGCTCGGGACCGAGCGGCGGGCCAGGGTTGGCCTGGCCACCCGGAACGAGCACTTCGATGGTTCCAGCCATGCGTGAACGAATCCGTGCGCGAGTTTTAAGGATTGTCTTTCGACGCCGGGTGTGTCGCGCTATCACGACACGCCCGCGGAGGCCCATCACGGTTTCGTGATTGACAAGTGTTATATGAAGGTGGCTCTTGAGAGAGTGGAAACTGGTACTCTCACATGAAACTGGCAACAGACCCCACTCCGAACGAACGAGACGCAGCGATCAGCACCCAGTCCGGCCGGACCCTCCGCCCGTTCGACCCCGACCCCGAGGCCGTCGACCTGGCGGACCTCGCCCACGGCACGGCGAACGTCTGCCGCGCCGCCGGGCAGTCGCGGTTCTTCTACAGCGTGGCCCTCCACTCCCTCTACGTCAGCCGCGAACTGGACCGCGCCGGTGAGGACGAGCGGACGCAGCTCTACGGCCTGCTCCACGACGCCAGCGAGGCGTACGTCGCGGACGTGCCCGGCCCGCTGAAGACGCACCTCCCGAACTACAAGCGCGCCGAGGAGCGCGTGCAGGACGCCATCTGGCAGGCGTTCGAGGTCGAGCCGCCGACCGAGGAGGCGTGGGCGGCGGTCAAGCGCGCGGACGGCCGGCTCCAGCGCTACGAGCTGCCCGTGCTCATCCCCTCGCAGGAGTGGGAGGGCGACCGGCCCGCGCTCGGCTACGACCTCCGGCTCGACGCGACCGACGACGTGCCGGCCCTGTTCGAGTCCCGCGCGACGGCACTCGTTGAAGCGACCACCGCAGTGCGGCCGTAGACACTCAGTTCTCTCCGGTCTCGACGGCCGAATCGAGCCACTCCTCGAACGGTTCCGTGGCGTCGGCCACGTCGAACCGCTCGACCGCCGGCACGTCGTAGGGATGCAGCTCCTCGACGCGCGCCATCAGCTCGTCGCAGGCCTCGTCGGTCGTCTTCGCGAGCAGTACCTCCTCGTCGTCGTCGTGGACCTCGTCCTCCCAGCGGTACGTCGAGCGACAGCGGACGCGGTTGACGCAGGCCGCGAGACGCTCCTCGACGAGCTGGCTGGCGAGGTCCGCTGCCGCATCGGGTGGCGCGGTGATGTAGACGGTCGGCATACCCGTGCCTGCGCGGGCCTGGGCAAAAACGACAGGGGGTGGGCAGATCGAGTGTCAGGTGCTCGTCGTGCCGTCTCCGTCCTCGACCCTGAAGGGCTCCGCGGGTCCCGCCGACGCGGCCGTGCCGGCGACGATGGCGTCGCACTCGTCCACGACGAACGAGAACCCGTCGTCGTCGCCGTCGTCGCCGCCGACGCGGAGGCTCGCGTTCCGGGAGTGGCCGTCGTTCGGGCAGGACTGGGTCAGCCAGTCGTACGTCGCGGTGGCGTCGGACGGGAGCGTCGCGGTCACCGCGTACTCGCCGTCCCAGCCGGCGACGTCCTCGAACTCGGCGGCCTGACCGTCGTCGAGCTCGTAGGTCCCCGAGACGACGGTCTCGTCGGTGTCGCTGCGGACGAGTTCCACGTGGATGCGCAGTGTCTCCTCGCGGAGGTTCGCGAGGTAGAGGTCGTGGGGCGTGTTCACGCCGCCGGACGTGGTCCCGTCGTCGGGGGTCGTCCCGTCGGTCGGCGTGTCGTCGGTGTCGTCGTCGGCAGGGACGTCGGTGCCATCGTCGTCCAGCACTCCGGTACAGCCGGCGAGCGAGGCCGAGGCCGCACCGACGGTCGCGAGGAGGACGCGTCGCTTCATGCTCGGACGGACGACAGGAGAACATAACGGTCTTCTGCTAGCTGAAATCGGGATTTCAGCCCGTTCGGCTACTACGCGACGGGGTTGAACGTGCCGTTGATGTCCCACTCGTGGATGCAGAACCGTTCGCCAACCTCGCCGTCGGCCACGCGCCAGGATTCGGCGTCTTCGTCCCAGCGCTCCTGACGGCCACACCGCTCGCAGGTCCGGGCAGTCGGTCGCTTCAGTTCCGTCATAGCTTGCAGTGAGACCCCGAGATACAAAAGCTCACGCGCCCCCGGCAGGTTTCCCCCACCGGTAGACCCAAGGGAGGCCCGAGCGTCGTTCCGACCGTTATGGTGAAGCTCGTCAACCTCCTCGTCAGGCAGGACGATCTGTCACACGAGGAGTTCGTGGAGTACTGGTACGAGGAACACGTTCCGCTGGCCAAGCAGCTGCCCCACGCGAACAAGTACGCGACGAGCGTGCCGACCGCCCCCGAGCGCAGCGAGTACGACGGCATCGTCGAGCTGTACTTCGACGACATGAGCGACCTGCAGGCCGCCTTCGAGTCCGAGGTCGGCCAGGAGGTCCAGGCCGATCTGGCGAACTTCGCGAAGCCCGACGCCGGGCCGACGCTGTACGTCGACGAGACCGTCCAGATGGACGGGGACGCATGAACACGGCCGAACGAGTCGTCGAGACGCTCTCCGCCCTCGGCACCGAGTACGTGTTCGGCTATCCCGGCGGCCGCGTCATCGAGGTGTTCGAGACGCTCGCCGACCACGACGAGATACAGGTCGTCCGTCCACGCGACGAGCGCGAGGCGAGCGTGATGGCCGAGTCCTACGGCCGCATGACCGGCCAGCCCGGCGTCCTCGCCGGCCAGGGCCCGTGGATCGGCAGCCTCGGCAACATGGGCCAGATGGAGGCCAGGCTCGCCTCCTCACCGATGGTCGCCATCACGGAGGCCAGCGAGCGCGGGGACTACTCCACACTCGCGCCCTACCAGCAGTCACGCGGCGACTACGGCGGGCTCGCGCTGCCGAAGATCCTCGACGGTGTCACCAAGGAGTGGTGGTTCCCGCGGAGCCCGACCGAGACGGTCCGTTCGACCCAGCTGGCGTTCAAGCACGCGACCGCCGGCCGGCCCGGGCCGACCGCGGTCATCCTCGACGGCGACGCCGTCAGCGAGGAGTTCCCCGAGGACGCCATCCCGCCGGTCTGGGACGACGAGCGCCAGGTCAGGAACTGGCAAGCACAGCCGACCGACGACGACCTTGCCGACGCCGTCGAGGCCCTCGAATCGGCGGAGCGACCGGTCATCATCTCGGGCAACGGCGTGCACGCCGCGGACGCCTACGACGAACTGCAGGCCGTCGCCGACGCGTACGACGCGGTCGTCGCGACCTCGTACCTCGGGAAGTCGACGATCCCGGAGACCCACGGGCGCGCATCCGGCGTCATCGGCTCGTTCGGCCACGAGGGCGCGAACCAGGTCGTCAGCGAGGCCGACACGCTCCTGGTCGTCGGCTGCCGGATGAACCCGATGGACACCAACTGGCAGGCTGCCTCGTTCATCCGCCCGGACGAGCAGACCATCGTCCACGCCGACATCGACACCAGGAACGCCGGCTGGGTCTACCCGGCCGACGTGGGCCTCATCGGCGACGCAGCCGAGTCCCTCGCCGCGCTCGCCGACGCCGGCGGCAGCGAGAACGGCTGGGCGAAGGCGCGCGCCGCGGAGGCCCGCGAGGACTTCGCCGTGCCCGAGTGCGAGTCCGACGCGACGCCCATCATGCCCCAGCGGGCGTGCAAGGCCATCGAGAGCGTCGTCGACTCCGATACGGTGGTCACCGCGGACTCCGGCAACAACCGGTTCTGGCTGCTCAACTACCTGCAGACGCCCGACACGGAGACGTACTACGGCTCCGGGGGCGTCGGCGGCATGGGCTGGGCGGCACCGGCGGCGGTCACCGCCGCCCTGCTCGGGAAGGACGCCATCGCCGTCGCCGGCGACGGCGGCTTCACGATGACGATGACCGCGGTCGAGACGGCCGTCGACCACGGCGTCGCGCCGACGTTCGTGATACTCAACGACACCTCCCTCGGGATGGTCCGGCAGATGGACGACTCCATCCCGGGCGTCGAGTTCCACGACACCGACTTCGTGAAGGTGGCGGAGGCACTCGGCGGAGAGGGGCACCGCATCACCGACCCCGACGACCTCGAACCGACGCTCGGGGCTGCCAAGGAGAACGACGTGCCGACGGTGCTCGACGTGCGCATCGACCGCGAGCCGGACATGGCGGAGACGCTCCAGTCGTCGTTCTACGCCGAGGTCGGCGGGCTGCACGAGTAGGACGTCGCTTGGTACCGACACCCACGTCACGCGGGGTCGAACCGCGACGAGAACCTTTTTCGGCGCGCTCGCTGAACCGTGACCCATGGCAGCCAACACTGTTCTCGTCACCGGTGGCACGGGATTCATCGGTTCGTACGTCGCGAAGGACCTGCTCGAACACGGGCACGACGTGGTCGCGTACGACCTGTCGACGGACCCGCGCATCCTCGAGAAGCTCGGCATCGCCGACGACGTGGAGATCCGCCGCGGCGACGTGAGCGACCCGACGGACGTCGTCAACGCCATCGCCGAGACGGATACCACGCACATCGTCCACCTGGCCGCATTGCTGACGAACACGGCGGAGTCGAACCCCCGGGCGGCGATGCAGGTCAACATCGAGGGGACGAACAACATCTTCGAGGCCGCCCGAACACTCGACGACCAGGTCGAGCGCGTCGCGTGGGCCTCCTCCGCCGCGGTGTACGCCCCGCCGACGAACTACGACGACGGCGGCGACTGGTGGGTCACCGAGGACGACCTCGTCTACCCGGATACGCTCTATGGCGCGACGAAGGAGTACAACGAGCACCAGGCCCGCGTCTACAACGAGGAGTTCGGCGTCGACCACGTCGCCCTCCGACCGACGGTCGCCTACGGCCCGTACCGCGAGACCGGCGGGAGCGCGTTCCTGGCGAACATCATCGAGAAGCCCGCCGTCGGCGAATCCTTCAGCGTCGAGTACGGCGACCAGGAGATCGACTGGCAGCACGTCGAGGACATCGCACAGGCGTTCCGGCTGGCCGCCTTCACGCCGGAGGAAGAGCTCAGCCAGCGCGTCTACAACGTCCGCGGCGAGCTCGCGTCCATCCGCGAGGCCGCCGCGACGGTCGAGGGGATCGTGCCCGACGCCGACATCGAGGTGAGCGACGAGGGCGAACTGCCGTGGACCCAGCGCCTCGACATGACCGCGTTCCAGGAAGACACCGGCTACGAGGTGGAGTACGACCTCGAATCCGGCTTCCGCAAGTACATCGACGTCCTCCGCGAGGAGGCCGGCCTGGAGCCGCTGTAACGCCGAACCGCGACGCTCGTTTCTCGTTCGGTCACAACGACCAATACCTTCCCCCGTCAACCGCCCGGGTAGACGGACATGGTCACAGGACTAGATTTCTGCACGGACCGACTCCGCGTCGCCACGGGCGACCCGGACGACCCGACACTCGCCGACGCGCTGACGCTCGTCGCGACGGTCGACGTGGACGTACTCGCCGACGCCGGCCTCGACGTTGACGACCTCGCACACGTCGAGCACGGCAGCGACCTCCTGGTCGTCGGCGACGATGCGGAACGCGTCGCCGAGGCGACCCGCGCGACCGCCGAACCACTGTTCGCCCGCGACGTGCTCGCCGCCCGCGACGGCGCGGACGAGGCGCTGGCGGCGCTCGTGGACTCAGTGGCCCCCGACGACAGGGGGCGTGCCTGCTACACCTCGCCGGGCACGGTCGTCGACGCCGACCTGCCGACCGACGCGCACCGCGAGGCCGTCGCCGACGCGCTCGAATCGGCGGGCTTCGACGCGACGCCCATCCACACCGGACTGGCGACCCTCTACGGCGCGGCCGACGACGACGGCTACACCGGCCTCGGCGTGGCCGTCCGCCCGGAGTCGACCGCGGTCTGTCTCTCCTACTACGGCGTCCCCGTCGTCGCCTTTTCCCTCCCGACCGGCACGGAGGACCTCGTCGAGCGAGCCGCCGACACGGCCGACGCGGGCGAGAGCGACGTCCGGGTCGCGCTCTCGGCGTTCTCGCTCGGCCCCGACACCGCGGCAGGCGGCGTCGAGGGCGCGCTCGCCGAGGCGTTCGACGGGCTCGTCGCCGATCTGCTCGGCACGCTCTCGCGCGAAGCCGACGAGGGCGACGTTCGTCCGGGCGTCGCCGCGCCGGTCGTGCTCGCCGGCGAGGGCGCAGTGCCGGGCCTCGAACTCCTCCTCGGCGGCCGGCTCGACGACGCCGACGTGCCGGTGTCCGTGTCGTCGGTCCGACGGGCGGAGGACCCGGTCGCGTGCCCGGCCCGCGGGGCGCTCGCCGCTGCGGAGGCCGACGTGGACGCCTACGAGGCGGTTGCCTGGTCTGACGCCGCCGGAAGCGAGGACGACGGAGGGTCGACCACGGGTTCCGCATCGGTGTCGGCCGCCGTCGGAGCGTCGACAACCCCCGCAGAGAAATCGCCTTCCGACGGGGGTGTCGGCGGGCGGAGCTCGGACAACGACTCCGCGAACCGCGCCATCGACCAGATGTTCGAGCGGCTCGGCCAGCGCGACGACGAGCTCGACGAGGTCCAGGTCGCGGTCGAGGACCTGTCCGGGCGCGTCGATGACCTCCGTAGGGAGGCCGCCCTCGCGACCGACCTGGAAGCGGTGGCCGACCAGCTGGACGATGTCGCCGCGGACCTCTCCGCGCTGGACGAGACGGCCGCCACCGCGGCCGACCTCGAAGCGGTGGCCGACCGCGTGGGCGACCTCTCGGGGGACCTCGACGAGGCGACCGACAGCATCGACGACGCGGTCGACCGGGTCGGCGACCTCGAACGGCGGACGAACCTGAACGGCTCGCTGCTGGAGGACCTCCGCGACGACCTCGACGGGGCGGGCGAGGACCTGTCCGCGCTGGCCGACCGGCTCGACGCCCTCGACGAGCGTGCTGTCGACACGGAGACCCACGACGCGCTCGAATCGCGGGTCGACGAGGTCGCGGCCGACCTGGACGGGCTCGGTGCGGAGGTCGACACCGTCGGCGACGAGCTCGCGGAGCTCCGGCTCGACCTGACGGCCGACCTCGACGCCGTCGAGGACGCGCTCGATGCGACGGGCGAGGACCTGGCCGCCCTGCGTGAGGAGAGTGCCGAGGGCGAGCGCGTGGACGACCTCGCTGACCGACTCGACGACCTGGACGGGTCGCTCGCCGACCTGAGGGCCGACCTCGACGGGCGTGTGGACGACCGATTCGGCGACCTGGACGAACGTGTAGACGACGTCTCGGAGCGCGTCGAGGCGGTCGACGACCGCGCGGCCGACGCCGACCGCCTCGACTCGGTGACCACCTCGCTGGAGTGGGTCGAGGCCAGCCTCGGCGACCTCGACACCACCGTCCAGTCGGTCGACGAGCGCGTCGAAACCGCCGAGGAGGACGTGTCTGCCGTCGGGGAGCGCGTCGAGAAGGTCGAGGACGAGGTGAGCGGCGTCGGGGACGACCTGGTGACGGTCCGGGAACAGGTCGCCGGCGTCGACGACAGACTCGACGAAGCCGAGACCGACGTGCAGTCGGTCGAATCCCGGGTTGTGGATGTGGACGACCGCGTCGACGAGCTCGATTCGGACCACGGCGAGCTGTCGGGGCGCGTCGACGGTCTCGCAGACCGGGTGGACGACATCGCCGACCACGACGCGGCGAGCACCGAAGACCTCGCCGCGCTCCGGGCCGAGCTGAGCGACCAGCACGAGGCCGTCGACGAGGTGGAGTCGGAGCTCTCGGACGTCCGGTCGGACGCCGACAGGGTGGACGACCGCGTCGAATCCGTGGCTGGCGAGGTGGAGTCCGTCGCCGACGAGGTGGAGTCCGTCGCCGACGATGTGGAGACGGTCGCGGCGGAGTCGGTCGACGCGACGGCACACGAGTCGCTCGCGGAACAGGTGGGCGACGTGCAGGACCGGGTGGACGGGCTCGTCGACGAGGTCGAGGACGCCGGAGACGACGAGCTGGCCGAGCAGGCTGGCGAACTCGAGGAACGTGTCGAGGGCCTCGACGAGCGGGTCGACGAGCTGGCGGCACTCTCGGACCGGCTTGACGCGGTCGAGGAACGTATCGCCTCGGACGGAGACGGGTCGGGGGCGGACGCGGAGCCGGACGGTGACGGGCGGTCGCCCGCCGTCTCCGCGGGCATCGTCTCCGGGGCCGCTACCGCGGGACTCGTCGGGCTGGCCGGTGCGCTCACGACTCCGTTGGGTGGCGGCCTGTTCGGCCTCGTGATCGTCGTCGTGGTCGGCGTGGCCGCCCTGTTGCGCTAGTCGGCCGTCCGTCTCAGTCCTGGGTCTGGCTGTACTGGTCGACCCACTCCTTGAGGGTGATGCCCATCGCGGACTGGGTGATGGCGTTCGAGGACGCCGAATTGGCGCTCTTGACGAGTTCGGCCTCCATCGTGCGCGCCGGTACCTCGCCGAGGAAGTGCGGGATGGCCCGCTGCACGTCGAGCGGACAGCCGACCTCGTGGGCGAGCGCGTAGCCGGAGATGGAGTGGGGGATCTCCTCGCTGGCGTAGTGCTCGCGGTCGGGCTCGTCGAGCAGTTCGGCGTCGACGAAGTCGACGTACTCGTAGGCTTTACCGACGTCGTGGAGGAGGCAGGCGGCGACGACGACGTCCACGTCGGGGTCGGCTCCGTGGAACTCGCGCTGTATCTCGGCGGACTCGATGGCGATCTTGGTCACCCCGCGGACGTGCTCGACGTTGGAGACCTCGTGGATGTTCCACGCGTAGGGAATGTCCGCGATGTCATGCCAGCCGCCACGTTCGAGTCCCAGTACCCACGCCTCGACGACCTGCTCGCGGAGCTCGTCGTCCGCGATGTGTTCGAGTTCGGGGTAGGCGTCCCGGACCTGTGCCTCGTAGTCCGCCCCGGCCATCTCAGTACCCCTCGACGTCCCCGATGTCGTTCTTCTGGAGCTTCTCCTGGCCGATGAACCGGGGGCGCTCCTCGATGGCGAGGAAGTTGTCGACGTCCGCGCGAGCCTTGGCTGCGATCTCCTTCGTCGGGTCGTAGTCGCGCGAACCTTCGCTGCCGAGCGCTTCGTGGAGGTCGTCCAGTGTCTCGAAGTAGAGCTCTGCGACGCCGTCGAACTCGGCGTTCTCGGGGTCGGTCGGGTAGACCGTCTGGTAGCGGACGACGCCCTCGATGTCCTTCGCCAGCGGCGAGTGGTTGCTCTCCCAGTAGTCGCGGAACTCGTCGTGAGTCATGCCGTCCTTGCGCACGAGGAACGCGCTGTGCTTGTAGAGGCCGTCGGTGTCGCCGTCGACCTCGTCCTTCCAGACCTTCTCCTCGCCGATGAAGCGCGGTCGACGGTCGATGTCGAGGAAGTTGTTCACGTCCTCGCGGGCTGCCGCGGCGACTTCGCGCGTCGGATCGTAGTCCCGGCTGCCCTCACTACCGAGTGCTTCGTGCAGGTCGTCCAGCGTCTCGAAGTAGAGTTCGGCGATGCCGTCGAACTCTGCGTGCTCGGGGTCGGTGGGGTACACCGTCTGGTAGCGGACGACGCCCTCGATGTCCTTCGCCAGCGGCGAGTGGTTGTGCTGCCAGTAGTCCATGAACTCGTCGTGGCTCATCCCCTCCTTCCGCACGAGCAGTGCGACGTGCTTGTACATACGTGCGGTCTACTCGGCACCGGGCATAAAACTAGAGGACACAACTCCCCCCGTCATATTTTCGCGTTTCTCCGTGACGGAATCGGGATTGCGGCATCGAAAAGCGATTTGTACTTCATAAATACCCCGGACATGTGCGGGCGAACTGATTTAGGGTCTATTTAATAATTGTTCATGCATGGCACGGGGTACCAGTAATCGCAAGCAGCGCACCAGTAATAAAGGGGAGTCGAGTGGATTCGGTTCCCGTCGTAACTTCCTTCGAGCAACGGCTGGGGCGAGCGCCCTCGGACTCGCCGGGTGTCTCGACAACATCGGTGGTGGTGGTGGTGGCAGTTCCGAAACAGTCACCTATGGCGTCGTCAGCCCGATGTCCGGCGCGTACAGCAGTCTCGCGCCCGGACAGCGGTACGGGGCACGGCTCGCCATCGAGACGCTCCAGGAGGACGACGATTTCGACTTCGAGATCGAGGGCGTCTACGCGGACGGCCAGACGGAAGACACCGCGTCCGTCCAGGCTGCCGAACGACTCGTGCAGCAGGAGGACGCGAACTTCATCATGGGCTGTATCTCCAGCTCGGTCGCGCTGTCGATGAACGAGTTCGCGGCCCAGGAGGAGGTCATCTACAATCCGGGCGCGGCGGCGGTCCCCATCACGGGGAGCGGGTGTAACCAGTACGTGTTCCGGACGGAGACGAACACGGCGCAGATCGCCGAGGCGGTCTCCGAGTACACGGTCAACAACCTCGGGAACGACGTCTGGTTCCACATCGCCGACTACGCCTACGGGACCTCGGTCCAGAACCGCGTGACCCGGCGGATGGAGCAGGCGAACTCGGATCTGAACATCGTCGGACAGACCGCCTCCCAGCTCGGGTCGTCCAACTTCGACACGTACATCAGCGAGATCGACAACTCCGACGCCGAGGTCGTCATCGTCGGCATGACCGGCGGCGACCTCATCAACTTCACCGCCCAGGCCGTCGAGGCTGGCATCACGGAGGACAGGGAGATCATGGCCCCGACGATGACGTTCCAGGTCGTCCGGGGGGCGCTCGGCCCGGCCGCGTACGGGCTGTACGGTGGGGTTCGCTACATCGCCGACCTCGACAACCCGCAGAACAACGAGTTCGTCGAGGCGTACATGAACATGGACGAGACCGAGGCCCCGCCGGACAACTTCGCCCGCGTCGGCTACCAGTCCATCATGATGACCGCGGAGGGCATCAAGGAGGCCGGCTCGACCAACGTCGACGACGTCATCGACGCGCTGGAGGGGCTGGAGATGGACTCCATCCTCGGTCCCAACCAGTTCCGGGCCTGCGACCACCAGGCGCTCAACCCGACGTGGATGGGCCAGTGTGTCGAGCCGGAATCCGGGGAGATGGCGGACGTAGAGCTCCTCTCGAAGGTCGAGGGCTCCGACGCGATGATTCCCTGCGACGAGACCGAGTGCTCACTGTAAGATGGTAGCGCTGCAAGCAGTGTCGGGGGCTGCCTTCCTCGATCAGCTCATCAACGGGCTGACGATCGGGATGGTGTACGTCCTCCTCGCGGCAGGCCTGTCCATCATCTTCGGCGTGATGGACGTCATCAACTTCGCCCACGGCGAGCTGCTGGCCCTGGGTGCGTACCTTGGGGTCGCAATCACGACCGCCGGTATCGGCAACTTCTGGATCGCGCTGCTGGTGGCCCCGCTTGCGGTCGCGGTGCTCGGCGGGGCGCTCGAGCGACTGACCATCCGCCCGCTGTACGGCAGGGACCCGCTGTACCACATCCTGCTGACGTTCGGGCTCGTGCTCATCTTCGTCGACGCCATCGAGCTGGTGTGGGGGACACAGCCGCTCAGACCGATCGACACCGGTGTGCTCTCGGGAACCATCTCGATACTCGGCTTCCAGAAGACACTGTACAGCTACTTCGTCATCCTGATGGGCTCGGTCGTCGCCGGTGGAGCGTGGCTGATGCTCGAACGGACCCGGTTCGGACTCGTCGTCCGTGCAGGCTCGATGGACCGCGACATGGTCCGTCACCTCGGCATCGACATCGACCGCTACTACACGCTCGTGTTCGCGTTCGGCGCGTTCCTCGCCGCGTTCGGCGGGGTCGTCCTCGCCGGCCGGCAGTCCGTCGGCCCCGGCATGGGCGGCTCGGTCATCATCCCGGCGTTCATCGTCGTCGTGCTCGGCGGCCTCGGGAGCTTCCGGGGCGCGGTCGTCGGCGGTCTGCTCGTCGGCGTCGTCCAGGTGCTCGTCCAGTGGCAGGTCCCCTTCCTGGAGGGACTCGTCGTCTTCCTGCTGATGATCGGCGTCCTGCTCGTGCGGCCGCAGGGGCTGTTCGGCAGCCCGGAGTGGCACGACCCCGGCGAAGGGGGTGAGCTGCTCACCGCCGCCGGGAGCGGCGTCCTGAGCGGCAGACAACGCAGACTCATCGGGGGCGGTGTGGTCGCGCTACTCGCCATCGCCCCGCTCGGCATCGGCGTGCTCTACGGGTCGTACGCCGTGAACACCATCATCGTGGACATCCTCATCTGGGGGCTGTTCGCGCTGAGTCTGGACCTCGTGATGGGCTACACCGGCCTCGTCTCGCTCGGGCACGTCCTGTTCTACGGGCTCGGGGCGTACGCGACGGTCCTGTTCGCGCTGTACCTGGTGCCATCGATCTGGCTGGCGCTGCTGGCCGGCATCCTCGTCGCGTCGCTCATCGCCTGGGTCGTCGGCTACCTCTCGATCCGGGTCTCCGGCGTCTACTTCGCGATGATCACGCTCGCGTTCGCCGAGCTGTTCGCGAGCCTGGCGCTGAAGATGCCGAGCCTGCGCCGCCAGTTCAACCCGGCGATCAGCTCGCTCGGGCTCCCGACGGTTCCGCCGCTGACCAACGGCGAGGACGGCATCGGCTCCGGCGGGTTCTACTACCTGCTCGACTCGGGGCCGGAGTTCGGCGACGTCGCCCTGCTCGGCGAGATACACCTGTACTACTACGTCATCGTCGCGCTCGTCGTCGGCTCCTACCTCGTCTCCCGCCGGCTCATCGACGCGCCGTTCGGGAGCGTCCTGCAGGCGATCCGCGAGTCCGAACAGCGCGCGTCGTTCCTCGGCTACGACACGACGATGTACAAGCGCCGTGCGTTCGTCGTCAGCGGCGCGCTCGCCGGGCTGGCCGGCGGGCTGCGTGCGACGCAGAACCTCGGGCGTGCCTCGCCCGGCTTCCTCGACTGGCTGCTGTCGGGCGAGGTCATCGTCATGACCCTGCTCGGCGGCATGGGCACGCTGTACGGCCCGATGGTCGGGGCGGCGGGCTACCTCTCGCTGGAGGAACTGCTGCTCAGCAACGGTATCGAGCAGTGGCAGGGCGTGCTCGGCATCGTGTTCGTCCTGTTCGTCCTGTTCGTCCCGCGTGGCATCGTCTCCATCCCGGCGCTGGTGCAGGCACGGACGACCGCTCAGTCCGACGCACCGCCCGAGGACGACTCGACGGAGGTGAAGGACTGATGGCGACCACCGACGACGCACCGACGTTCGGGAGCGGCGAGGTGGTGCTGGAGACGAAGGGACTGACCCGTCGCTTCGGCGAGCTCGTCGCCGTGGACTCCCTCGACATCGAGGTCGAGCGCGGCGAGTTCCGGAGCATCATCGGCCCGAACGGTGCCGGGAAGACGACCCTGTTCAACCTCATCTCGGGCGCGCTGCTGCCGAGCGATGGATCAGTCATCTTCGACGGCGAGGACGTCTCCCGGCTGCGTCCGCACGAGCGCGTCCACAAGGGCATCGGTCGATCGTTCCAGATCACGAACGTCTTCGGCGGGCTCACCGTGCGCGAGAACGTCAGACTCGCCGCACAGGCGGTCCTCCAGGGCCGCTCGCCGGTCGACAACGCGTTCCGTCACAAGGACTCGTTCGACGACCTGAACGGGCGGACCGACGACGTGCTCTCCCGCATCGAACTCGGCGACCGGGACGGCGAGCGGGCGTCCACCCTGGCCTACGGCGACCGCCGTCGGCTGGAGATCGGCCTCGTGCTGGCGACGGACCCACAGCTCGTCATGCTGGACGAGCCGACCGCCGGCATGAGCGCCGAGGAGACCCGCAACACGATGGAGCTCATCGGCGACGTGCTCGGCGACCGGACGGTACTGCTCATCGAACACGACATCGAACTCGTCATGAACGCGTCCGACCGCATCACGGTGCTGAACCGCGGCGAAGAGCTGGCGACCGGGCCACCGGAGGCCGTCGCCGAGAACGAGCAGGTCCAGCAGGCCTACCTCGGCGGTGGTGTGCTGTGAGCCTGCTCGAACTGGACGACGTCCACGGGGGCTACGGCGAGACGGAGGTGCTCTCCGGCGTCACGATGGACGTCGAGGAGGGCGAGGTCGTCACGCTCGTCGGCCGCAACGGCGTCGGCAAGACGACGACGCTCCGGAGCATCGTCGGCGTGGTCCAGCCGACCGCCGGCGAGATACGCTTCCGGGGCGAGGACATCACGGAGTCGTCGTCGGAGGCGGTCGCGCGCGACGGCATCGGCTTCGTCCCGGAGGAACGGCGCGTCTTCCCTGGGCTCACGGTCACGGAGAACCTGAAGATGGGCCGGTTCGGCGGCGCGGACACCGCCCATCGACGCAGCGTCGAGGACATCTGGGAGCTCGACGCCTTCGAGAACCTCCGCGAGCGCAAGCACAGCCGGGGGACCGACCTCTCCGGCGGCGAACAGCAGATGCTCGCCATCGCGCGAGCGCTGGTCGCCGGAGCGGACCTGCTCCTGCTGGACGAGCCGACGGAGGGGCTCGCGCCCATCATCGTCGAGCGCGTCGCCGACCTCGTCAGGGAGCTCAACGAGGAGGGCATCACAGTCCTGCTCGTCGAGCAGAACGTGGCCGTCGCCTCCGCGCTGGCGGACCGCGTCTACATCCTCGACAAGGGCACCATCGTCTACGAGGGCACGCCGGAGGAGCTGGATGCGGACGAGGAGGTTCGAGACAGACACCTCGGCGTCAGCATGTGACCCTCACCAAATCGTTACGGTACAGCACGCGAAACGACTCA
Source organism: Haloarchaeobius litoreus (assembly GCF_024495425.1). Classification (NCBI taxonomy): domain Archaea; kingdom Methanobacteriati; phylum Methanobacteriota; class Halobacteria; order Halobacteriales; family Halorubellaceae; genus Haloarchaeobius; species Haloarchaeobius litoreus. The sequence goes on along the minus strand of NZ_JANHJR010000001.1, from coordinate 1,052,321 downwards.
CCGAACGCTCACAGTCACCACACATGACATACAACGACATCGAAACCGCGTCACGCGACGAACTGAGAGACCTGCAGAACGAACGCCTCCAGCACACCGTCGAGCACGTCTACGAGAACGTGCCGTGGTACCGGGATGCCTTCGAGACGGCGGGCGTCGACCCCGAGGACATCGACAGCGTCGACGAGATCTCGAAGCTCCCGTTCACCACGAAGGAGGACATCCGCGACAACTACCCGGACGGCCTGTTCGCGGTCGACCACAGCGAGCTCCGGCGCGTCCACGCCTCCTCCGGCACGACCGGCAAGCCGAAGATCGTCGCCTACACCGAGGACGACCTCGACGTCTGGCACGAGGTCATGGCCCGGTCGCTGTACGCCGCGGGCGTCCGCGAGGGCGACATGGTCCAGAACTCCTACGGCTACGGGCTGTTCACGGGCGGCCTGGGCTTCCACGACGGCGTCGAGGAGCTCGGTGCCTGCGTCATCCCGACCGGGGGCGGCAACACGGCCCGACAGCTCGACATGCTGCAGGACATGGAGTCCGACGTGCTCTCCTGTACGCCGTCGTACTGCCTCTACCTCGCCGAGTACGCCGAGGAGAATGGCGTCGACATCCAGGACCTCCCGCTGGAGCGCGTCGTCATCGGCGCCGAGCCGTTCACCGACCCGATGCGCGAGGAGATCGAGGAGGCCCTCGACGTGACCGCCGTCGACGTGTACGGGCTCTCCGAGATCATCGGCCCGGGCGTCTCCATCGAGTGCGAGGAGGCACAGGACGGGCTCCACCTCTGGGAGGACCACTTCTACCCGGAGATCGTCGACCCGACGACCGGCGAGGTGCTCGACGAGGGCGAGGAGGGAGAGCTCGTCATCACGTCGCTCACGAAGCAGGCGTTCCCGATGATCCGCTACCGCACCGGCGACATGACCCGCCTGAACTACGAGGAGTGCGAGTGCGGTCGCACCATCGTCCGCATGGACAACGTCACCGGCCGGGCGGACGACCTGCTCATCATCCGTGGCGTCAACGTCTACCCGAGCCAGATCGAGGAGGTCATGGTCGACATGGTCGACGTGGCCCCGTACTACCGCATCGACCTCTACCGCGAGGGCACCCTCGACACGATGGAGCTCACCGTCGAGCACGACGAGTCCTACGACGGGACCCACGAGGAGCTCGAACGGGACATCGAGAGCCGGCTGCAGGACGTCCTCGACGTGAAGCCCGACGAGGTCGAGGTCGTCGGCCCGGGCGTCATCGAGCGCACGGAGGTCGGGAAGGTCAAGCGCGTCTTCGACCACAGGGAGGAATAAACCCTCCCCCGCCCCGGTCTCCGTTCCCGGGGACACCGCGAGGAGTGACCGACTCCACACCGCTGTAGGGACCGTCTGCGGACGACCGCCCGCGGCACGTACCTTCTTGTCGTCATCACCCGTCGGGAGAGGCATGCGTCGCACACACGTCTCCTCCGGCACCGAGTGGGAATCGACGGTCGGCTACTCGCGGGCGGTCCGCGTCGGTGACCGCGTCGTCGTCTCGGGGACGACGGCGACCGACGAAGACGGCGAGGTCGTCGGCGAGGGCGACCCGTACGCCCAGACGATGCAGGCGTTCCGGAACGTCGAGTCCGCACTCGAAGACGCGGACGCATCGCTCTCGGACGTGGTCCGGACACGGATGTTCGTCGCCGACGCCAGCGACTGGGAGCAGGTCGGCAGCGCACACGGCGAGTTCTTCGCGGATGTCCGCCCGGCGTCGACGATGGTCGAGGTCGCGGGGTTCGTCGACGACGCGATGCTGGTCGAGGTAGAAGCGGAGGCGGTCGTCGTGGAGTAGAGCGGCCGCCGGGAGACGACGGCCTCAGTCCACGAACCGGTAGACGCGGCCCCGGAACGTTGCGACCCGGTCGCCGTCGTCCGTGACGGGTATCTGGTACTCCGCGGTCCGGCCCGCCATGTGGGTCTCTCGGGCCTCGGCGCGGAGCGTGTCGCCGACATCGACGGCGTCGAGGTAGCTCATGTTGGTCTCCAGTGCGACGGCCGTCGTGCCGTGTGAGTTCGAGGCGGCGGCGAAGGCAGCGTCCGCGAGCGAGTACACAGCCCCGCCGTGTGGCGTCCCGTGGAAGTTCAGCATGTCCTCGGTGACGGTCAGCTCCAGCGTGGCCGTCCCCGGGCCGAGGTCCACGAGCTCGATACCCAGCTTCTCGCAGAACGGGTCGGACTCGATGCGCTCGCGGACCTCCGCTGGCACCTCCTCGGCACCGTCGTCGCCACCGGTCTCCGTCTCGTCACTCATGGACCGCCACCTCCTCGACGCGGCCGCCGTTGACGAACAGCTCCTCGGGCGGATCCCGTCCCTCGGGGTAGTCCTCGTGGTACTCCATCAGCTGGAACAGGGTCCCCGTCGGGTTCGCGGGCGAGACGAACGCCTCCGTCCAGGTGTCGAACTCGGCGCGGTCGACGACCCGCAGCCCCTCGGCCTCGAGCGAGTCCGCGACGGTGTCGAGATCCGCCACCTCGAGCGTGATGTGGTGCAGTCCCGGCCCGTTCTCGGTCAGGAACCTCGTGAGGAAGCTGTCGTCCTCGATGGGCTCGATGAGCTCGACCCGTGAGGCGTCGCCGAGCCGGTAGTACACCCAGCGGAAGCGGTCCTCGACGGTCTCGTCGTTCAGCTTCTCGCAGCCGAGCGCGAGCAGCACCGGTTCGGCGTCGGCGACCGATTCGACGGCGATGCCGACGTGGTCGACCCGGATGGGCACGTCGTGGGTCATGTGGTCGGGACACACGTGCGACGGCGACAAACCAATTCGGGTGCCGGCAGGCGTTCCGGCTAGTCCAGCCAGTCCCGAAGCACCGCGCCGAAGCCGGCCGCACCGATGCAGAAGGAGACGATGCCACCGATGCCGGTCAGCACGAGCAGACCGTTGAGCCCGGCGGCGACGAGGAGCGGTCCGAGCCACTCGTCGGGCTCGGGCTTCACGAGTCGCTCCGCGATGGCGAGGTAGCCGATGGCCGCGCCGACCGCCCAGACGAGGCTCGCGACGAGGGCGAGGGGGATGGCGAGCACGATGCCGATGATGGTGACGGCAAGCAGGACGATGGCGACGACGAGCCCGAGGAGCAGGACGAGCCCGTAGACGAACGAGCCGACGGCGTCCTCGCGGACCGCGTTCATCATCCGCCTCGTGTAGTCGGGTGCGAGTGCGACCATGATCGCTCCGACGACGAGCGTCGTCAGGAACGCCGAGACGGCCGACCCGCCGAGGTTGACGGCTACGTCGAGGCCGCTCGGGTCGGGGTCGAACCCGGACTGGAGGGCGATGCTGGTCAGCTGTGAAATCATACAGAGTACAGGTCGTCGAACCCGAAAAGGTTTCCAGTCCGTCAAGCTGCCGGCGACCATGAGAAGTGCCAGCAGGGACCGGGGAGCGCCCGTAGTTTGATATGCCTACTGGCGGTAGCATGGTCCATGTACGAACGCACGTTCATGGAGGGAACGCGGGGAACCCAGGCGGTCGACTGGGAGGAGCGCATCGACGTGAAGCGGCTCCGCGAGGAACGCTACGCGAAGGCGCTCGCGCGCCTGGAGGACTCCGAGATGGGGTCGATGCTGCTCGTGTCGGACCCGAACATCCGCTACGTCACCGGGCTGGCGATGACCGGCGGCTCCGGCGCGGACCACTACACCTTGCTCACGGAGGACGGCGACATCGTCCACTGGGACACGGCGGACCACGCGAGCAACCAGCGGTTCAACTGTCCGTGGCTCGACGACATCCGCTACGCCTGCCCCGGTCTCGGCAACGTCCCGCGGGCGTCCGGCCGCGACTCCGCCCGCAGCTGGCTCAAGCAGAAGATGGCCGACCTCGTCTACGAGGCGATGGAGGAGTACGGCGTCCACAAGGAGCCGATGGGCCTCGACGTGGGCAACATGGGGCTCATCGACGCGTTCGAGAACGACGGCGTCGACGTTCGCACGAAGGAGTGCGTCGACCTGATGCACGACGCCCGGAAGATAAAGACGGACGACGAGATCGAGTGCCTGCGCATGGTCGCGGCCATCTGCGAGGCGGGCTTCCAGCAGATCGTCGAGAACGCCGCGCCGGGCAAGCGCGAGTCCGAGGTCTGGGGCGACGCGGTCCGTGAGATCTGGCGTCACGGCGCGATGGCCCAGGGCGGCTACGTCACGTCCGGCCCGAACACCTGGCCGAAGCATCAGGCGAACACGACCGACCGGATGATGCGCCCGGGCGACATCGTCTACGCCGACTTCTACAACATCGGCTACCTCGGCTACCGGTCGTGCTACTACCGGACGTTCTCCCTGGGCGAGCCGACGCAGGCCCAGCAGGACGCCTACGAGACCGCGGTGGACAACCTCTACGACGTGCTCGACCGCATCGAGCCGGGCGCGACCACCGACGAGATCTGCAAGGGCTTCCCCGACATGGAGGGCGAGCACGCCGACTGGTACGGCGCGACCGACCACTGGCAGATGACGACGAACCACTGGGCACACGGGCTGGGCCTCCAGCTCTACGAGGTGCCGCTCATCTGGCGTGGCCTCTCCCCGGACCACCCCATCGAGATCGAGGAGGGGATGACGATGGCCGTCGAGACGATGGAGCCCGCGGACCGCCAGGGCGTCCGCGTCGAGGAGATGGTCGTCGTCCGCGAGGACGGCGTCGAGATACTGAGCCAGTGGCCCGTCGAGGAGATCACGGCCATCGACTACTGAGCCGAACCACCGCCGCGCCCTCCAATCGCAGCTGACGGACGGTCTGCAACGACGAGCGGTCCTCGCAACGGCTGGTGGTGCCGGTAGCGCGTTGCTCGGCGGCTGTTTCGTCACCACCGACGCCCAGACGGTTCTGCGGAACTGCATGGTACTGAACCACGACAGCCGTGGGTATCGGCTTCGTGTCCTCGTCGAACGAGACGGCGGACCACCGGGTACCTCGACTGGCCTGAACCCCGGTCAGTCCTCGGACACCGGCACCGCTCGGTTCGACCCGCCGGTCCGCTCGCGCCCGAGCCACACCCGACAGACGCGCTCGAACTCCCGCTCCGTCATCTCGCCCGCGGACAGCCGGTCCGCGGCGGCCTGGACGTCCTCGTCCCAGGCCTCGCCGCGTTCGAGGACGCGCTGGAACACGTCGTCGACGTGGACGAGTTCGGCGTCGCCACCGACGGGTCGACTGCCGGCCTCGGTCGCGACCTCGCCGTCGACGGTGACGGTGTCGCCGTCCCGTGCATCGGCTGGATGTCTCGTCTCGTAGCTGATTCGGAGCGACTGGTCGTGCTCTCCAGCGTCCCAGAGCGCGTAGAACCCGTCCGTTCGTTCGACCAGTTCCACTGGTTCCGGCGACACCGCCGTCACCTCGTACGGTCCCGGCACGGCTTCCCGCAGCCGCACGCGGCCCACCGCTCCGGCGATGACGACGGAGACCTCGGAGTCGGCGTGTGCCGTCGTCAGCGGGTCCGGGATGGTTCTGGTCGCCGAGAGGCCGTCGCCGGCTGTCGGCTCCGTCTCGTCGGTTCCCGGTCCGTCCGCCGGCATCGCCGGGTCGTCCGTCTCCGGGCCGAACGGGAACTCGGCGGTCGCGTCGAGGTTCCCTTGGCCGCCCCAGCGCGCCCACAGCGCCAGCAGGCTCGGGAGCACGAACACGCTCGCGAGGAACGAGAAGACGATGGTGAGCGCGGTGATGACCCCGAACGACTGGAGGAACGGCAGCAGCGAGACGGTGAGCACGCCGAATCCGCTCGCCGTCGTCGCGGCCGAGGAGAACAGCGCGCCGCCGGTGCCGGTGACGCTCTCGACGAGCGCCGCATCGACCGAGCCGGTCGCCGCCAGCTCCTGGTTGAACCGCTCGCTGACGTGGATGCTGTAGTCGACGCCGAGTCCGATCGTCAGGCTGGTTATCAGCCCGGTGACGATGTTGAACGGGACGCCGAGCAGCGCCATCGAGCCGAGTATCCAGGTCACGGTGAACGCGACGGGGACGACCGTGACAGCGCCGAGCGACGCGCTGCCCTCGCTGACGCGGTAGACGAGCGAGAGGAAGAGGAACACGACGACGAGCGCGACGACGAGCCCCTCCATGACGGTCTCGAGCAGCTGGTCGGCGGTGACGGCGTTGATGACGACCTGGCCGGTCGCCGTCGCCGTCACGCTGTCGCCCTCGACCGTCGCTGCGACCTCGCGCACGTCCTCGGTGACCGCGCTGCCCGAGGCGCTGCCGTCGACGGAGACGACCATGCGTGCGGCGACGTACTCGCCGTCGTCGGTACGCTGGAGCACCTGCGCGGCCTCGTCGGGCGCGGACCGGTGGAGCGCGTCGAACACGGCCGACACGTTCTCGTCGGGGGTGCCGTCGTCGTCGGTGTCGCTCTCGTGCAGGGTCGCGGCGAAGGACTCGTTCTCCGCGGCGACCGACTCCATCACGGTGAGCGGGCTGGTGATGGCGGTCTCGCCGCCGGCGTAGGTCTGGGTCGTCGAGCGACCGGCAGCGTCCGCCTCGGCGTCGGCGAGGCGGTCCAGCGTCTCGGGGTCGGCAACGTCGCCCCGGACGAGGACGGTCGCCTCGGTGTCCTGCCGGACGAAGCGGTCGTTGAGCGTGTCCATCCCGCGCTTGGCACTGTAGTCGCCGGGCGCGAACGGTTCGGGGAGGTCCTTGAGCCACTGGTCGGGGTCCTCGGCGAGGAAGTCGGACTCACTGAAGCTGGTGTCGACCTGCGTCGCCCCGTACGCACCGGCCGTGCTGAGGAGGACCGCGACGACGAGGACGGCGACCGGTGCGCGGCGGGCGAGCGTGGCCCCGACCGCCAGCGTGCGTCCGAGCGGACTGCCCTCGGAGCCGAGGGCGGGCTGGTCGCGCCGGTTGCCACGAGACAGCAGCCACTCGTCGAGTTCGAGCTTGACCGCGGGGACGAGCCCGCCGAAGACGACCAGCGCCGAGACGATGCCGATGGCGCTCACGACGCCGATCTGCCGGAACACCGAGAGGGGGCTGGCGACGTTCGCGAGGAACCCGATGGCCGTCGTGACGGTGACGAACAGGAGAGCGACACCGACGCTCCCGAGGGCTGTCCGCATGGCGGGTCGGGGGTCGACACCGCCGGCGCGCTCCTCGCGGTAGCGCATCACCAGGTGGATCGCGTAGTCGATGGAGAGCCCGATGAGCAGGACGACGACGATGATGAACGGCTGGTTGAAGTCGATGCCGACCCAGCCCATCACGCCGAACGTCCAGACGAGGACGGTCCCGACGCCGGCGATCCCGAGCAGGATGTCGAGCAGGTCACGGTAGGCGAACGCGAGCACGACGACGACGAACAGGGCCGCGAGCGGCCCGACGAGGAGGATGCTGTCGACCATCGAGTCGGTGGTCTCCTCGGCGACGATGCCGCTTCCGAAGACGAGATACGATGCCTCGGCGTCGTCTGCGAGACGTTCCATCGCGAGCTCCGCGTCGACGAGCGAGTCCGGTGCGGACCCCGCGGCTGGCCCTCCACCCTCGACTGCCTGGTGGAACAGCACGAGCGTCGCGTTCGCCTCGGTCGCACCGGGTTCGAAGCCCGTCGGGAGCAGGGCGAGCGACCGCCCGCCGGCGGCTCCGTCGTCGCCGCTGCCGCCGCCGAGCACGACGGCGAGCAGCGACTCCAGCTCAGTCTCGTTCAGGTCCGCGAGCGCCGTCTGCTGGCGGGAGAGCGAGGGGTCGAGCTCAGAGAGCGCCGCGTAGTCCGTGGCGAGAGCGTCGTACTCGGTTTCGAGCAGGCCCACGGAGCCGTTCCGGAGGGCCCGCTCTCGGGACGTCGCGTTCGTCGACTCGTCCCGTAGCGTCCGTGCCGAGTTCTCGAACGTGCGATAGTCGACGGTGTCGAGCGCGACCGAGGTGTTCGCTTCGACAGACTCGAAGGCGGTCTCCACGCTCACGTTGGGGTTGGATTCGAGTGTCAGGAGCGACCGTTCCAGCGCGTCGGCGGTCCGGTTCAGCTCGGTCTCCCGTGCGGCGAGGCTCGCCGCGCGTTCCTCGACGACCGCGCGGGTGCCGACGGCCGATGCGATGCTGCGACCGGTCTCGTTCTCGGCGAGCGACCCCTGAACCGTCTGGTTCGCGACCACTGTCTGCTGGTAGTCGAGGGTGGCCAGCAACGACCCGCGGTCGAGCACGTCACCGTCCGGGTCGGTGACGATTATCTGTGTCACGGCTCCCTCGCCGTCGGTCGAGAAGTTGGCGTCGACGTAGTCCTGAGCGGCCGATTCGGCGGTGTCGCCCTGGAACTGGTCGAGCGACGTCTCCTGTTCGACCATCGGGACGCCGGCTCCGACGAGGGCGGTCAGGACGAGCAGGACCGCGACGACTGCGCGACTGCGGTCGGTGAGGATTGCGGTGATGCGGTTCCCGTCGGTCATCTGGGACACCGCCGGTGTCCCGAAGCGGACTTACTGAACGAACGTTCGGTAACCATGTGCCGAACGAACGTTCGGTCGCTAATAGCTCTTTCGGCTCTGCGCGTCGCAACACGTATCGGTCCCCCACGAATACCGGTGGCACATGGACCAGGCGCGCGACGGCGAGTCGATGGACACACGCGAGCGGATCATGGTCGCGTGTCTCCGGGTGCTCGACAGCCACGGCTACGCCGGACTCTCCATCGGGCGCATCGCCGACGAGGCCGACCTCAGCAAGTCCTCTGTCTACCACTTCTTCGACGACAAGGACGACATGCTGGTGTCCTTCCTCGACTATATGCTCGACCGCTTCGTGGGCCCACTCGACGATTCGTTCGGCGAGGACCCGGAGGCGGACCTCTGGGTCCACCTCGACTTCGCCCTGTTCGGAGCGACCGGGGAGGTCGTCCCCCCGACGCCCGGCGAGTTCGAACCGGGGTCGGGCGAGCCGTTCGTCGAGCTCCGAACTCAGGCCGTCCACGACGAGACCTACCGGCGTCGGTTCACCACTATCGACGAGAACCTGCAGGCGCGTCTCGCCAGCATCATTCGGGACGGCATCGAGGACGGGGCCTTCCGGGAGGTCGACCCGGAGGAGACGGCGGAGCTGTTGCTCACGCTGATGTTGGGTGGGCTCTTCCGGCGTGCGACGGCCGACGGCGTCGACACCGACGCGGTCAGGCGCGAGGTCGAGCGCGTCGTCGAAGCCACCCTGCTCGCGGACTGACTACAGCAGCTTCAGGTAGATGTTCTCGTCGTGCGGCTCGCCGCCGATGGCCGTCGTCGCACGCTGGACGAGCTCGAAACCGAGTGACCGGTAGAACTCGTTGCCCGGCTCGTTCTCCGCGAGCACCATCGCCTCGACGCGCTCGACGCCCCGCGTCTCGAAGTCGTCGGTGGCGTACTCGACGAGCTCGCGACCAGTCCCCTCGCCACGGTAGTCTGGGTCGACGTACACACGGAGCAGGGTTCCGGTGTCGTCGTCGACGACCCCGTGGAGGAACCCGATGACCGGCCCGGCACGCTCCTCGTCGGCGTCCTCGTCGATGGCGACGATGAGCGCCGTGTCGGCGGTGACGGCGTCGAGCTCCAGCCGGTCGGCGTCGTACCACTCCGCGACCGCCTCGCGTGCAGTCTCGCGGGTCAGGATGGCCGGGTAGTCGTGCTCCCAGGACCGCTCCGCGACGTCGATGATCTCCGGAACGTCGTCCGTTGTCGCGTGGCGGAAGTTCATGGTAGCATATGACGCGACCGTGGGGCATTACTGTTCCCCCGAGCCGGACGCGACTACGAGGCGTCGCCGGCGCGCCAGCCCCGCGGCGAGTCGTTCAGCCGCTCGCAGCCGTCCGCGGTGACGACGACGAGGTCCTCGATACGGACGCCGAACTCGTCCTCGATGTAGACGCCCGGTTCGACCGAGAACACCATCCCCGGTTCGAGTTCGGTCTCGTTGCCCTCGACGATGTACGGCGGTTCGTGCACGTCGAGGCCGACGCCGTGGCCGGTCCGGTGGACGAACGCCTCCCCGTAGCCCGCGTCCTCGATGACCGCCCGGGCGGCGCGGTCGACGGACTCGGCCGTGATACCCGGTTCGACCGCCGCGACACCGGCCTCCAGTGCGTCCCGGACGGTGTCGTGGACCTGCTCGAACCCCTCGGGGGGCTCGCCGGCGAACACGACGGTCCGGGTCTGGTCGCCCGGGTAGCCGTCGACGTACGCGCCGAAGTCCAGTACGACCGGGTCGCCCCGACGAATCTCGCGGTCACCGTGGGTGTGGTGGGGCATCGCCCCGTTCGGCCCCGAGCCGGCGATGACGTCGAACGCGAGGGCGTCCCCACTGGAGAGGAGTCGCGACTCGATCTCGGCGGCGAGTTCGCTCTCGGTCCAGCCGACGACGTCCTCGCCGAGGTTCCGGACGGCGACGCTCACCTCGTCCGCGAGTTCGCCGGCCCGGCGCAGGCAGTCGAGTTCGGCCTCGTCCTTCCGGACCCGGAGATCGTCGAACACCGCGCTGGCGAGCCCGAACCTCGCGTCGGGCAGCGCGGCTTCGAGGTCCTGCGTGAACAGCGCCCACATCGTGTCGTCGACGAGGACGTGGCCGTCGGCGGGGACTGCGAGGTCGGCGACCACGTGTTCGACTGCAGCGACAGGGTCGTCACCGTCGCTCCACGTCCGTACGTCCTCGACCCAGCTCTCGGCCCGGACCTGCGAGCCGTAGAGGTCGGGGACGAGGAAGACGGGGTCGCCCTCGCTCGGGACGAACAGGAACAGATGCCGTTCCTGGGGCTCCTCGTCGAAACCGGTCGCGTAGAAGAGGTTCCGGCTCGGGAACAGCACGGCGAGGTCGCCCGCGCCGTCCCGGAGTCGCTGCTGGCAGTCGCGGGTGCGTCGCTCGAAGGCGGCGTCGGTCATGTGCGGGGATTGGATTCCGGGGGACAAGTAGGCCGGTGGGTTCGGTCGCGATACGTTTTCACACACCTGAACCACGGAATCCCGCTGCCGATTGCCGAACCGTTTTCACGTCGCCGAGGGAATTCAACAGGCATGAAACTCGGTACGGGACTGTTCACCTGCCAGCGCCGACCCGACGACGACCGCTCGACGACCGAGATCTACGACGAGATGCTCGAGCTCTCGCGGACCGCCGACGACGCGGGCCTCGACAGCATCTGGGTGTCCGAACACCACTTCACCGAGGACGAGTACCTCCCGGGGACGATGCCGTCGCTTTCGGCCATCGCCGCGCAGACCGAGCAGATAGAACTCGGCACCTGTATCGCGCTCGCGCCGCTGTACGACGGCGTCCGCCTCGCGGAGGACACCGCAACGCTCGACCACATCTCGCACGACCGGACGACGCTCGGGCTGGCCATCGGCTCCAACCCGGGCGAGTTCGAGGCCTTCGGCGTGCCACAGGACGAGCGCGTCGAGCGCCTCTCCGACCAGGTGAAGCTCCTCCGAGCGGCCTGGTCCGAGGGGCCGCTCGACTACGACGCCGAGTTCCACGACATCGACCCGGACGTGTCGGTGACGCCGAAGCCCGTCGACAACGACGTGCCGATCATGCTCGGCGGCGGGGCGAAGCCGGCGGTGCGCCGTGCCGCCCGGACCGCCGACGCGTGGTGTGCGCCCTCGAAGCTCTCCATCGGGGGTCTGAAGAAGCGCATCGAGGACATCAAGAACGTCCGCGAGGAGGAGGACATCGACGGCGACTTCGACTTCTACGTCATCCGGCACGGCTTCGTCGGCGACTCCCGCGAGGAGGCGTGGGAGACGATGAAGCCCGGCTACTTCTACATCCAGCGGCGCTACGCCGAGATATTCTCCGGCGAGCCCGTCGACGAGCTCCCCGAAGAGCGCAAGGAAGAGCTGAAGAAGCAGGCCATCTTCGGCACCCCCGAGCAGGTCGTCTCCGACCTGGAACGCTACCGCGACGCGCTCGGCGACGACGTCCACGTCATCTTCAGGACCTACCATCCCGGCATCGGCACGGAGACGATGGCGGAGTGCATCGAGCGCCTCGGCAGCGAGGTCGCGCCGGAACTGCGGTAGAAAGCGCCGCCGGGAGCCGCCTCAGACCGTCTCGGGCACCGCGAACGCGAAGTCGTAGTCGCCGTTTCTCGCGTCGTCGAGCAGCGTCTCGACGAGCGTCGTCTTTCCGCGCGAGTAGTCGCCGAGGTCGTCGGTCTCCCCGGCGAGTCGGCGCTTCACCGACTCGTACTCGGCACGCAGGTCGTCGCGTTCGCGGAGCACGTCCCGCGTGGCGACGCTGACCTTCCAGCCGTCGTCCGACTCGGCGAAGACGTGGACGTTGAACCGCTGGCCCTCGTGGTGGCGGGGTACGACGTTCCAGCCGTCGTGGTTGTCGTAGCGCGTGCCGCCGACCCGGCCGACGATGGCCGTCGCCACCTCGCGGACCGCGCCGTCGGCGACGACGACGTCGAGGTCGACGATGTCCTTCGCGGCGAGGTCGGGGACCGCGGTCGAGCCGACGTGCTCGACGCGAACGACGCTGTCCGCGAGGCCAGCCGCGGCGAGCGCGTCACGCACCCGGCCGCGCTCGGCCTCGTACCGTTCGACCCACCGCTCGTGACGGGAGTCGGCGAGTTCGATGGGGTCGTCGTGGATGTCGACCATTGGTAGGCGGAGTCGGGCGAGCCACTTGAAACTCCGTGTCCCATGCCACCACCCGCCATCCACCACCGCTACAACGGTGCGGCGTCAACTGCTTGCATGGGATTCCACACCTTCCCCATCGACCGCGCCGACGCACTGGAGGACCCCTCCCGCTACCGCTACTGCTCGCGGGAGGAGCTGGTCGCCGCCCTCGCCCTCGACGGGAGCGAGTCCGTCGCCGACCTCGGCTCCGGTACCGGCTTCTACACCGACGATGTGGCCCCGTTCGCCGCCAGGATGTACGCGGTGGACGTCCAGGCCGAGATGCACGAGCTGTACCGCGAGAAGGGGATGCCCGGGAACGTCGAGGCGGTGACGGCACCGATCGACGACCTGCCGCTCGGGGACGGCGCTCTGGACGCCGCGTTCTCGACGATGACGTACCACGAGTTCGCCGGCGACGGCGCGCTCGACGAGCTACACCGGGTGCTCGGCGAGGGGGGTCGACTCGTCACCGTGGACTGGACCGCGAACGGACTGGGGGAGTCCGGCCCGTCGCGGGACGAACGCTTCGACGCCGAGGACGCGGTGGCCCAGCACGAGGCCGCCGGCTTCACGGTGACGGCTGCGACCGAACGCCCCGAGACGATGCTCGTCGTCGCGACCCGGGACTGAGTAAATGGACATCCGTCCAGTTCGATGACTAGGATGTGTTTAAGGAGTATGGATGGATTTTCGAAGTATACGCTTGTTACAGGATAACGCTTAATTGTGTGGGTGTGTACCATACTAACACGATGGTGCGAACAGACCCATACACACCGACCCACGCCGAGTACGAGTGCGTCCGCTGTGGCGCACGATTCGACTCGGCGGACGCGACCTGCGACAGCCCGCTCTGTGACGGCGAGGTCCGCAACGTCGCCGTCTCACGGGAGTAGTACAGATCCTTGCACGGCAGCCCCCAGCACGGCCAGCACCACCCGATTCCGTTCTGGCGGCTCCGCGTGAGCCGCACTCGCCCCCGGGGCCGACCCGAGAGACCTCTCGGGGAAGATTTAGATACGGCGACAGTCAAGTCAGTGCATGGACACAACTGGCGATGGTGGCTGGTCGACAGCGGACAGCGTCGCCGGACTCCTCGCGCTGGTGCTCGCGACCGGCTACGTCCTCTCGCCGATACAGACCGTGGTCGCGACCGTCTGGTCGGCCGTGCTCGCCCCGCTCTCGGTCGTCCTCCCGTTCTCCGCGCTGCTCCTGCTGCTCGCGGGGACGAACGGCGTGTTCACGGCGCTCCTCCAGGCGAAGCTACGCGACTCCGAACGGGTCGAACAGCTCCAGGAGCGCATCGAGGAGCTCCAGACGCGACTGCGCGAGGCGCGCGAGGCGGACGACCTGTCGGTCGAGGACCTCGACGACGAGCAGCTGGAACTGAACCGGACGATGCTCGCGATGCTGAAGGCGAACGTCCGGCCGCTCGTCTGGAGCATGCTGGTCACGATTCCGACGTTCCTCTGGCTGCGCTGGGTGTTCCTCGCACCCGCCGCCGGTATCGCACCGGCGATGGTGTTCGTCCCGCTGGTCGGCCAGCTGTCGTGGACCGCGACCGTGCTCGGACCGGTCAAGCTGTGGCTGGCGTGGTACTTCGGTGCGTCCCTGTCCACGGGCTTCGTCGCCCGGCGGGTGGTCCGACGGGTCGGCGTCGACCAGTGAGTCAGAAGTCCGGCAGGTCCTCGGGTGGCTCGTAGTCGGCCTCCCAGTCGATGTACTCCTCCTTCAGCACGTCACAGACCACCTGTCCGAGCTCTGTCAGACCTGCGTTGATGGCGGAGACGGTGCCCCACGAGTCGAGGTCGGGGTGGTACGTCCGCTCCTTCCAGTCCTCGGGGACGCCCGGCGCGTGGTAGCCGACGCGGTCCGCGAAGTCGTCCCAGAAGAAGTCGAACTCCGCGAACAGCTCCATCTCCCCGGCGATTCGAAACACCTCCTCGGTCATGTCGGCGTGCTCGGCCCACTCGTTGAACGCTCGGTCCCACGCGCCGTCGTGCAGGAACTCCTCCAGCTCCTCCCGGCGGTAATCCGCGTCGGCCGCGACCGAGGCGTCCTCGTACTCGTTCGGGTCGACCCACTCGAGTTCGGGCGAGGCAGGCGCGTCGACGTCAAGTCCCATGCCGGGAGGTACGCGATGCCCGCCGATAAGGGTGCAGGTCCGTGTTCTTGTTATCGAGGAGGTGGTAGACGAGCCCCATCCGCCCCGACGCCCGGGGCCGGTCCCCGTGGCGCTCCAGGAAGTCCCAGTAGAGCGCAGTGAACGGACGGGCGTCCGCACCGTGTTCTCGTCGGGGTCGTGGCGGCGATGCGTCCTCAGGCCCGGGTCAGCGCGTAGAACACGACGGCGAGACCCACGACGTCGACCAGCTGTCGGAGGATGGAGAGCCCGATGTCGAGCTCCGGCGAGGTGCCACCGGGCAGGAGCAGCAGGAAGTGCACGGTGCCCAGCAGCGCGATGCCGACGGCGAGTGCGCGCATCGCGCGACTCCCGTTCCGGAGGTAGCCACGGTACGCCTGGTAGACGACGAGCAGGCTGACGACGACGCCGACGGCCGCGACCGCCGCGCGCACGAGGAGCGGGTCCATCAGCGCGACACCTCCGGCTGGCGGCCGTCGTGGCGTTCGTTCGTGGCTGTGGTTGGTCCGGTCATGGTCAGTCACCCGCGTAGATGGCGTACAGCACGATGCAGAGACCCGCGAGACGCGCCGTCGCGGCGACCGTGCTCGTCGTGTCGGCCGGGTACCGGAGCGTCGACAGCGCGAGGTTCAGCACCTTCGGAACCGCGACGAGGGTGAACAGCCCGGCGCTGAGCGCGAGGAGACGGGTGCTGTGGGTGCGCTGGTAGCCGCGGTAGGCCCGATAGGCGATGACGCTCGCCAGCGCGATCGAGGCGAAGACGCCGACGAACAGCGCCAGGACGAGTACCGTCGGCCCGCCGGTGGTGGTGACGCCTTGCATCTATCTCAACTCCTCGAACAGGCTGGTGAACCGGTCCGCCGGGTCGGTCTGTCGCTCGATATCTACCTCGAAGCCGTCGTCCCCGAGCTCGATGGTCACCCGCTGGAGGTTGGCGACGAACACCTCGTAGTGGTGGCCGTCGGGGTCGAGTTCCTGTTCGGACTCGACGAGGTCGTGCTCGCGGAGCCGGTCGATGCGCCGGTAGATGGTCGGGGGAGACGCGTCGCAGCGCTCCGCCAGCTCCGTCGCGGACATGGGTTCGGAGCTCGTGTTGATGAGGATCTCCCGGGCGTACTCGTCCTCGAGCAGCCCCGCGACGTCCACGAGCACCTCATCACTCATCGAGTCGGGTTTTCTGCGCGTCCCCTTATAAAAAGGTCCAAACTTTCTGCTCCTGAAGCCGAACCAACGTTTATACAACGCGCGAGGGAGACGAAGCGAACACGATGGCAGCTATCGAAACGAACGCCCTGACGAAACGATTCGGCGACGTCCTCGCCGTCGACGAGCTGGACCTCACGGTCCGGGAGGGGGAGATATTCGGCTTCCTCGGCCCGAACGGTGCCGGCAAGTCGACGACCATCAACATGTTGCTCGACTTCCACCGTCCCTCCAGCGGCTCGGCGACCGTCCTCGGCTTCGACGCCCAGGAGGAGATCGCCGAGATACGCAAGCGCGTCGGCGTCCTCCCCGAAGGTCTCGAACTGTACGACCGGATCACCGCCCGCGAGCACCTCGAACTCTGCGTCGAGATGAAGGACGCAGCGGACGAGCCGATGGACGTGCTCGAACGCGTCGGCCTCAGCGAGGAGGCCGACCGGAAGGCCGGCGGCTTCTCGACCGGGATGTCCCAGCGCCTCGCGCTCGGGATGGCACTCGTCGGCGACCCGGACCTCATCATCCTCGACGAGCCCTCCTCCGGGCTGGACCCGAACGGCATCCAGCACATGCGCGAACTCCTCCGCGACGAGGCCGCCGACGGCACGACCGTCTTCTTCTCCTCGCACATCCTGAGCGAGGTCGAGGCGGTCTGTGACCGCGTCGGCATCATGAGCAAGGGTGAGCTCGTCACGGTCGACACCATCGACAACCTGCGCGAGCGCTCCGGCGACGCCGGCGAGGTCGAACTCACCGTCGAGACGGTGCCCGACGACCTCGGCCTGCAGGTGATGGACGACGTGAGCGACGTCGAGGTGGACGGCGACGAGATCCGCGCCTACTGTCGCAACGGCACAGCGAAGATGAACGTCATCCGGCACGTCGACCGCACGACGACCATCACGAACGTCGTCGCCACCGAGACCTCGCTGGAGGAGCTGTTCAACAAGTACACCGGCGGCGGCCGCGACGGCCTCGACGAGGACGCCCGCGAGCTCGCCGAGGACCGGAAGCACCCCCAGGAGGTGGCCCGATGAGCCTCCAGGCGGTCGTCAAGAAGGACTTCCTCGACGTGCGCCGGGCGAAGCTCGTCTGGGGCGTCGGCCTGCTGTACACGCTCTTTGCCGTGCTCTCGTTCTGGGGCACCGGCTCGAACCCGAACAGCGAGATATACAACGCGCTGTTCTCGATGGCGGGTATCGCCGTCCTCATCATTCCGCTGGTAGCGCTGGTCGCCGCGTACCTGTCGGTCGCCGGCGAGCGCGAGTCCGGGAACCTGAAGTTCCTGCTCTCGTACCCGAACAGCCGCCGTGACGTGGTGCTCGGGAAGTTCATCGCGCGGTCGGCCATCGTGGTCGCCGCCATCGTCTTCGCGTTCCTCGTCGGCCTCGCGATGGCGATGTACTACTTCCCGACGGTCGAGTTCGTCGACTACGTCGGCTTCGTCGCCATCACGCTCGTCTACGCGCTGAGCTACGTCGCCATCGCGGTCGGCATCTCGGCCGCGACGAGCACCCGGTCCCGTGCGATGGGGGCGGCCATCGGCTCGTGGTTCGTGCTCAACGTGTTCTGGAACTTCCTGCCCATCCAGCCGGCGACGGTCATCGAGTTCCTCGCGGACAAGCTCGGCACCAGCGTCTCGCAGAACTTCAAGGACCTCGTCTGGGTGCTGAGCCCGACCGGCTCGTACTTCAACGCGCTCTCGCTCGTCTTCCCCGACCGCATCACCGGCGGCCAGGGGGGCGCTGCGGCCACCGACCCGTTCTACCTCCAGCCCGAGTTCATGTTCGTCATCCTCGCGTTCTGGATCGTCGTCCCGCTCGCGCTGGGCTACTGGCGGTTCGAGCGCGCCGACCTCGGCTGACCCTGCGACCGTCTCACAGACGCACCGAACCCTTTTTCGCCCGGCTTTCGTCGGACCAGCCATGCAGGAGTTCGTCACGCCGCCGCCCGTCGAACGAGGAGACTCGGTGGCCGTGGTCGCACCGGCGTCGAACGCACCGCCCGAGCTCTCGCACGTCTACGAGCTCGGGCTCGAACGGATGCGTGAGACCTTCGACCTCGTACCCGTCGAGTATCCCACCGCGACGAAGGACCCGGAGTGGCTCGCCGACCACCCCGAGGAGCGCGCACAGGACGTGATGGACGCGTTCGCGGACCCCGACGTCTCGGCGGTCGTCGCCAACATCGGCGGGAACGACCAGCTTCGAATCCTCCCCCACCTCGACCCCGAGGTCCTCCGCGAGAACCCGACCCGGTTCTACGGCTGGTCGGACAACACGAACCTCGCGTGCTACCTCTGGAACCAGGGCATCGTCTCGTACTACGGCGGGTCCACGCTGCTGGAGTACGCGATGGACGGCGAGATGTTCGACTACTCGGTCGAGTACATCGGTCGCGCGCTGTTCGAGGAGTCGATCGGCGAGTGGGAGCCGGCCGACTGCTTCACGGACCAGCCCGGCGACTGGGAGGACCCCCGGAGCCTCGACTACCACCGCGACATCGAGCCATCGGACGGCCGTACCTGGGTCGGTGCGGAGGAACCTGCCGAGGGTCGCATCTGGGGCGGCTGCTTCGAGGTGCTCGACCAGTGGTTCATCCACGACGAGTGGCTGCCCGAGCCCGAAGAGCTGGAGGGCTGCGTGCTCGCGCTGGAGACCAGCGAGGCGCTCCCCCACCCCGGTATCGTCAAGGGCTGGCTCCAGGCGCTCGGGGAGGCGGGCTACCTCGAACGGTTCGACGCCGTGCTCGTCGGTCGGGCGACGGCCCGGAACCACACGCCAGCGGGCGACACCCCGGCCCACGAACGTGCGGAGTTCCGCGACCAGCACCGGCAGGTCGTCGAGTCCGTCATCGGGACGTACAACCCGGACGCGCCGGTCGTGATGGACTGCGAGTTCGGCCACACCTACCCGACCTGCCCGCTCCCCATCGGCGGCGAGGTCCGGGTCGATCCCGCGGCGGAGACGCTGACGCTCCAGTAGTCGTGTGACGCCGGCGGGGACACTCCGGTCGCGACGTTCCGCAAGAATTTTCGACGCGGACCCGGTACGACGGTACTCCATGGTTCCCGACGACGACCCCATCGCCAGAGACGCGTACGACGAACTGGCGGACTCGTACGCCGAGGACGTGCGCTCGAACGCCTACAACGCTCACCTGGAGTTCCCCGCCACGTCGTCGATGATCCCGGACGTGGACGGGAAGCGAATCCTCGACGCGGGCTGTGGCACCGGCGTCTACACCGAGTACCTCCTCGACCGGGGAGCCGAGGTCGTCGGCGTCGACGCAAGCGAGGAGATGCTCGCTCACGCCCGCGACGCCGTCGGCGACCGGGCCGAGCTCCGGCAGGGCGACCTCGCCGACCCCCTCGACCTCGATGACGACTCCTTCGACGGCATCGTCAGCGCGCTCGCCCTCGGCTACGTCGAGGACTGGGAGCGGCTGTTCGCCGAGTTCGCCCGAATCCTTCGACCCGGTGGCTTCGTGGTGTTCTCGACGGGCCACCCGCTCGACCAGTTCCCGCTCGACGAGGGCGGCGAGCCGGCCGACGCGGAGAACTACTTCGCGGTCGAGCGGCTGACCAAGGAGTGGGACGTGCCGGTGCCGTACTACCGTCGGCCGTTCTCGGCGGTCGTGAACCCGCTGCTGGAAAGCGGCTTCCAGCTGGAAACCGTGGTCGAACCACGGCCGACGGATGGGTTTCGGGAGCAGCTCCCCGAGCGCTACGAGAAGGAGTCGCGGTACCCGGTGTTCCTCTGCGTGCGGGCGAGCCTGGACTGAGCTACTCCTCGCCGTCGACCGCGGCGTCGTACAGCTCCTGGCCGCGCTCCGTGTCGACGGTCAGCTCGGGGACCGGCGTCGGCTCGTCGTCCTCGTCGATGGCGACGAAGACCATGTACGACTCCGTGGTCAGCTCCGTCTCGGCGGTGTGTGGGTCCTCCCGGAACACCTGGACGCGGGTCTTGACGCTCGTCCGGCCGGCGTCGAAGACGTACGCCCTGACCAGTGCGATGTCGGCCTGCGGGATGGGGCGGCGGAAGTTCGTCTGGTCCATCCGCGCCGTGACGCAGATCTCGCCGGCGAAGCGCATCGCGGCCATCGCGGCGACCTCGTCCATCCACTTCATCACGTTGCCCCCGTGGGCCGCGCCGAGGTTGTTCGCGTCGTTCGGGTTGACGATGACGCGGTTCTCGACGTAGGTATCGGTCAGACTGGGCATGGCTGGTCGTTCCCGGTCCCGATGGAATAGCCTACCGGGTTCGGTCCACGTGATTTGGGAGGCGATTTTAGAGGGTGCTGCACCTAGTGCCGTTCGATGGTCAACTTCCCGCCGGAGTTCTGTCCGTACTGTGGGACGGCGCTCGAACGCACGAGTCACGACGACGGCACGTTCCGGTACTGTACCGACTGCGACCGACCGGTGTTCCACAACCCGGTCCCCGGGACGGGTATCGTCGTCGTCGACGATGAGGAGCTCCTGCTCGTCGAGCGCGGAGTGGGCGAGACGGCCGGCGACTGGATGGTCCCCGGGGGACACGTCGAGCTGGGCGAGCATCCACACGAGACCGCCGCCCGCGAGCTCCGGGAGGAGACCGGTCTCGCGGTGGACTCCGGGGACCTGACGCTGTTCGAGGCGCGCACCGCCGAGACCCAGCCCGGGAAGGAGATCGTCTCGCTGGAGTACGCCGTCGACCGCGAGGCGACGACCGGTGAGCTCTCCGCGGCGGACGACGCTGTCGACGCCGAGTTCTGGACGCCCGACGAGTTCGCGAGCAGCGACGAGTCCCTGCGGCCCAACCACGCGGACCGCTTCGGCCACGACGACCTCGGAGTCCTCATCGCGGCCGCGAACTGGGCGATCCGCTGAGACGGCGCTCCCGCCGACGACAGCCACGAACCCGGGCGTGACAGAGACGAACGCGCTCCGACAACAGTTTACCGTCCGAGTTAGAAGCGGGGGCAATGAGTGATTCAGCCGCCCCTCCGGCACCCGAACCGCCCGACCCGCCGGGCGACGGCGAGGGCTCGGTCACCGTGCTCGGGACGGCCCACGTGTCAGAGCGAAGCGTCGAGGAGGTGCGCGAGACCATCGCGGACGAGCGACCGGACGTCGTCGCCGTCGAGCTCGACGAGGACCGGTACCGGCAGATGCGCGGGGAGACCCCCGACGACATCGAGCCTCGCGACCTGCTCGAGGGCAACACCGTCTTCCAGTTCATCGCGTACTGGATGCTCTCGTACGTCCAGACCCGCATGGGCGAGAAGTTCGACATCGAACCCGGCGCGGACATGCTCGCGGCCGTCGAGGCCGCCGAGGAGCACGGCCTCGGCGTCTCGCTGGTCGACCGCGACATCCAGGTGACCATCCAGCGGTTCTGGCGTCGGATGACGGCACTGGAGAAGGTGAAGATGATGTCGGGGCTCATCTTCGGCGTCGCCGACGCGCTCGTCGTCGGCGTCACGGCCGGCCTGTTCCTGGGGCTGTTCCTCGGCCCACTCGCCGGGTTCGCCGTCCCCGCGCTGTTCGGCGTCGGCACGACGACCATCCAGTCCGTCGCCGGCGGGAGTCTCGTCGGCCTCCTCGCCGGCTACCTGCTCTGGGAGGGCAGTATCCGGACGATGCGCGAGGACCAGTCCATCGCACTCGGTGCCATCGGCGGTCTGACCGTCGGTGCCGGCGTCGCCGCCAGCGGCGTCACCGCGCCGTACGTGGCGACCGTCCTCGGCGGCGGGCTCGGCGTCGCCTTCGCGGCCGGCATCCTCGGTGGTATCCTCGCCGGCATCGGTCTCGGAGCCGTCTTCGGGCTCCTGCTCGCCGTCGCGGGCTACGACGCCGACGAGGTCGAGGAGTACGAGGAGTTCGACATCGACGACCTCACCGACGGCGACGTGGTCACGGCGATGATGGAGGAGTTCCGCCGGTTCTCCCCCGGTGGCGCGCAGGCGCTCATCGACGAGCGCGACGCCTACATCGCCCACAACCTCGTCACGCTCCGGAATCAGGGCTACTCGGTCGTCGCGGTCGTCGGCGCGGGCCACCGCGAGGGCATCGAGCGATTCCTCGCGAACCCGGAGACGCTCCCACCGATGGAGTCGCTGCGGGGGACCGAGAAGAAGCGCCGGTTCTCGGTGTTCAAGGCGTTCGTCTACCTGCTGACCGTCGGCTACATCGCCTTCTTCTTCCTGCTCGTGATGGCCGGCGTCAACGACCTGTTCCTGCTGAAGCTGTTCGCGGCGTGGTTCCTCTACAACGGCATCTTCGCGTTCGGCCTCGCGAAGCTCGCCGGCGCACGGTGGACGAGCGCGGGCGTCGGCGGCGCGATCGCCTGGCTCACCAGCCTCAACCCGGTGCTCGCACCCGGCTGGTTCGCGGGCTACATGGAGCTCCGCCACGACCCCGTCAACGTCGGTGACATCGCCACCCTCAACGAGATACTCTCCGACGAGGAGAGCCCGCTGCTGGACGTCGTCCGTCGGATGTTCGACGTGCCGCTGTTCAAGCTCATCATGGTCGTCGCCGCGACGAACATCGGGAGTGTCATCGCGAGCTTCAGCTTCCCGGTCGTCGTCCTGCCGTGGCTCGCGCCCGACGAGATCGACACCGTCGACGAACTGATGGCCGTACTGCTGCGTGGTGCCGAGAACAGTCTCGACGTCATCGTGGGGCTGCTATGAGCACGACGATGCGCTCCATCAAGGAGACCGAGATTCGGGACTTGTTAGCTGCTTGGGTGGCAATCTCGGTAGCTTTCGCGATACTCGCAGTCCGTTCCGGTTTCGGTTACCGGCAAATTGCAAATCTACCCCTTTCGGAAGCTGTTGTCCTCTGTGCTGTCACGGCTGGCGTGGCGTTCTTGCTCCACGAACTCGCCCACAAGTTTACAGCCCAACACTTCGGCTATCCGGCGGCGTTCAAGGCCGACTACAACATGCTCCTGCTCGCCATCTTCAGTGCGATGGTGGGCTTCCTCTTCGCCGCTCCAGGAGCCGTATACCACCCTCGTACTGGCGAGCGTGAGAGCGGTCTCATCGCTCTTGCTGGACCAGCGACGAACGTCGCACTGCTCGCGGTGTTCTATCCGTTGTTCTTCTTTGGTGGCTTCGTCGAGAGTATCGGTATCCTGGGCGTCTGGATCAACGCCTTCCTCGCCGGCTTCAACATGATCCCGTACGGCCCGCTCGACGGCAAGAAGGTCTGGAACTGGAGCAAGCCCGTCTTCGTCGTCTCGTTCGCGGTCTGTGGCTCGCTGGCGGCGGGTGCGTTCCTCGGCTACCTGCCCTGAACGCGTCTCACGTCATCCCAAGACCTTTGCCGGCAAGACGAATCGGTGTCGGTATGTCGCCCTCCAGACCGTTCTTCGACTCCCCCTCCGGCGAGTTCGACACTGGCCAGATACTGTTCGAGGCCATCCCCCTCGCGAAGCTCGTCGCCGGAATCGGTGTCGCGGCACTCCTCCCGCAACTGGTGCATTGGCTGTTCGTCGAACTCTTCAGTATCACGCCGGCTCTCGGGTTCGTGTTCACGCTCGCGACGCAGTTCGTCCTCGCTGTCGGGACCGGGCTCGTGCTCATCTACGTCGTCGTCCGGGCGCACCAGCTCGCCGACCAGTAGCGGCCTGTCCGACGGCCAACCTACTTGACACTGCGCGACGATTCCCCGTCGATGGACGCCACATCGCTCGGCTGGACCCCGCCCGACGACTGGCGACGGGTGGAGACGCTCGACACGCACACCGGCGGCGAACCGCTCCGCATCGTGCTCGACGGCATCCCGCCGCTGGAGGGCGAGACGCTGCTGGCGAAGCGCCGGTACGTGCGCGACGAACTCGACGACTACCGCCGCGCACTGATGCACGAACCGCGCGGCCACGCCGACATGTACGGCGCGATTCTCACGGAGCCGACCGACGAGCGCGCCGACCTGGGCGTGCTGTTCACCCACAACGAGGGCTACAGCACGATGTGCGGGCACGGGATTGTCGCGCTCGGTGTCGCGTTCGTCGAGGCCGGCCCGTTCGAGCCCGGCGACGATATCGTCTTCGAGACGCCCGCCGGGCTGGTGACGGCGACGACCGCAGGCGGGCGGGACGCCGACGGTCGGCCCCGCGTCGAGCACGTCGCCTTCCAGAACGTCCCGGCGTTCGTCTACGCCCGGGACCGGACCGTCGACGTGCCCGGTGTGGGCGAGGTCGGCTACGACGTCGCGTTCGGCGGCGCGTTCTACGCGTACGTCGAGGCGTCCGACGCGGGAGTCGGGCTCGGAACCGGGGACGCCCCGGAACTCGTCGATGCTGGCCGGCGGATCAAGCGGGCCGTGGCGGACGACCTCGACATCGTCCACCCGACGGAGGAGGACCTCTCCTTCCTCTACGGCACCATCTTCGTCGACGACGACCCGGACTCGGACGCCGACAGCCGGAACGTCTGCGTCTTCGCCGACGGCGAGGTCGACCGCTGCCCGACGGGGACGGGCGTGAGCGGTCGGCTCGCACTCCTCGCAGCCGACGACACGGTCGGACCGGGCGAGCGGTTCACGGTCGAGAGCATCGTCGACTCGCGGTTCACCGGCTGGTACGACGAGGAGACCGAGTTCGAGGGGTACGACGCGGTCGTCCCAACGGTGCAGGGGAGCGCGCACATCACGGGCAGGAACACGTTCGTGGTCGACCCCGACGACCCGTTCCCGGCGGGGTTCTTCCTGCGATAGGGGGACGCTGTGACGACGGTCGCTTCGGCTACTTCAGCGTCACCCAGGTCAGGAACAGCAGGGCGACGAACTGCATCCCGCGCAGGACCGCGACGGCCTGCTGGACGCTGGGCGCGTTGCCGTAGAACATCTTCATGCTGAAGAAGAAGTACAACGCGGTGGCGTTCTCAAGCAGCATGACGAGCGCGAAGGCGACGAGGCCGAGTATCAACGGCGTGCGGAACGTCCGGTAGTTCCGTATCCAGATGACCGTCAGGACGGTCAGCAGGACGACGTTGATTCCGGCGAAGGCGCTCGCGACCGCTATCGTCTGGTCCATGCTCATGTCTCCTCCATGTGTTCTGTCACGTTCTCGAACGTCTCCCTGTTGTGCTCGAACTGGTCGGTGAGGAAGTACATCGCGCCGTAGTCCTCACCGCCCTTCTCGAGGATGTTGTGTTCGACCAGCATCTCCAGATGGTGTCGGACGGTGTTGTAGTCCACGTCGATGGCCTCGGCGAGCTGGTTGGCGTTGCGTGGGCGCTCGTCGAGCGACCGGATGATTCGCACCCGGTTCTTCCCGCCGCGTGTCCCGACCAGTAGGTACCACAACGCCTTCTCCATCGGTTCGTCTCATGCGTGCTCGGACCGGCTATTTAGTGACATCGCTAGACATCGACCGTCTTCGACACCCAGCCGCTGGCCCCGTTCGGGTACGGACTGGCCGCCTCCCGTGGCTGGAGCGCTCCCGTGCCGTCGGTGGCCCTGACGACGACCTCGTGCCGGTCGTCGCCCTGGAACTCGTAGCGGTACATCCGCCAGACGTCCTCGTCGGGCAGGGGCTCGGAGAGCTCGGCGTCGTCCCAGGTGTCGCCGCCGTCGGTCGACACCTCGACGCGGTCGATGCCGCGCAGCCCTGCGTAGGCGTGGCCGACGAGCTGGACCGTGCCGTCGTCCCGGACGGTGATGCCCTCGTCGTACAGCTTCGCGACGGTGTTGACGGGCCCGGTGCCGTGCCAGCCGCGCTCCTCCCAGTAGCCCTGCTGCTGTTCGTCGATGAGCTCGATCTCGGTGACCCACTTGACGTTGATCTCGCCCCAGTGGCCGGGGACGAGCAGGCGGGCGGGCTTGCCGTGGCTCGTCGGGAGCCGCCGGCCGTTCATCCCGTACGCGAGGAAGGCGGTCTCCATCACCTCCAGCGGGAACACCTGGTAGTAGTCGTCGGCGGCGTACACCTTCACGCAGCCGCACTCCGGCGACGGGCCGGCCCGGTCGAGGAACTCGGCGATGGGCACGCCGGTCCAGAGCGCGTTGTCCAGCTTGTGCCCGTTGAGCTCCTCGCCGACGCAGCGCAGCGTGACGAACCGGTGCTCGGGCTCCATCCCGGTGAGGTCGTAGTAGTCCATCGACACCGCCTGGTCGACGGAGCCGGTGACCTGGAGCTCCCACGTCGACGGCTCGACGTCGGGGTCGAACGTGGCGATGTCAGTCTCGTAGAACTCAGCGTTGGGAGTGACCATGCCGCCCAGGCGCTCCGACTCGAACGAGCGGGCCGCCGCCTCGGAGAGGCGGTCCTCGGCGGCCCGTCGCTGGGCGGAATCGAGGGGCTCGGTGGGGGCGACGGACTCCCGACGGCTCCCGAGGGCGGCACCGACACCTGCGTAGGCGACGGTCCCGAGCGCGAGCCCGAGGGTCTGCCGACGTGCGGCGTCGTCGGGCATGTACCCGTCGGTGTCGGAGCGCATCCGGGGGTCGAGCGCGGCGGCGTACACCCCGACCACGGCCATCGCGGAGAGCGTGCCGAGAATCGCGGGCTGGAGCGCGCCTGTCGGCAGGTAGAGGCCGGCGAAGACGAACAGACCGGAGAGGGCGAGCGCCAGCGGGGGACCGCCCGCGCGGTGCCCGACGGCGAGTGCAGCGACCGTCGCGAGCCCGAGCCCACCGACGACCACGGCGAGGGCGAGCGTGATGTGCAGGATGTGCCCGGCCGCGCCGAACTCCTCTATCGCGAACGCGACTATCGGGCCCGGCGTCAGCTGGACGATGCGTGCGTCGATGGGGGCGACGACGAACGTGTCGCGCGACCAGCCCGCCAGCGCGAACGACCCGGCGGTCGCCGCGACACCGGCCAGTACCGCCACCAGCGCGTCCGTCAGGCGCTCACCCGTGACTCTGTCAGCCATCCTCGGTGTACCCCTGGCACCGGGTACCTAAAGCCGTTGTTCGAACTCGGGCCAGAATGATTCTAGAATTCGGTGGGCTTTTGCGGGTGCCAAGCGCGCTCTCTGCCATGACCGAGGACGAGGAGCTCACGTACGCGGACGCGGGGGTCGACATCGAGGAGAGCGAGGCGGCGACGGCGGCGCTCTTGAACGCGGTCGGCAACGTCGTCGACACGGAGTACGCGGGGATGCTCGACATCGGCGACCAGTACCTCGCCCTGGCGACCGACGGCGTCGGCACGAAGCTGCTCGTCGCGGAGGCGCTGGGCGACTACTCCACCGTCGGCATCGACTGCATGGCGATGAACGCGAACGACCTCGTCGCTGCGGGTGTGAACCCCGTCGCGTTCGTCGACTACCTCGCCGTCGACGAGCCCTCGGAGGCGTTCGCCGAGCAGGTCGGCGAGGGGCTCGCGGAGGCCGCAGCGCGCGCCAACGTCGCCCTGCTGGGCGGCGAGACGGCCGTCATGCCGGAGGTCGTCGACGGGCTGGACCTCGCGGGCACCTGTGCGGGACTCGCGCCGAAAGATGCCGTGTTCGACGGCGAGGCGCAGGAAGGCGACACGCTGGTCGCGTGGCCGTCCTCCGGTATCCACTCGAACGGTCTCACGCTCGCCCGGACCGCGGTGACCCGCGAGCACGACTACGACGACCCGTTCCCGCCCGAACCCGAGCGGCGCATCGGCGAGGTCCTGCTCGAACCGACACGCATCTACACCGACCTGCTCGAACCGATGCGCGAGCACGACGTGCGTGCGGCGGCCCACGTCACCGGCGGCGGCTGGACGAACCTCTCGCGACTGGGCGCGTTCGAGTACCGTATCGAGGACCCGTTCCCGGCGCAGCCGATCTTCGGCTTCGTGCAGGACCTCGGCAACGTCCCGCCGGAGGAGATGTACCGCACGTTCAACATGGGTACCGGCTTCGTCGCGGCCGTTCCTCCGGAGCAGGCCGACGACCTCGCCGACGCGACCGAGGACGGACAGGTAATCGGCGAGGTCACCGAGGGCGACTCGGTGGAGGTCCGCGGGCTCTCGCTGTCGTAGACTCAGACGGCGGTCGAGGACTTCTTCGCACCCATCCGACGGAACACGTACTCCACCCCGGCGAGCAGCGGGTACGCCGCCGTCGGCAGGAACCCGTACAGGACGGCGATGTAGAGGCCTCGGACCGGCTGGAAGCCGAGCGTGAGGCCGAAGGCGAACCCGAGGACGAGCCAGCCGACCAGGAGCGCGACCGGGGAGAGGAACCGATACCGGCGGAGGGCGAACACCGGGAGCCCGACCAGCCCGAGCGACAGCAGTCCGTAGAGCGGTCCGATGTCGGTGAGGACGGCCGACAGCTGGACGTCCGTCGGCCACCAGACGCCGGTGGCGAGGCCGGCGACGAGGAGGAGTGCGAGGAAGGCGATCCAGGTCGCGAGGGCGTCACGGATGGCCCGGGACGCCGACGTTGGAGCCGGGACGTGACTTGAGACGGCCATACTCGACGTTTCGAGGGCACTGCAAGTCAACCTTTGCCAGGCGTCAGGAGAGCCGCGCCGCGATGTCGGCCTCGGTGATGATGCCGAGCGTCTCGCCGCCCTTCGTGACCATCACGGCCTTGTAGTGGTCGAGCAGGTTGCTGACCTCTTCCAGTGTCGCGTCCTCGGAGACGGTCGGGAAGGATTCGCTCATGTACTCGCGCACCGCCTCGTCGCGTGCGCCCTCCTCGACGTGGACGAGGTCGGACTGGCTGATGCTGCCGACGGGGATGCCGTCCTTGATAACCGCCAGCTGGGAGTACGCCTCGCGCTCCATCGTGCGGACGGCGTCACTGACGGTGTCGTCGGGCGCGATGCTGATGACGTCCTCGTGCATCAGGTCGCCCGCGCGGACGATCTCACCTTCGGCCTCGTCCAGCGCCTCGACGATGCGGCGCAGGGTCGAGAGTCGGGGGTCGACGTCACCGCCCTCGATGCGGGCGATGAGCGGCTGTGAGACGTCGGCGGCGTCGGCGAGCTCGCTCTGGGTGAGCTCCAGTTCCGTACGGCGCTCGCGCAGGTCCGCCGGAGTCGGGAGTTCCATATCCGGGGATTACCCAAGGTTATAGAATAAGTGTTCCGGGTGTCACTCGTCGTCGTCGTCGCTCTGGCGCTTGATGGTCTCGACGACCTTGAGCGGGACGTCACGCAGGGCACCGCCGACCTCGCTCTTTGCGATGCGGTTCGCGTGCTCCTCGCTGTCGGCGTTGAACACCTCCATCTCCAGCATCAGGCCGACGAGCGCGGTGTCGGCGGCGATGTAGGAGGACTCGAACGGCTCGCCACAGGCCGGACAGTCGGTGAGGCCGACGTTGACCTCGACGAAGTCCTTGCCCTGCTCGTTCAGGCGCTTGCCCGCCTCGCTCACGGCGACGCCGATGGCGTCGTTGATATCGGTGACATCGCGAACCAACCACGCCGCTTCCATCACAACGAGATAGTTGCTCATGCTCGCACCGAGGGGCCGGAGCAAGGCTTGTTTTGCGGTTCGCTCCCGCCGTGGAGAAGCGCACGAGATTCACATCATTCCCATAAGTTACGGGAATCACGGGTGTTCGGAACCCGTTGGGAACCCGTATTCCCGCCACTTTCGCAGTTCGGATTGTCCATCACACAACTATGTTTTAATCGCAAGACTGCGCCGGGTTTGCGTGGGATTGTCACACCGGCGTTCGGCAGGAAAGCTTATATACGGGCCAATCTCACCGTCGCGTGAAGACCGATGATAGACAGGGCCTACACGGCAAGCCTGTTCGTGCTGTACCAGCTGAGCATCGCCGCCGGTATCGTGCTGATGCCACTCGCACTGGCGATGCGGCAGCTCGGCGTCTCCCTCCCCATCCACCGGGTCGTGGAGTCGCTCGGTATGGCGTACGACGAGGCGAACGCAGTCTGAGCGGGGACCACGACACGTTTTCGTGACGCAACGTGCCGAGCGACGCGTCGGGTCGGTGCCGCGAGTGTCCGGAGGCCCGACCCCGGTGGGCCTTTGACCCGTCTCCTTTTGTACGAACACGCCGAATCGGGGGGCAATGAAGACCATCAAGGACAGCGTCCACGACCACATCGAGGTCGAGGGCGTGGCTCGGGCGCTGCTGGACACACCCGAGATGCAGCGACTCCGGCACATCAAACAGCTGGGGACCGCGTCGCTCGTCTACCCGTCGGCGAACCACACCCGCTTCGAGCACTCGCTGGGGGTCTACCACAACACCTGCGAGGCGCTCGACCACCTGAACGTGGGGGGCCCGCGGGCGGAGAAGGTGAAGGCCGCGGCGCTGCTCCACGACGTGGGCCACGGCCCGTTCAGTCACAACCTCGAACCACTCACGCACCGTCGCACCGGGAAGTACCACGACGATGTCCACGAACTGTTCGAGCGCGGCGACGTGGCAGCGGTGCTGCGGGAGCACGATATCGAACCGCGCGAGGTCGCCGACCTCGTCGCCGGTGACGGCCGGTTCGGGCAGCTCGTCTCCGGCGAGCTCGACGTCGACCGGATGGACTACCTCGTTCGCGACGCCCACCACACGGGCGTCCCCTACGGCACCATCGACCACGCCCGGCTCGTTCGCGAGCTCACCTTCCAGGACGGCGAGCTCGTCCTCGCCGAGGGCAACGTCCAGACCGCAGAGAGCCTGCTCGTCGCCCGCGCGCTGATGACGCCCACCGTCTACGACCACCACGTCACCCGCATCTCGAAGACGATGCTCCGGCGGGCGGGCGAGCGCCTGCTCGACTCCACCGAGTACGACGCGGAGGACCTCCGACGGATGGACGACCCCGGCTTCCTCGTCGCGCTCCGCAACACCGAGGAGACGGCAGACGTGGCCCGCCGGTTCGACGAGCGCGACCTCTACAAGCGGGCGGTCTGGGCCGAGCGGGCCAACGTGCCCGAAGCCGTGCTCGACATCAAGCACCAGGACGTGCGGGGGTACGAGCTGGAGATCGCCGAACGGGCGGGCGTCGACCCCGACCAGGTCGTGCTCGACGTGCCTGGGGAGCCGTCGATGGACGAGTCCTCGACGCGCGTGCTCGTCGGCGGCGAGGCCCGACGGCTCGACGAGCAGTCGCCGCTGGTCGAGGCCCTCCAGTCCGCCCAGCTCGCGCAGTGGCGACTCGGGGTCTACTCCCCCGCGGACGTGACCGACCAGGTCGGCACCGCCGCCGTGCGCGTGCTCGGCCTCGAGATCGACGGCGCGCTCGTCGCCGAGGTCAGGGGGCTGCAGGGGACCCTCGACCAGTACGGCCAATGACGGGGGGCGAGAGCGGGACGACGACGGGCGGTCGGACAGCGACCGACGGCGGCCAGCGCCTCGTCGAGGGCACCATCCTCCGCGGCCGCGAGTTCGAGCCCGTCGAGGGCCGGGTCGTCGTCGAGGACGGCGTCATCGCGTCCGTCGAGGAGGAGCCGGTCGAGAGCGACGACATCGTCCTCCCGGCGTTCGTCAACGCCCACACGCACATCGGCGACTCCATCGCGAAGGAGGCCGGCGGCGGGCTCTCCCTCGAGGAACTGGTCGCCCCGCCGAACGGGCTGAAACATCGGCTCCTGCGACAGGCGAGCACCGAGGAGAAGATAGCCGCGATGCACCGGTCGCTCGAGTTCATGGCCGAGGCAGGGACCGCCGCCCACATCGAGTTCCGCGAGGGTGACGTCGAGGGCGTGAAGGAGATCCGCGCCGCCGGCGAGAACGTCCCCGTCGAGTCGGTGGTGCTCGGCCGGGGAAGCACGGACGCCATGCACGCGGCCGACGGCTACGGCGCGTCGGGGACGAACGACGCCGACTTCGAACGGGAGCGCGCGGCGACCGCCCGCGAGGGCAAGCTGTTCGGCATCCACGCCGGCGAGGTCGACAGCTCCGACATCGACGGCGCGATGGACCTCGATCCGGACTTCCTCGTCCACATGGTCCACCCCGAACCGTGGCACCTCGACCGGCTGGCGGACGCGGCGACGCCGGTGGCCGTCTGTCCGCGGTCGAACCTCGTCACGGACGTGGGGCTCCCGCCGGTGTCGGAGCTGCTGGAACGGACTTCGGTCGCGCTCGGCACCGACAACGTGTTCCTGAACTCGCCGTCGATGTTTCGCGAGATGGAGTTCGCGGCCAAGCTGTTCGACGTCTCCGCGACAGAGGTGCTCCGGATGGCGACAGTGGCCGGGGCCGACATCGCCGCCCTGAACTGCGGGCTCGTCGAGCCCGGTCGGGACGCCGAGCTGGTCGTCCTCGACGGTGACTCGCACAACCTCACGGGTGCGAAGGACGTGGTCCGGGCGGTTGTCCGCCGAGCCGGGGTCGACGACATCCGCGCGGTCGTCCGCTAGCGGGCGGTGGCATCGGCCGGTGAACCGACGGCACACTCAAGACCCGCCCCGACCAACGTGATAGCACACCACATGTACGACCGTTTACTGGTGCCGACCGATGGCTCGGAGGAGGGCGAACGGGCGGTCCGCCACGCCATCGACCTCGCGGTCGCCCACGACGCGACCATCCACGCCGTCTACGTCGTCGACTCGGCCAGCTACGGGGGCGTTCCGATGGAGACCGCGTGGGAGGGTCTGCACGAGATGCTCGAACGCGAGGGCGAGGCGGCGCTGGACCGCGTCGTCGAGCTCGCCGAGGAGTCCGGTGTGCCCGTCGAGACGGCGCTCCTGGAGGGGACCCCGGCGAAGCAGGTCGTCCGATACGCGGAGTCGGAGGACTGCGACCTCGTCGTGATGGGCACCCACGGCCGTGGCGGCATCGACAGGCTCCTCCTCGGGAGCGTCGCCGAGCGCGTCGTCAGGTCCTCGGAGGTCCCCGTGCTGACGGTGCAGGTCTCGGGATGACACCGACGACGGCACGGCTTCGGGGCGACGAGCGCGCGGCGATGACCCTCGGAGAACGTATCGTCGCGGTGGCCGCTATCGCGTTCATCAACGCCGCGTTCGCCATGGTCGTGCCCTGGATAGCGGTGTTCGCCCTCCTCGCGTCTCTCCCCCTCCTCACGGTCGTCGTCTTCCGGTGAGCCTACGCGGCGTCGACCGGCCGGAGGTGCTCGCAGTCGCCCGCACTCACCCGGACGACGCCGTCGTCGGTCTCGACGAGGAGCGCGCCGGGCGACTCCACGTCGACCGCCTCGCCGACCACCTCGCCGGAGGGTGTCTCGACGCGGACGCGCTGACCGAGTGTGAGGGCGTGGTCGCGCCAGGCCGGGAGCACCGCGTCGACGTCGGTGCCCAGTTCGTGGTACTCCTCCAGCACGCGCTGGAGGAACACCCGCCGGTCGACGTTCTCGCCCAGCTGCTCGCGGAGGCTCGTTCCCGTCGGTGGCAGGTCGGCGGTCGCGACGTTCGCGTTGACGCCGATACCGACGACCAGCCAGGAGACGCGGTCGGCCTCGCCCTCCATCTCCGTGAGGATGCCAGCGAGCTTGCGGTACACCCGTTCCCCCTGCTCGCCGTCGTCGACCGCCACCAGCACGTCGTTCGGCCACTTGATACGTGCGTCGACGCCGGCCTCACGAGCGGCGCGCGTAACCGCCACGGCCGCGGCGAGCGTCGCGAGCGGCACCTGCGACGGCGGTACGTGCGGCCGCGTCAGGATGGAGGCGTAGACGCCGCCCGGCGGTGCAGCCCACTCGCGGTCGAGGCGTCCCCGGCCACCGGTCTGCTCGTCGGCGACGACGACCACGTCGCCCGCTCCCTCGTCGGCGAGCTCTCGGGCGCGGTCGTTGGTCGACCCCAGCGCGTCGTGGTACTCGATCTCGTAGGGGGCGGCCAGCCCGTGGGCGATGGCCAGCCCGCCGTACTCCGGGACCGCGGTCAGCCGGTAGCCGTCGTCGCCGCTCTCGACGCCGAAGCCGGCCTCGCGGATGGCCTCGACGTGCTTCCAGACGGCCGCTCTGGAGACCCCGAGGGTGTCGGCGAGCGCCGGGCCGCTCACCGGGCCGTCGGCCAGCGCGGCGAGGACGCGCCGTCGTGTCTCGTTCATGCCAGTCGGATTCGTGACGACGTGACTTGAAGCGGCCGGTTGGACGGGGCGAGAAGAGGGTCGTGGGCTGTGCCGATGGTCAGTTCGCGCGGAGTTCGCGCAGCTTCGCGCGACCCGGCTCGATGAGCTCGTCGAGGTAGCTCGCGAGCGTGTTCTTCGCGTCCTGCGGGTGGAGTTCGCCCGATTCGAGGTCCGCCGCGAGGTCGTCG
The DNA here is from genome assembly GCF_024495425.1 of Haloarchaeobius litoreus. Classification (NCBI taxonomy): domain Archaea; kingdom Methanobacteriati; phylum Methanobacteriota; class Halobacteria; order Halobacteriales; family Halorubellaceae; genus Haloarchaeobius; species Haloarchaeobius litoreus. The sequence goes on along the minus strand of NZ_JANHJR010000001.1, from coordinate 1,018,241 downwards.
TAGGCGTCGTAGACAAGGTCGCCGCCGTACTTCTCCGGGCGCTCGACGGTGATCGACTCGAACCGCGGGAAGACGTGGTAGTGGAACAGCTCGAGGACGGGGTTGTGTCGGTCGTTGCCGTCGTCGTCGGGCTCGGGGTCAGCCGTCGGCGGGCAGTACGCCTTGTTCACCTTCTCCTGGAGGTCCTTGGCGGAGTCCTCCATGGAGATGGTGACGCCCTGGCTGGAGGACATCTTGCCGACGCCGGTCGTCAGGTCGGCGAGGATGGGCGTGTGCAGGCAGGGGCGGGCCTCGTAGCCCAGCGACGGGAGCTCCTCGCGGTGGAGCATGTGGACCTTGCGCTGGTCCATCCCGCCGATGGCGAGGTCGAGATCGAGGTACTCGATGTCGAGCGCCTGCATCAGCGGGTAGACGACGTGGCTGACCTTCGCCGTCTCGCCGCTCTGGAGCTCGGCCATCGCGCGCTGGGCGCGGTTCAGGCTGGTCTCCAGTTCGAGCCCGTGCAGGTCGAGCACGTAGTCCTCGTCCAGCTGGTAGCTGCTGCCGTAGACGAACTCCGTCTGGTCCTCGTCGAGCCCGTACGCGAGGAACTGCGCGCGCATCCGTTCGGCCGTCTCGCGGATCTCCTCGAACGTGCCCTTCCCGTTGAGGTAGGCGTGGACGTCCGCGAGCAGCACGACCACCTCCATCCCGGCCTCCTGCAGGTCGATGAGCTTGTTCGCCGTCAGGAGGTGGCCGAGGTGGAGGACGCCCGAGGGCTCGTAGCCGACGTAGACCCGCTTCCCGTCGGGGTCGTCGGCCAGTGCGCGCACCTCGGACTCGGTGATGACCTCGTCGGTGTTCCGGGTCATCAACTCGTACGTGTCCATACGGACAAGAATTCGCCCGGGGGCTTTGAACCTTGCCAAGCCGTGCGAACCGTTCAGAACGGCGTGAGGATGTTCTCGACGTTGTCCCGCATCGCGCCGGCGATGTGTCCGCTCGCCGCGCCCATCCCCGCGCCGATACCGGAGCCGACCGGACCGAGCGGGCGTCCGATCTTCGCACCGATCTTCGCGCCCTCCTCGGCTCCCTTCTTGGCGTGCGAGTTCTTGCGCATGCACGGCGGTTTCAGCGGATTCATGGGTTCCCTTCGACGTTGGACCCGTCGATACAAAAATCCTGACCAGGGCCTGGAGACGCCGAAAAGTTTACGAATATTGTAAACACTCGCCGACGACATCGTCGGTCCAGCCGGCACGGCAGCCTCCTGCGACCAGGCAGTCACACAGCGGCGGACACGAGTACAGCACTCGAACGCCGACGACCGCCAGACGAACAATTAAGCACCCATGGAAAGTTGCCAGTAGTATGCGAGTGGAGGACGACGACGGCGTACGGACGATAACGTTCGACCGACCGAACGTGATGAACGCGATGAACCTGGAGGTGGCGACGGAGCTGGCCGACGCGGTCGCGGGGGCCGACCCCGTCGAGCACGACGCCATCGTGCTCACCGGCGACGACCCCGCGTTCTCCGCCGGGGGCGACATCCAGGCGATGAAAGAGCGCGAGGAGGGGCCACGCGAGTCCTACGAGCGGGTCGCTGAGACGTTCAACCGGGCTGCGGCCGAACTCCTGAACAGCGACGTGCCCGTCGTGGCGAAGGTCAACGGCGACTGCGTCGGCGCGGGCCTGGCCATCGTCGCGGCGTCGGACATGGCGTACACGGTGCCCGACGCGACGTTCTCCTGTGCGTTCATCCGCGTCGGGCTGGTCCCCGACACGGCCGCGACGTTCACCCTGCCGCGACTGGTCGGGCTCCGGACGGCCAAGCGCCTCACCATGACCGGCGAGTTCTTCGACGGCGAGGAAGCGGCCGAGATGGGGCTCGTCAACGAGGCCGTCCCCGAGGACGAGCTCGACGAGGCGGTCGACGAGATGGTCGGCAAGCTCTCGCGCCGCCCGACGAGAACGGTCGGGATGACCAAGCAGGCCATCCACGAGAACCTCGACAACGACTGGCGCAAGGCACTTGACTACGAGAACATGCTCCAGGTACAGGCGTACATGTCCGAGGAGCACGAGGAGGGCGTCGACGCGTTCCTCGAGGGGCGGAACCCGGACTGGGACTAATCGGTCGGCGTTTCTCCGCGTGTTCGAGCGTTCGGATAGCTGCCTGCGTGAGTCTCACCGCGAGAGGAACCGACGGACGGTGCCGTCGAAGGCCGCGGGATGCTCGACGACCGCCTCGTGGCCGGTTCCGCGGAGCATCGCCAGCCGGCCGTCCGGGAGCGCGTCCGCTGCCGCCCGGTAGTCGCCCTCGTCGAAGAAGGGGTCACGGTCCGCGCCGACGACGAGGGTCGGTGCCGTGACGCGTTCGCAGACGCGGCGTCCGTCGAAGGCCAGGCAGGCGTCGGCGGAGACGAGGAAGTCGGTCGGGTCCACCGGCTCGAACAGCCGGTCGTAGACGAACGACCCGGCCTGGAGGAGACGGGCCCTGGCGCCAGCGGCGAGAATCCCAGCGGCGTCGCGGTAGATGGGGCCCCAGTGCCCGGCGGCCGCCCGGTCGCGCCAGCGACGGACGACCGCCGCCCCGGACTCGCTCAGTCGGGTGCCCGAGAGCCCCAGCACTGCGCGGTCGACGCGGTCGTCGTCCGCAGCGAGGTGCTGGACGACGAACCCACCCATCGAGAGTCCGAGCACGTCCACCGACCCGACGTCGAGGGCGTCCAGCACCCGTTCGTAGCCTCGAGCGAGGTCGCTCACGGTCGTCCCGGATGCGAGGCCGTGTGGCCGGCTCACCATGTAGCCGGTGTGGGTGTCGGCGTATCGACGGAGGTACAGTGCCATCAGCCGCGGGTACCACCACGAGTCCCCGACGGTGTGGAGGGGGTCGTTCAGGCCGGGAACGACGAGCAGCGTCCGTGGCCCGTCGCCGACCCGGACGAACGGGTGGCCGGCAGCCGTGCCGGTGCTAGCGAGCACTGGGAGCACGGTCCACCTCGGTCCCGGACCGGCTTAACCCCGTCCCCGACGGCGACGGCCGGTCGACCCCTCACCCCTGCCCGACCATCGACTCCTCGTCCTCCCACTCGCGCTCGCGGAGCTCGTACTTCTGGACCTTCCCGGTCGCGGTCTCGGGGAGCTGGTCGACGAACTCGACGCGGGTGATGCGCTTGAAGTTCGCGACGCGGTCGGCGACGAACGCCTTCACGTCGTCGGGGTCGATGGTGGCGTCGGCGGTCGGGACGACGACCGCCTTCGGCGTCTCGCCCCACTGCTCGCTCGGTGCGGGGATGACGGCGGCCTTCGCTATCTCGGGGTGGTCGTAGAGCACGTCCTCCAGCTCGATGGTCGAGATGTTCTCGCCGCCGGAGATGATGATGTCCTTCTTGCGGTCCTGGATGGCGACGAAGCCGTCCTCGTCCCACGTCGCGAGGTCGCCCATGTGGTAGTATCCCTCGCGGCGCTCGGAGAACGCCTCCTCGGTCGCCTCGGGTTTGTTCCAGTAGCGGTCCATCACCTGGTTGCCGCGGACGACGATCTCGCCGATGGTCGAGCCATCGCGGGGCACGTCCGCGCCGTCCTCGTCGACGACGCGGACCTCGGTGCCGAGGTACCCGATTCCCTGTCGCTTCATCAGTTCGAACCGCTCGTCGTCGCTCTTGCCGGCGAGGTGCCGGGGCGAGTGCGAGGTGGTGATGAGCGGGCCGGTCTCCGTCGCGCCGTAGACGTGCATCAGCGTCCAACCGAACTCGCCCTCGACGGTCCGGAGGGTGGATTCGGGCGGGGCGGCACCGGCGGTCGCGGCCCGGACGGGGTTCGTCCCCGCCGTCCTGACGTCGCCGTCGTGGTCGTCGTAGTAGTTCATCAGCATGTTGAGCACCGTCGGCGCGGCACAGAGGTAGCTCACGTCCTCGGTCTGGATGGCGTCGAAGACGGACTCGGCGTCGACGCCGCGCGTGCAGACGTGCGTCGCCCCGTTGCCGGTGATGGAGTAGATGTGGCCCCAGCCGTTGACGTGGAACATCGGCAGCGTCCAGAGGTAGACGTCGTCGTCGGAGATGTCCTGGTGGGCCGTGACGAGGTAGGAGTGAAGTGTCTCTGCGCGGTGGGTGCGACAGACCCCCTTCGGGTCGCCCGTCGTGCCCGAGGTGTAGTTGATCGTCACCACGTCGTCCTCGCTCATCTCGGGGCGGTCGTAGCCGGTCCCGGCCGCGTCGAGTTCGTCGTCGAAGGACCGCCAGTCGCCGTCGACGGCGTCGGCGTCGTTCGTCACGAAGGTCTCGGTCGGCACCTCGTCGCGGATCTCCTCGACGCGGTGGGCGTACTCGTGGTCGGCGTAGATGGCCGTCACCCCGGCGTCAGCGAGGATGTAGGCGTAGTCGTCGGCGGTCAGCCGGTAGTTCAGCGGTGTGTGGACCGCGCCGACCTGCATCGTCCCGTAGGCGGCCTCGAGCTGGTAGTGCGTGTTGGGGTCGAGGACGGCGACGCGGTCGCCCTCCTCCACGCCGACGGACTGGAGGAACGCCGAGAACCGGTCGGCGCGCTCGCCGAACTCGTCGTACGTGTAGCGCTCGCCCGTCGTCGCCACGACGGCCGTCTCGTCTGCGTAGTGTCTTCGGGCTCGGTCGAGGAAGTCGGTCACCAGGAGCGGTTTGTGCATGAACGATGATTCGGTTCCAGCGGGTTCAAACCCCCCTGTTCGTTCAATAGTTACCTGAACCCCCGACCGAGTGGACTTCGAGCGTTCCTCCCACTCGTTGGCAGCCACTACCGTGGTCAGTGCGCGTACTCGACGACGCCGAGCCACTCCCGCAGTGCCGGGTGGTCAAACCACGCGACGCGGTCGTCGCCCCACCGCTCCGGGGCTGTGAGGGAGAAGGAGTCCGCCGCCCTGCCGAGGTCGTTCGTCTCGACGAGGACGGCACAGGGTGCCGGTCCGAACTCGTCGAGCCTGGCCGTGAGGCGGTCACCGGCGGGTTCGGCGAGCGCGACACCGGCCCCGGCGAACCGGTGGAGGCGCGCGCCGAAGCTGTCGGTCTCGACGGTCTCCGGCCGCGGCACGCCGAACAGCCGGTCGAACGGGCGGGTCAGCGCGGTCGCGTCGTCCGTCAGCACGACGACCTCCGAGATGCCCGTGAGCGGCGAGTCCACGAGTTCGGGGTCCGGCGTGATGCGGTACCGCCGCGGTGTCCGGTCCTCGATTAAGAACGGGAGCGTCGCGCCGAGGCTCTCCCCGAGGATGGCCGTCTCCCACTCGACGGCGACACCATCGGGACGGGCACGGCCGTCGCGGTCCGGCCCGGCGACGCGCACCCCGGCGTCCAGCGCGCGTGAGAGCGCCGTCCGGAGGTCGTCGACCTCGACACACCACGCAGCGGGCCCCGCGTCGCCGGCGATGAACTCGGGCCAGCGCGAGGGTTCCGCCTCGCCGGTGTTCGTGATGAGTTCGAGGTAGCTGCCGTCGGGGAAGCCGACGATGCTCATGTCGGTGCTCCCGTCGGCGTGCTCACCGCCGTAGGTGGTCGGTAGCCCGACGGCGTCGCACGCGGCTTCGCCCGCCTCGCGGTCGGCCCAGGCGCTCGCGACGTGGTCGATTCGGATGTCCATGGCGGCTACGCGGCCGCCAGCGAGAAAAGGGTTCGTGGGGGTTCAGTCCAGGTCGAAGAACTCCTCGGCGTTCTCCCAGAGAATCTTGCGCTGGACCGGCTCGGGGAAGTCGAGTTCGGCGAACTGGTGGAGCCACTTCGCGGGGTCGAGCATCGGGTAGTCCGTGCCGAACATCACCTTGTCCTTGAGCAGCGTCTTCGCGTAGTGCAGCACCTGGTCGTCGATGTAGGCGGGCATCCAGCCCGAGAGGTCCATGTAGACGTTGCCCTTCTGCTGGCAGATGGCGAGCTGTTCCTTCTCCCACGGGAACGCCGGGTGCGCGATGAGTATCTGCAGGTCGGGGTGCTCGGCGGCCACGTCGTCGAGCAGCATCGGGTCGCCGTACTTGATCTTCAGGCCACGGCCGCCGGGCGCACACGCGCCCAGCGTGGAGTTGCCGCCGTGGAAGACACAGGGCACGCCGAGGTCCTCGATGGTGTCGAACAGCTCCTCGTGCTCGGGGTCGCTCGGGTCGAAGCCCTGGGCGATCTGCTGGAACTTGAAGCCGACGAGGTCGAGGTCCTCGACACAGCGGCGGGCCTCCTCGACGCAGTCGTCCTTCAGTGGGTCGACGCTCCCGAAGCCGACGAAGAAGTCGTCGTGCTCGTCGCGCACCTCGGCGACGTACTCGTTCGGGACCGGCGGGTTGCCGGTGTTGGTCTCGGCGTCCCAGCCGAGCAGGACGGCCCTGTCGATGCCGACCGCGCGGTACTCCTCGATCATCTCCTCGTAGGAGTTCGGCACCATCTCCTTGCCGAAGCGCTTCGCGGCGTCCTGCATCATCTCGCCGCCGGCGTCGAAGAGGAACTCCTCGGTCGGCTGGTGTGCGTGGGTGTCGATGATTCGCGGGTCGTCGGGGTCGACGACGCTCGGCAGACTCATACTCCCCCCTGCAACGGGCAGGCGAAAAAGCGTTCGTGTTTCCCCCGGCTCAGACCGGTTCGAGCAGCTCCAGCACGTGACCGTCGGGGTCGGTGACGAACGCGATGCGGACCCCGATGTCGTCGATGGTCTCCGGTCCGCGGGTGACGCGGTCGGTCGGCAGCTCGGCGACCGCTGCGTCGATGTCCTCGACCGAGAGGCCGAGGTGGCCGCCGTCGTCGGCCTCGACCGGGCCGTCCGCATCGATGAGCTGTATCACTGCCTGGTCGTCGACGCCCACGAAGGTGTCCGAGACGCTGTCGCTCTCCTCGAACCGGTCGACGGGCTCGTAGCCGAACACGTCGCGGTAGAACGCGAGGGAGTCGTCGAGGTTCGAGACACGGATCGCCGCGTGGTCCATGGTCATACGTCCCCGTTCGCGTCCCGGCCCCAATAGCTGTGCCCCGTCTCAGGGATTTCCGGGCTTGTCGCCGTAGAAGTCCCGCCGCTTGAACATGAACTTCATATCGCCCTGCAGCAGTATCTCGTCGTCCTGGTTGCGCGTCTCGGCGTCGATGACGACCAGTCCGGCGTCCTCGCGCGAGTCGAACTCCTGCTTCTCCGTGACCTCGAACTCCGAGGAGATGGTGTCGCCGATGGTCAGCGGGTTCGGTACGTCCATGTAGTTCATGCCGAGGAAGGCGATGACGGTGCGCTCGACGAAGCCACAGCGCTGGACCATCCCGGTCGTGAGGATGAACGTCATCGGGCCGTGGCCGATGCGCTCGCCGAACGGGCCCTCCTCGCTGTACTCGGCGTTCGTGTGTAGTTCGGTCCAGTCGTCGGCGAACATCGAGTGGAAGACGAAGTCGGATTCCGTCACTGTCCGTCCGACGCTCTCGAAGGTCTTGCCGACCTCCATATCCTCGAAGTAGTGTGGCTCGTAGCTGTAGGCCATGCCGGTGGCTTCGGAGGGGGTGTAAGTAATGATTGCCCTCCGACTGGGGTCACAGTCGGCAGGCAGAAAGGCGAGTCAGTCGGCTCAGTACTGGGCTTCGTCGTACGTCTCGGTCGTGGTTCCCGTGCTCGCGGTGGTGCGGGCCTTGCGGAAGTCGTCCTCCCAGACCGCGTGGGCGATGAAGCCGCCGAGCGCGCAGAGGCCGACCGTGTAGATGGCGGCCATCACGAGCAGGATGATGCCGAATAGCATCAGCACGATGAAGCCTGTCGCGTCACCGGTCAGGATGCCGAGGAAGCCGAACCCGAACAGTCCGAGTAGTGACGGGATGAAGAATATCGCCCCGGCGGCCGCCCCGACCTTCACGTTCTCCATTCGGGTCTCTCCTTTCTGCAGGTACGCGGCGACCACGCCACCGAGGACGGTCGAGAACGGGATGAACCCGAGCACGAACGCGGCGACGGCGCCGATGAGCGCGTTGATCCAGAAGCCGTTCTCGTGACTGCGGTCGTCGAAATTGAGTGCCATGCATCTGGGACGACAGATGCACATATAAAGGTGCGCTCTAGGTGTGTCGTGCATACCAGTCGGATGCAGTTTGAGGCCGGTCTTCCGTATCGTCGGGCACAGCGATGGTCCCCGCCACCCCGGCGTCGAAACGGCCCTCGAGTCAGCCGCCGAGGAAGCGCTGGCGGACCTCCTCGTCTGCGAGCAACGCGTCGCCGGGCCCCTCGAAGCTGTTCTCGCCGTTGACGAGGACGTAGCCGCGGTCGCAGCGCCGGAGCGCCTCCTTGGCGTTCTGCTCGACCATCAGCACCGCGGTCCCGGCGTCGTTGATCTCGTCGATACGGTCGAACATCCCGTCGACGAGGTCCGGTGCGAGCCCGGCGGAGGGCTCGTCGAGCAGCAGGAGCTCGGGGTCGAGCATCAGCGCCGCGCCCATCGCCAGCATCTGCTGTTGCCCGCCGGACATCGTGCCGGCGCGCTGGCGCTGGCGTTCCTGCAGGATGGGGAACCGGTCGAACACATCGGCGAGCCGGTCCTGGGGCACGTCGTCGAAGATGTACGCGCCCATCTCCAGGTTCTCGCGGACGGTCATCCGCGGGAACAGGTTCTCCGTCTGCGGGACGTAGGCGATGCCCTCGCGGATTATCTCCTGCGTGCCCAGCTCGTGGATGGGGTCGCCCTCGAAGTGGACGGTGCCACCCATATGGGTGGTGAGGCCGAAGACGGTCTTCATCGCGGTGGACTTGCCGGCCCCGTTCGGGCCGACGATGGTGACGTACTCGCCGTCGTCGACGTGCATGTCCACGTCTGTCAGGATCTGGAGGTCGCCGTAGCCCGCGTCGACGGCGTCGAGTTCGAGCAGGCTCATAGCTCCTCACCCAGGTAGGCGTCGATGACGCGCTGGTCGCTCCTGACCGCCGAGGGCGGGCCCTCGGTGAGTTTCCTGCCCTGATGCATGACGACGACGTGGTCGCAGTGCTCCATGATGAGTTCGATGTCGTGTTCGACGAACAGGAACGTGAGTCCCTGCGACTCCAGTTCGTGGATGCGGTCGAGTATCTTCTTCTCGAGCGTCGGGTTGACGCCCGCCAGCGGCTCGTCGAGCAGAACCATCTCGGGCTCGGTCAGCAGCACGCGGGCGAGTTCGAGCAGCTTGCGCTGGCCGCCCGACAGGGAGCCGGCGGGCTCGTCGAGCAGGTGGTCGAGCTCGAAGAACTCGGCCATCTCCTCGGCCTCGCGTCGGCTCCGTCGCTCGTCCTCGGCGAACGCGCCGCCGCGCAGCCAGGCACGGCCGAGCTTCTCGCCGGACTGTCCACTGGGTGCGAGCAGCAGGTTCTCGCGAACGGTCATGTTCTCCAGCTCGCGCGGTATCTGGAACGTCCGGACGAGCCCCTCGCGGACGATGCTCGGGGTGCGCTTGCCCGTCACGTCCGTCCCCTGGAACTCGACGGTGCCGCCGTCGGGGTCGAGGTAGCCCGTGATGCAGTTGAAGAACGTGGTCTTGCCGGCACCGTTCGGGCCGATGAGGCCGGTGATGCCCTGGCCGACGGTGACGTCGACGCCGTCGAGGGCGGTGATGCCCCCGAAGGACCTCTCCAGTCCCGACACCGAGAGGACGGGGTCGTCAGTCATCGGCGTCACCTCCGGCTGCGGCCGCCGTCTCGTCCCGACTCGGCGCGGGCCCGTCTCCGGGCAGGTTGATGTCGTAGTCCTGCTCGCCGAGGATCCCCTCCGGCCGGTAGTAGAGGATGACGATGAGGAGCGCGCCGATGAAGATGAGCCGCGCGGCGGCCAGCTTGACGGCGTACTCCGACGGGAAGTAGTCGTTGAGGAACTGCGTCCCGCTGTTGATGGCCCAGAACACCGCCGTCCCGAGCACGACCCCGGCGTTGTTCGCGGTCCCACCGATGATGACCGACGAGAACGCGAAGAACGTGATCATCGCCCCGAACTGGTCGGGGCTGATGAAGCCGAGGTGGATGGTGTACAGCGACCCGGCCGCCCCCGCGAGCGCGGAGCCGAACAGGAGCGCCTGTATCTTGTAGCGGAACGTCTCCTTGCCCAGCGCGCGCGGCACGTCCTCGTCGTCGCGGACCGCACGCAGCACGCGACCGTACGGGCTGTTGATGGTGCGCTGGCACCACAGGTAGCCGCCGGCGAGGAACCCCAGCGAGAGCAGCATGAAGAAGCGGTCGTAGTCGAGCCCGCCGTTCGGCCCCGCGACGGGGTCGAACAGGAACATCACGTTCGTCTGGAGCGTGACGGTCGGGTTCGACGCGGCCAGCAGCGGCTGGACGAAGTACCAGGCCGCGACTGCGAGTGCGACGACGAGCGCGAGCGTGCGCTCGGGCTCGAGCGAGCGACGGACCGCCTCGCGGAGGACGACCACACCGACGACGGCGAGCGCGACGCCGACGACGAGCAGTGAGCCGCCACGGGTGAGCGCCCCGATGGCCCCACCGAGGATGGCGACGCTGGCGAGACCGAGCCCGGCGCCGGTCCCGTCGATGTCCTTCACGTACCGGCCGACGCGGTAGCCGGCGTAGGCGAGGACGAGCACGCTCAGGCCGCCAAAGACGACGAGGTTCAGCGTGAACGAGCCGAGCCCGAGCGGGAACGCGGCCGACGCGGGCTGGTGGACGGTCCGGATACCGAACGGACCGTTGAACAGCCACTGCTCGTTCCGGACGACCTCGTTCAGGATGGTGGCGATGCCGAGCGCGGTGATGGCGAGGTAGTCCTCGCGCAGACGCAGGGTCGGCACGCCGACGAGCAGCGAGACGAGCGCGGCGGCGACCATGCCGCCGGCGACGCCGAGCAGCCAGCCGAGCACGTCGCCGCCGGGGACGACGGCGAGCATCGCGGGGAGCGCGTACCCCCCGAGGCCGTCGTAGCCGGTCACCTGCGCCGGCATCGTGAGGACGGCGGTGACGTAGCCGCCGACCATGAAGTAGGCAACGTGGCCGAAGTCGATCAGCCCCGTGAAGCCGAACTTGAGGTTCAGCCCGAGGGCGAACAGCCCGTAGATGGCGACGAACGTGACGAGCGAGACGGCGAAGTCCGCTAACGCCATCAGACATCACCCCACAGGCCGTCGGGTTTGACGAGCAGGACCCCGATGAGTACGACGAAGGCGATGGCGGTGCGGTACGTCGCCAGTCCCGACGGGAGCAGGTAGACGCCCACGTCCATGCTGATGCCGATGAGTATGGCCCCGGCGGCGGCCCCGTAGGGCGACCTGATGCCGCCGAGGATGACCGCCGCGAACACGGGCAACAGCAGGGTGAAGCCCATGTTCGGGTTGACGTTCGACGCGCTCCACCCGGCGAGGACGCCGGCGAGCGCGGTCAGCAGGCCGGCGATGACCCAGACGACGAGCTGGATGCGGTCGACGTCGACGCCGCGGACCTCCGCGAGGTCCATGTTGTCGGCGGTCGCGCGCATCCCCTTGCCGAGCCGGGTCGCCTTCAGCACGAGGTTGAGCAGGAACATCGCCACGGCCACGACGACCACGATGGCGATGTCCTTGTAGCTCGTGCCGATCCGGGTCGACCAGAGCGCGTCGGTCCCCTGCGGGTCGAATCGGAGCGCGTAGACGAGGGCGAGCAGCGTCGCGAGCCCGCTGAGGACGCCGAGTACGCGCGGCGAGACGAGGTGGACGGTCCGGAAGTCCTCGTCGGTGGTCCGCCAGCGGTAGACGCCGTAGCCGACCGCTCCGGCCGCGGCGACGATGCCCAGCAGGAGCCACAGCGGGTAGCCCCACTCGGCGAGCAGTGCGATGTCGCCCGCCTGTCGCTGGGTGCGCTGGACCGTGAGCCCCGACCCGGTGAGGTAGAGGTCCCAGTTCACGTCGCGGACGACCGGCGTCTCGTAGCTGATGTTTCGCGACCCGGCGACGAACAGCACCAGGTTGCGCAACACGAGCGCGAGCCCCAGCGAGACGATGACCATCGTGATGAGGTCCGCCTCCTTCGACCGGAACCGCCGGAAGATGGCGAGCTCGTACAGCGCGCCGAAGGCCGACGCGGCGACGAGCGCGAACAGCCCTGCGAGGACGAGCGAGACCGCGCCGCCGGGCAGCCCCGGCAGCAGCGCGATTTCGTCGGGCCGGTTCACGACGAGTGCGAAGTACGCCCCCACGGTTATCATGTCCCCGTGGGCGAAGTTCGGCACCTCCGCGATGGAGTACACCAGCGAGAGACCGATGGCCCCGGCGGCGATGATACTGCCGGTGACCAGCCCCTGTGCCAGCGCGTCGAGGAGTCCGGTGTCTACCACGCGATGCTCACCCCCTGCGTCCGACGGGCGTGCGTCGACCCGCCGGACCGTCCGTGGCGTCTCATGTCTTCCTCCGTATCGTGTAGTAGGTCGCGACCGCCGCGACGGCGTTCAGCGCGCCGAGGACGAGGAACGCACCGCCGTAACTCCCCGTCGTCTCCCGGATGGTGCCGGTCACCGGTGGGAGCACCAGTGCGGCGACGTTGCCAGCCGCGACGATGGTCGCGATGGCGGTCCCCTCCGCGTCGGTCGCGCCCGCGGCGAGGTTGTACACCGCTCCGAACGGGACCGAGACGGCGAGCATGACGACGAACGGGAGGACGACCAGCGCGGCCGAACTCCCTGTCGCCGCCATCGCGCCGAAGCCCAGTGCTGCGGCGGCGGTGCTCCCGGCGATGAGCCGCCGGTCCGAGAGCGCGATCCGCCACGAGGTCTCCCCGCCGACGATGCGCCCCGCCGTCGCCGACGCGAGCACGACGACGTTCAGGCGGGCGACCACGCCGAGGTCCGCGAAGTACGCCGTCACGAACGTCGAGAGCGTGATGTACGAGCCGATGATGGCCACGTAGCACACCGACGCGAGGACGACGACCGGGTGCAACACGACACCGCCCCGGGCCGTCGTCGTCTCCGTGGGTGCCGTCCGTCGGTCCGACAGGTGGAGCCCCGCGACCGCGATGGCCGGCACCGACAGCAGTGTGCCCGGGGCGTGCAGCGCGAGCCAGCCGTACTCCCGCACCAACGTCGGCGCGAGCAGGAAGCCGAGCATCCCGCCCATCGTGAGCAGGCCGCCGTAGACCCCCTGCTGGCGGGTCGCGTTCGCACCCTCCGAGAGCCGCGAGATGTGCGTCGCACCGACCGTGAGCAAGAGCCCACCCGTCAGGCCCCAGAGCCCGCGCAGCGCGAGCACGACGGGGAACGACGCCGAGAGGTCCACCGACAGCCCCAGCGCGAGGTGGGCGAGGCCGCCCGCGAACAGCACCCGGGTCGTCGTGTGCCGGCCTACCCAGCGCGAGGCCGGGCGCTGCACGACGACGAACGCCAGCAGCGGCGCGCTCATCAGCAGTCCGAACGACGAGAGGCCGATGTCCAGCCGCGCCGTCAGCAGGTCCGGCAGCGCGGCGTAGGCGAAGACGACGTAGCCGACGCTCGTGACCAGCACGTGCGGCACGTACCGGAGCGGGTCGCGCGTCATCAGACATCGTCACCCTCCGCGTCGACGGTCGAGCCGTGCGCATCGTCGCCCGCGTCGGCCGATTCGCCGACGCTCGGGTCCACGCCGTACGCCTCCCGGGCGGCGGCCGCGGACACCTTCCCGTGGCGCACGTCGCGCCGGACGGCGTCGGGGTCGCGGTCGGCGGGGTCGCCGTAGCCGCCAGCACCGGGCGTCCGGATGCTGACCGTCGAGCCCGGTGGCAGCTCGTGTGTCGACTTCTGCGGGAGCCGGCGCGTCTCGCCCTCCGCGGTCGTGAGTTCGGCCGCACCGGACTCTCCGGGTTCGCCGCCTTCAAGCCCGTACGGCTGATGCGTGTGGCGGTCCGCGAGCAGGCTGAAGTGCGCCTCATGGTCGCGGACCTGGATGTCACGGCGGAGGCCCAGCCCGCCCCGGAACTCGCCGGGGCCGCCGGAGTCCTGCCGGAGCTCGTACCGACGCACCCGCAGCGGATACGCCGTCTCCAGCACCTCGACGGGGGTGTTCATCGTGTTCGACATGTGGACGTGGACGCCGTCCATGCCGTCCTTGCCGACGCGGCCGCCGAAACCGCCGCCCTGCGTCTCGTAGAAGGCGTAGGGCGTCTCGGTCCGGGGGTCGGTGCCGCCGAAGGTGACGTTGTTCATCGTCCCCTGTCCGGCCGCCGTCACGCGTTCGGGTGCCTGCTGGGCGAACGCACCGAGCACCACGTCGGTCACGCGCTGTGAGGTTTCGAGGTTGCCGCCGACGACCGCCGCCGGCGGGTTCGGATTGACGATGGTGCCCTCCGGCGCTTCCACCTCGATGGGCCGGTAGCAGCCGTGGTTCGGCGGGATGTCCGGGTCGGTCACGCAGCGCACCGAGTAGTACGTCGCCGACGCGGTGACCGCGAGCACGGCGTTGACCGGGCCCTCGGTCTGGTCGGCGGTGCCGTCGAAGTCGACGGTGACGCTGTCGCCGTCCACGGTGACGGCAGCCTGGATACGGAGGTCCTCGTTGCCGAGGCCGTCGTCGTCGAGCACGTCCGAGAACTCGTAGGTGCCGTCCTCCAGTTCCTCGATCTCTGCGCGCATCCGGGCCTCGGAGTACTCCTGAATCTCGCCGAGTGCCTCGTTCAGCGTCTCGCGACCGTACTTCTCGACCAGTTCGAGGAACCGCCGCCTGCCGGTCTGGTTGGCGGCCTCCTGTGCCCGGAGGTCGCCCCGGCGCTCGTCCGGCGTCCGGACGTTCGAGAGCACCATGTCGAACACCGACTCGTTCGGCTCGCCGCCCTCGAACAGCTTCACCGGCGGGATGCGCAACCCCTCCTGGTAGATCTCGGTGGAGTCCGCGGCGACGCTCCCGGCGCGCGCCCCGCCCACGTCGGCGTGGTGCGCGCGGTTCGCCGCGAACGCGACGAGTTCCGAATCGCCGTCGTCGTCCTCGTGGAACACCGGCGTCACGAGGGTGAGGTCCGGCAGGTGTGCACCGCCGTAGAACGGGTCGTTCAGCAGGATTCCGTCGCCGGGTTCGAGCGTCTCCGGCGGGAAGCGGTCGATGGCCGCCGCGACCGAGAACGGCATCGCGCCGAGGTGGACCGGCATGTTCTCCGCCTGGCTTATCATCTCGCCGTCGGCGTCGAACAGCGCACAGGAGCAGTCACGACGTTCCTTGATGTTCGGCGAGTAGCCCGTCCGGATGAGGTTCGCGTTCATCTCCTCGCAGACGGCGATGCAGGCGTTCCTGATGACTTCGAGTGTGACAGAGTCGGTCATGCGTTCACCTCCACGAGCAGCGTGCCGTACTCGTCCACGCTGGCGGCCTGGTCGGGGTGGACGACGACCGTGCTCTCCGTGCCCTCGACGATGGCCGGCCCGTCGAAGCTCGTCCCGGTCGGCAGCAACCGCCGGTCGTAGATGCGCGTCTCGTGGAGCCGGCCGTCGTACACCACGTCGCGCGTCTCACGGACCGCGTCCTCGACGGTGCCTTCGATGGGGTCGGGGTGCAGGTCCGGCGTCTCGACGACGCCCCGCGCCCGGAGGCGCACGGTGACGAGTTCGACCGGCTCGTCCTCGTAGGCGTGCCCGTAGCGCTGGCGGTGCCGGTCGTGGAACCGCTCGACGACGGTGTCGAGCGTCCCCTCGTCCACCTCGCCGCCTGGAACGGGCACCGTGAGCTCGAACGACTGGCCTGCGTACCGGAGATCGACCGAGCGCTCGAACTGCACGCTGTCGGCGGTGCCGCGCTCCGTGTCGAGGCGGTCGCTCCCGCGCTCGCGGAACGTCGCGAAGCTCCCGGCGAGGGTGTGGGGCTCGACCTCGGTCCACGGGCGGACCTTCGAGGTCGAGTAGTCGTACAGCACGTCACTGATGAGCAGCCCGAGCGCGGAGAGCACGCCCGCGGTGCGCGGGATGACGACGCGGGGCACCTCGAGCTCGCGCGCCAGCCGACAGGCGTGAAGCGGGCCCGCGCCGCCGAAGGCGACGAGGCCGAAGTCCCGCGGGTCGTAGCCGCGCTCGACGGAGACGACCCGGAGCGCCCGGGCCATGTTCGCGTTCGCCACGTCCAGGATGCCCTGTGCGGCCTCGGCGACGCCCATGTCGAGCTCGTCGGCGACGTGCTCGCGGACCGCGCGACGGACCGCGTCGTCGGGCGACGGCCCGTCGAGGAACCGCGAGGGGTCGATGCGGCCGAGCAGCGCGTGCGCGTCCGTGATGGTCGGCCGCTCGCCGCCCCGGCCGTAGCAGACCGGGCCGGGCTCCGCGCCGGCCGACCTGGGCCCGACGCGCAGCGCGCCGCCCGCGTCGGTCCACGCGATGGAGCCGCCGCCGGCCCCGACGGTGTGGATGTCGATCATCGGCACCGAGACGGGGTAGTCGCCGACCGTCACGTCGGTCGTGACGAGCGGTTCCCCACCCTCGACGAGCGACACGTCACAGGACGTCCCGCCCATGTCCATCGTGATGCAGTCCTCGATGCCCGCGAGCCCGGCGACGTAGGTCGCACCCTGCACGCCCGCAGCGGGCCCCGAGAGCAGCGTGTTCACCGGGCGGTCGCGGGCCGCGTCGGCGGTGATGATGCCGCCGTTGGACTGCATTATCTTCACGTCGGTCCCGACGCCCTCCTCGGCGACCCGGCGTTCGAGCCGGCCGATGTAGCGGTCCATCACCGGCTTGAGCGCGCCGTTCAGCGCGGTCGTGAGCGTCCGCTCGTACTCCCGGATCTCGGGGAGCACCTGCGAGGAGAGCGAGAACGAGGCGTCGACGCCCTGGGCCTCGAGCAGCTCTCGGACCCGCTGTTCGTGCGTGTCGTTCTCGAACGAGTAGAGGAGGCTGACCGCGACGCTGTCGACGTCGTCGAGGTCGTCCGCGAGCGCCTCCACCGAAGACTCGTCGAGGGTGTCGAGCACCTCGCCGCGCTCGTCGAGGCGCTCCGTGACCTCGTAGCGGCGGTCGCGCTCGACCACCGGTGTCGGCTTCTCGGCGTCGAAGTCGTAGATGTCCGGTCGGGCCTGGCGTCCGATTTCGAGCACGTCGCGGAACCCCTCGGTCGTCACGAGCGCGGTGTCGGCCCACTGGCCTTCGAGCACCGCGTTCGTCGCCACGGTGGTTCCGTGCCCGAAGAACCCGATGTCCCCGGGGTCGATGCCGTACCTCTCGGCGACGCCCTCCAGCCCGTCCATGACGCCCTGTTCGGAGTCCGAGGGCGTCGATGGCGTCTTGTGGACGCGGACGGCCCCGTCCGCGATGGTCACGAGGTCCGTGAACGTGCCGCCGATGTCGACGCCGACGCGGGCGTCCTCGTTCACGCGAGCCTCACCTCTCTCCGTCTCCGGCGGTTTCGTCGTACTGTTGCAGCGTGCATGTGTATCGAAAATGGGGGATGACAGACTGCCGTCTCAGACCAGCTCGTCGGCCGGGATGACCTCCTGGTCCTCGAACGAACCGTCGACGACCTCGACGACGACCATGTCGCTGGCCACGTCGCCGTTGTCGTCGTAGTTCACGTTGCCGCTCGGCCCGCTGTAGTCGACCTGCCCGCCGTCGTCGAGCGCCGAGACGGCGTCGCCGAACTCGGTGTAGCTGTACGTGTCGCCCGGCGGGTTCGACACCGTCCGCATCTCCTCCTTGACGGCAGAGGAGTCGGTCGTGCCGGCCGCGTGGACGGCGAGACAGTACGACACGAGCGCGTCGTATGAGTTCCACGAGTACGGCGAGAACACGTCGGCGTCGGGGTAGGCGCTCTCGTAGTCGCTGACGAACGACTCCGTGGCGTCACCCGTCGGCGGGCGCGTCCGGACGCCGTACATCCCGTCGATGACGTCGGCACCGACGTTGCTGATGACGTCCTCGGAGAGCATGCTGGTGTGCAACACCCAGTTGCCACCGTAGCCACCCTCGTTCCACTGGCTGAGCATCGTCGTCCCGGACTCGGGGTAGCCCGCGAACGCGATGAACTCGGGGTCATCGCTGAACGCCTCCGAGAGGATCTGCTCGTAGCTCGTCTGCCCCGACGTGTAGCCGACCGTCGCCGTCGTCGTGCCCTCGAACGAGGACTCGAACGTGTCGGCGAGCGCCTGGCCGAAGTCGTTGTTGACGTAGATGACGGCCGCGCTGTCGGCACCCTGGTTCTGGATGATGCGGGCCATCACCTTCGCGACGAACCGGTCGTTCGTCCGGGTACGGAAGACGTAGTCGTCGTCGTCCAGCGTCGAGATGCTCGGCGAGGACGACGCCGACGTGATGTGCAGCACCTCGTTCGGGATGGTCACCGACTGCGCGATGCTGATGGTGACCCCCGAGGAGACCGCTCCGATGAGCCCGGAGACGCCGTCGGTCTCGACGAGCTTGTTCGCCGCGTTGACGCCCTGTGTGGAGTCCGTCCCGGTGTCCTCGTCGAGTATCTCCACCTCCCGTCCGAGCGGGCCACCGGCCGCGTTGATGTCCTCGACCGCCATCTGCATGGCGTTGAGCATCGGCTCACCGAAGTCGCTGAGGTCGCCCGAGAACGGGATGGCGGTCCCGACCTGTATCGGTTCGGACGAGCCACCACCACCGCCGCCGCCGTCGTCATCGTCCGTGTCGTCGCCGCCGCCACCGCCACCACCGTCGGTCTCACCGTCACCGTCGTCGGTCTCACCTTGCAGTTCACCCTGGTTCAGACACCCGGCGAGGCCCGCCGCACCGACCGCCCCACCGAGGCGCAGGAACCGCCGCCGCCGCAGCCTGTCCGCGAACGTGTCATCCTGTGCCATGACGAAAGGTACCAGTCGGTGAACCGGCTTATAGTCTGTTGTTACCGAGTAACACACCTCTGTCGGCGCTTACGCGTTCGTATGAAGACGTATGAAGACTTCATACTCGCCGAACGACAGGAACTGATGGCCAGCAGTCCAGGGGGCTCAGGACTCCTCGGCGGGATGTTCGGTCATCATGACCTTCGTGTACCCCTCCTCGATCTCGATGTCGAACGGGAGCCGCACCGCACTGCGCTCGATGAACCGGGTCATGAACCAGCGGATCTCCTCGGACGGGAAGACGACGTGGTAGCGACTCTCGTCGCTCCGGCGGACCGAGAGGAAGCCACAGAGCGAGAGCCACTCCAGCATCTCGTCGAGGCTCTCGAACTCGTCCTCGTACTCCCGAGCGTGGTACGCCGACACCTCGTCGGCCGCCTCGAGGAACTCCTCGGCCCGGTTCCCCTCCTCGTCGGAGACGAAGTCGAGGAAGCAGTGCAGGAAGTCGACGTCGAGGAGGACGTGCTCGCCACCGGAGAGCATCTTGTGGTAGTCCTCCAGCTTCTCGCTCGCGTCCGTCGTCGCTGCCTGGAAGTTCGCCGCGTAGAACGTCAGCGCCCGTCGGACGAGCTCGCTCTGGCCCTGCCCGGTGCGCTTGGTGACGTCTTCGAGCGCCTCCTGGGCATCCTCGTCGAGCGAGACGGTGATCCGCGAGTTGCTCATGGTCGGTAGAGACGGGGGATTGGCTTGTATCTCACGGCGATTCTGGGGGGATACCGGTCGCGTCGCCGCCTCGCCGTTGCTGCCGAAGCGCGAAGCTACTTGGCGCGTGGCGTTCGACGGTCCAGTATGCGAGATGCGTACGTCGTCGGGGCGGGACAGTCAGACTTCGGCTCCTTCCCCGACGAGAGCTACCGGTCGCTGTTCGGGACGGCCTACGACGCGGCCGTCGACAGTGTCGCGGGAGGCATCGACCCGGATGACTTCGACGAGGCCGTCGTCGGCACACTCGGCGTCGGGGGCCGCCAGCTCGGGCTCTCCGGCCCGGCGGTCACCGAGCACGTCGGACTCCACGGCGTGCCGACGACCCGCGTCGAGAACGCCTGTGCCGCCTCCGGTTACGCGGTCCGGCAGGCCGTGCAGGCGGTCAAGTCGGGAATGGCCGACGTGGTCCTCGCGGGCGGCGTCGAGGTGATGACCGACGCCTCCGGCGACGCGACGAAGTACTGGCTCGGCGTCAGCGGCGAGACGGAGTGGGAGCGTCTCTCCGGCACGACGTTCGCCGGGGTCTACGCCCAGATGGCCAGCGCGCACATGGCAGCGCACGGCACCACGCGCGAGCAACTGTCCCACGTCGCCGTGAAGAACCACGCCCACGGCGCGAACAACCCGCACGCCCACCTCGGGTTCACCTGCTCGCTGGAGGACGCGATGAACGCGCCGGTCGTCGCCGACCCGCTGAACCTCTACCACTGCTGTCCGACCACCGACGGCGCGGCGGCGGCCATCGTCGTCAGCGAGGACGTGGTCGACCAGTACGCCGACGAGGCCCTGCGCGTTGCGGGCGTCGGCGCGGCCTCGGACCGCGTCGGGCTGTTCCAGCGCGACTCCTACGTGAACGTGCCCGCCTCCGCTGAGGCCGCCGCGACGGCCTACGAGATGGCCGGCTTCGGCCCCGAGGACCTGGACTTCGCGGAGGTCCACGACTGCTTCGCCATCGCGGAGCTGATGGCCTACGAGGACCTCGGCCTCTGCGAACCGGGCGAGTCCGGGGCGTTCGTCGCCGACGGCCGGAGCGACTTCGGCGGCGAGGTCGTCGTCAACACCTCCGGCGGCCTCAAGTCGAAGGGCCACCCCATCGGCGCGACCGGCGCGGGCCAGGTCGTCGAGGCGTTCAAGCAGCTCACCGGACAGGCCGGCGAGCGACAGGTCGAGGGCGCGACGCGCGGGCTGACCCACAACGTCGGTGGGAGCGGCGGCGCGGCCGTCGTCCACGCCTTCGAACGTGATGAGGTCGGAGCATGACCGGGAACCGCATCCGCGCCGTCGGGGCGTACGCGCCGCGGTTCCGCATCACCGCCGAGGCGTTCGAGGAGGCCTGGGGCCAGTTCCAGGCGTCGGGCATCGAGGAGAAGGCGGTCCCCGGGGCGGACGAGGACGCGCTCACCATGGCCGTCGCGGCCGCGAAGCGCGCACTCGCCGCCGACGGGAGCGACGGTGCGGCGGTCGACTACCTCGCGTTCGCCTCCACGACGCCGCCGCTCGCCGAGGGGGACCTGACGAGCAGACTCGGCGCGGCGCTGGGCGTGCCGGAGACGGCGACCCGCCGCCTCCAGAGTGGGAGCACCAGGGCCGGCACCTCGGCACTCGTCGACGCCGTCGCAGCCGACCTCGACGGAGGTCGCGCGCTGGTCGTCGCCGCGGACTGTCCGAAGGGACACCTCGACGACTCCGTGGACCACGCCGCCGGCGCGGGTGCGGCCGCGTTCGTGCTCGGCGACGGCAGTGACGACGGCGGTGCGACGGTCACGGACCATGCCGAGTACGCGACGCCGTACCCCGGAACCCGGTTCCGGGAGGCCGGCAGCGAGCGTACCGAGGGGCTCGACGTGACGACCTACGAGCGCACGGCGTTCAGCGAGGTCGTCACGGGCGCGGTCGATGCGCTCGATACCGACCCCGAGCCGGACGCGGTCGCCATCCAGGCCCCCGACGGGAAGCGCCCGTACCGCGTCGCGGGTGCGCTCGGCGTCGACAACTCGGCCATCTACGACGTCGCGACCGTGCAGGAGCTCGGCGACACCGCCGCCGCCAGCGCGCCGCTCTCGCTCGCCCGGGCGCTCGCGGACGGTGTCGAGACCACGCTGGTCGTCGGCGTCGGCTCCGGCGCGGGGGCGGATGCGCTCGTGGTCGAGACCGGGAGCGATGGTGACGGCGGCGACGACGTCGCGGCCGACCTCGCACTCGACGGCGGTGCGACGCTCTCCTACGCCGAGTACCTGCGCCAGCGCGGCGAGGTCACCTCCGGACCGCCGGACGGCGGCGGTGCGTACGTCTCGGTCCCGTCGTGGAAGCGCTCCATCCCGCAGCGCTACCGGCTCGAAGCCGGCCGATGCGAGGCCTGCGGCGCGCTGAACTTCCCGCCGGAGGGTGCCTGCGAGTCCTGCAACGAGCGGGCCGGCGTGGAGCCGGTCGAGCTCCCGGGCACCGGCTCCGTCGAGGCGGTCACGACAATCTCGCAGGGTGGCGCACCGCCGGAGTTCGCCGAGCAGCAGTCCAAGTCCGGCGACTTCGCCGTCGCGGTGGTCGCCTTCGAGGGCCCCGACGGTGGGAGCGTCAGCGTCCCGGTGCAGGTGACCGACGCGGAGCCCGCGTCGGTGGGTGTCGGCGACGCCGTCGCAGCCGAGTTCCGCCGCATCTACACGCAGGAGGGCGTCACGCGCTACGGCTCGAAGGTCAAACCGGCGGAGTGACCGCCGCGACCCGGTTTCTCAGTCCCCGGACGGGATGAACGCGATGCAGGCGACCGCGGCCGTGAGGTGCATGAACGCGAGCGCACCGACGCCCGCCGCCGTCGCCGTCTCGTCGACCAGCAGGATGCCGATGTCGGGGACGAACGAGAGGACGAGCACGCCCCACGCCAGTCCGGTGAACGTCTGCGTCGGCGACTCGACCCGCGTCGACAGCAGCCAGTAGACGACGGCTGCCCCGAGGACGCCGACGGTCGTGAGGATGGCGACCGGCGGGTAGTCGAGTGCCATCAGATCCGGCGCGAGGGCGGCCGAGATAGCCAGGTTCAGGATGGCGAGGTTGCCGAGGAGTGCGGCGACGAGGGCGACCGCGGTCCGGGCTGGGAGCCCGTAGCTCGCGACCGGCTCCCGGAGTCGCTCGATGGTCGTCGTGCGTTGACTCATACCCGTGTCGACGGCAGGGGTGAACTTCAAGCTAGGACCGCAGAGGCCGCCGGAACGGACAACGCTTACTTGCCGGGCAATCACGGTCTCAGGTATGAAGGTCACTGTACTCGGTGCGGGGACCATGGGTAACGGAATCGCACAGGTCACGGCGATGGCAGGCCACGACGTGACGATGCGCGACATCGAACAGGAGTTCGTCGACGACGGCCTCGCGACCATCGAGTCGAACCTCCAGGGCGGCGTCGACCGCGACAAGGTCACGCAGGCCGAGATGGACGCCACGCTGGAACACATCGACACCGCGGTCGAGCTCGAACCGGCGCTCGAAGGTGCCGACCTCGTCGTCGAGGCCGTGCCCGAGCAGATGGAGCTGAAGAGGGACACGTTCGCCGACGTGGAGGCCGTCGTCGACGACGACACCGTCATCGCAACGAACACATCATCGCTCTCCATCACGGAGATCGCGAGCGCGCTGGAGCACGACGGGCGCGCCGTCGGCCTGCACTTCTTCAACCCGGTCCACCTGATGCAGCTGGTCGAGGTGGTCGTCCCCGAGCAGTCGAGCGAGACGACCGTCGAGTTCGCCGAGGAATTCGTAGAGGGTATCGACCGGACGCCCGTGACGGTCCGGGACTCTGCGGGCTTTGCGTCCTCCCGGCTCGGGGTCACGCTCGGCGTCGAGGCCATCCGGATGCTGGAGGAGGGCGTCGCCTCGCCGCGGGACATCGACGCCGCGATGGAGCTCGGCTACAACCACCCGATGGGTCCGATCGAGCTCGGCGACGTGGTCGGGCTCGACGTGCGCCTCGACATCCTGGAGTACCTGCGCGAGGAGCTCGGCGAGCGGTTCAGGCCGCCCCAGCTGCTCAAGCAGAAGGTCCGCGCGGGCAAGCTCGGCAGGAAGACCGGCGAGGGGTTCTACGTGTGGGAGGACGGCGAGATCGTCGGCACGTCGGGCGACTGGGGTGACGACGAATGAGCGATGGCGACGACGGTTCGGACGGCCCGGTGGCCGAGTCCGTCGACGCCGAGGCTGCGGCGGCGGACTGCGAGCTCGTCAGCGTGGCCGTCGGCGAGGAAGCCGGGGGCGTGGCGACGGTCACCCTCGACCGTCCGGACGCCCGGAACGCGCTGAACGCCCAGCTCCGGCGGGAGCTGAAGGAGGTGCTCGACGCGGTCGAGGCCGACGACGACGTTCGCGTCGTGGTCCTCACGGGCTCCGACGAGTCCAGTGCGTTCGTCGCCGGTGCCGACGTGACGGAGCTGCGCGAGCGCGACGCGCTCGAACAGCGCGAGGCGTCGAAGCGTCCCCGCGTCTACGAGTACGTCGACGACCTGGAGAAACCGGTCATCGCCCGTATCAACGGCCACTGTCTCGGCGGCGGCTCCGAACTGGCCCTCGGCTGTGACGTGCGCATCGCGCAGTACGGCGGCAAGTTCGGCCAGCCCGAGATCAACCTCGGCATCATGCCCGGCGGCGGCGCGACCCAGCGGCTCCCCCGTCTCGTCGGCGAGGGGCAGGCGATGCGGCTCGTCCTCTCGGGCGAGCTCATCGACGCCGAGGAGGCGGACGACATCGGCCTCGTCGACGAGGTGTGCGAGGCCGAGGAGCTCGACGACCGGGTATACGACCTCGCGGGGAAGATGGCGTCGAAGTCGCCGGTCGCGCTCGAACACGCCAAGAAGGCGGTGAAGGCGGCCTCGCGGATGGAGCTCGAGGCGGGCATCGAGTACGAGGCCGAACTGTTCGCACTGCTGTTCGCGGGCGAGGACAAGAACGAGGGCATCGACGCCTTCTTCGAGGACCGCGAGCCTGAGTGGTCAGGGCGGTAACCGCCGTCCAGCGGTTTTCCATTCAACGGTTTGACGAATACCGACACAATAGGGTTGTGGCCGCTGTTGTCGTTGGAGGCGGTACCGATTGAGAGTGGCCGATATCTACTCTCGAACGTTCCCGTTGTTTCTTTACTGAGTTCGCCCGTTATTTCTTCCCAGACCGTTTTGTTACCATCTACATTATTGATGTTTATATTACATTCTTTATTTACGTGTGCCCTGCGTTTCAGTTACCGATGAGACGAGCCCCTTGGGAAGGGGGAGCGTCGAAACACAGGGAAGTAACGGGCGAATCGGGCGGCCGAACGAGCGGTGCGGACGACCGTGGACAGTCGTCGGTGCTGGCAGTGGCATTGCTCATCGGGTTCGTGGTCCTGGGCATGCTGTCGGTCGCACTCGTGGGGAGCGTCACGCTCGACCGGGCGCAGGACAACGCCCAGAACCAGCGCATCGAGATGGTGTTCGTCGAGTTCAGTCAGTCGGTGACGTCCGTCGCCTTCGGGCAGGGAACGACCGAACGGGTCGACTTCGACATCCGCGCGAACGACGCGGCGGTGCGGCACGACGAGACGGGGCGCATCCGCGTCTACACGGACGACACGCTGATTGCCAACCGCACCTTCGGGTCCGTCGAGTACACCCGCGAGGGCAGCACGGTCGCGTACCAGGCGGGCGGCGTGTGGCGCGGGACCGGCCAGGACGCCACCATGGTCTCACCGCCCCCGTTCGAATACGCCGACGGGTCGCTGAACGCCTGGATACCGCTGGTGACCGGTGAACGGACGCTCACCGCCAGCGGCATCGACCTCCGGCGGAACGGCACGGGCCAGGCGCTGGACCGGCAGTCCGTCGTCCAGGGCCAGCTCGTCACCGTCGAGATACAGAGCAAGTACTACGGCGGCTGGGCGGACTACCTCCGTCAGCAGACGAACGACGTCAGCATCACCGTCGACCACGAGAACGAGACGGTCGTCATGCGCCTCGGAGAGCCCGCCATCGACAGCACCTTCTCGGAGGGCGTCTACGCGACCGGCGGCGACGTCCAGTTCGACGGCGGCTCCGCCGTGATCGACGGCGACGTCTCCGCTGGCGGTAACGTCTCCGACCACAGCCGGGTCACCGGCAACGTCACCGAGGGTGCGACGAACGACCTCCGCATCCTCGACGACGTCATCGAGAAGAAGGTCCGTGACGCGGAGAACGACACGACGATGCCGGTGATGCACCCCGAAGTCTACGGAGCGAGCCTCAGTGGGGGTGAAACATATTACGACGACGACGGGTTCGTCCTCGAGAACGGCGACGACCTCACGGTGGACCTGAGCGCCGGGAACGTCACGATGATCGTGGACGGGAACATCTCCCTCGAAGGTGGGAACATCGAAATCGAGAACGGCGGCGACAACCGCGCCTTCCGCATCTACTCGACCGGTAACTTCGGGATGGGCAACAGCCAGGTCGGCGTCGTCGACGAGTCCCAGTACTTCCAGCTGTACGGCACGTCGGAGATGCAGGTCGCCATCACCGGCGGGAGCCAGGCGGAGCTGTACGGGACCATCTTCGCACCCCGCGAGGAGCCCGTGCTCGGGGACAACGAATCGAACGCCGCGGCGGAACCCTTCGGGACCGGGAGCAAATGCGACGGGTGGGACACCTGCATCGTCGCTGGGAGCAGCGAGGTATCGGGTGCCATCATCGCCG
The DNA here is from genome assembly GCF_024495425.1 of Haloarchaeobius litoreus. Lineage (NCBI taxonomy): Archaea > Methanobacteriati > Methanobacteriota > Halobacteria > Halobacteriales > Halorubellaceae > Haloarchaeobius > Haloarchaeobius litoreus. Next base: position 992,142 of record NZ_JANHJR010000001.1, on the reverse strand, counting down.
GGCCGACCATCGTCGGCCAGAGCACTGAGGTCGTCTACGACCAGGACCTGGTGGACATCCAACCGTCGCTCCAGCTCGAACACGGGCTCTACCCGCCGCCGATCACGTATCTGCACCTCTCCGTCTACGAGATCAGCGTCTCACAGGCGGGCTCGAACAGCTCCGTTGCTGGGCCACCTGTCGGTCCGTCCTCGGTAGAACTGGCCGCAGAACCGCGGGCGAGGGCCGCCTGAGCGTTCGGACCACGTTCCTCTCGAACTGCTACGCGCTCGCTGTCGATCTACTCGCTCGAGACCGGGTGGTCGAGGTTCTCGATCATCGCGTGGATGTTCCCCTGCTCGTCGAGCTGGGCCGGGAAGACGCCCAGTGAGACCACGTGGTCGCCCGCGTTCTCGACGGAGCCGCTCACGACGAAGTTGGTGTCGACCTGCTGGCCCCGGATGGTCGCCGATCCGTCGAACGTCGACACCAGCGCACTCCCACCCAGCGCACCGAGTGTCGTCTGCCCGATGCGGTCGCCCACGCTCATACCCTCGTACTGCTGCTGGAATCGACTGATGATGTCGCGGGGGCTGGCGTCGGCGAGCGGGTTGAACGACTCGCCGAGGATCTCGACCTGGGGCGTCGAGACGGCTGCGAACACGCCCGCGCGCTGGCCGCTGAGCGGTCCCGCGTCGATGGTCTTGTAGTACTCCGACACCCAGTTGACGACCGTCACGGTCTGCTCCCGGTCGGCGACGGAGAACGTCCGTTCGGCCTCGAGCTTGCGTGGCTCCTGCGGGACGTAGTTCCCCTCGTTGGCGACAGCCTCGGCCGTCGCGGCCTGTTGTGCCTCGAAGGTCGTCGCGTCGGAGAGCAGTCCGAGACAGCCAGCGGTCGCAGCCAGCGATGCACCGGCTGTCGTCGCGAGGAACGTTCGTCGATTGGTTCTCATGAGCGGTTCCAATCGGTACGGGGGCTTAAATGGAGTGGCAACGCACCGAGGGGGTCAGAGGCGGAACGTCGCGCCGTCGTCCGTATCCTCCACCGTGACGCCGATGGCCTCCAGCTCGTCGCGGAGCTCGTCGGCGCGCTCGTAGTTGCCCGCCTCGCGCTCGGCCGCGCGGACCGAGAGGACCAGCTCGACCAGCTCGCCCGCGACCTCGGCGCTCCCGTCGGTCTCCCCGCGGAATTGGAAGCCGAGCACGTCGCCGCCCAGCTCGTCGAACGTCTCGACGGCCTCGCGGAGACCGCGGTAGTCGTACTCGTCGTGGTCGTCGACGTGGCGGTTCACCGCGCCGACGAGTTCGAGCAGCGCCGTCGTCGCCTCGCGGGTGTTGAAGTCGTCGTTCATCCCCTCGGTGAACTCCCGGCGGGCGCGGTCGACGGTGTTGCGCAGGTCGCGGTCGTCGGCGGTCGTCCGCGCGTCGACGGAGTCGCAGGCCTTGACGGCGGTCCGGTAGCCGCGTTCGAGGCGCTCCCAGCGCTCGCGGGCCTCGGCCAGCGTCTCGTCGCTGTAGACCGCCTCGTTGTGGTACGCCGTCGAGAGCAGGAACATCCGGACGACGTTCGCGCCCTCCGATTCGAGCGCGTCGCCGACGGTCGTGAAGTTGCCCAGGCTGGAGGACATCTTCTCGGCCTTCGTCTCCAGCAGGCGGACGTGGAGCCAGTACTTCGCGAACTGCTGGCCCGTTGCCGCCTCGGACTGGGCGATCTCGTTCTCGTGGTGCGGGAAGACGAGGTCCTGTCCGCCGACGTGGATGTCGATGGAGCTGTCGAGGTGGGTCATCGCCATCGCGGAGCACTCGATGTGCCAGCCGGGTCGCCCCTCGCCCCACGGCGAGTCCCACGTCTGACCGCTCGGTGTCTCCCCGTCGTCGCCCGGGTGGTCGGCCTTGCGGTGCTCGTGGACGGCGTCCGGGGCGACGCCGTCGGCCTTCCAGAGCGCGAAGTCCGCCGGGTGCCGCTTCTCGCCGAGCTCGTCGGGGTCGCCCTGCTCCTCGATGTCCTCGACGCGCTGGTTCGAGAGCTTGCCGTACTCCTCGAATCTGGTCACGTCGAAGTACACCGAGCCGTCGGCCTCGTAGGCGTAGCCCTTCTCGACGAGGGTCTCGACGAGGTCGACGATCTTCGGGACGTGCTCCGAGACCCGGGGGTAGACCTCCGCACGCTTCAGGTTCAGCCCGCGCATGTCGGCGAGCACGTCGGCGATGTAGTGCTCGGCGACCGCCGCCTCGTCCGCGCCGAGTTCGGGGTCCCCCGCCCGGGCCACTATCTTCTCGTTCACGTCGGTGAAGTTCTCGACGTGCCGGACGTCGTAGCCGAGATGTGCCAGCCAGCGGTGCATCACGTCGACGTGGACCCAGCCGCGTGCGTGGCCGAGGTGAGCCGGGTCCGACACCGTCAGACCGCAGTAGTAGAGGAGGACGTCGTCGGGGTCGTTCGGCTCGAACGGCTCCTTCTCGCCCGTCAACGTGTTCGTCACGTGCAGGGTCATTACCCGGTGGTTCCCGGTGGGAGCGGTTAAAACGATTGGTGCCCCGCCGTGGTTCGTCATCACATGCCGGGTGTGCAGCAAGGGCGTCGGACAACGCAAATATAAAACACCTACGAGGGCTATATCTGGCCATGACAGACGAGCCGCACGTAGAGATATACACGAAGGTGAACTGCCCGTACTGCGACAAGGCGAAGGAGCTCTTCGACGAGAAGGGCGTCGAGTACGCGGAGTACAACGTGACCGGCGACGATGAGCTGTTCGACGAGATGGTCGAGCGTGCGGACGGCCGCAAGACCGCACCCGAGGTGTTCATCGACGGCCAGCTCGTCGGTGGCTGGGACGACACGTCGGCGCTCGACGAGACCGGCGAGCTGGACGAGCTGCTGGGACTGGCCGAGGCGACCGACGGCGGCGAGGACGTCGCCGAAGGCGGTCCGGACCCACGCGACGACGTCCTCGAGCACCGCAAACTGCTCATCGCGGGCACTGGCATCGCGGGCCTCACGGCGGCCATCTACGCGGCGCGGTCGAACAACGAGCCCCTCGTCGTCGAGGGCGACGAGCCCGGCGGCCAGCTCACTCTGACGACGGACGTCGAGAACTACCCCGGCTTCCCCGAGGGCATCTCCGGGCCCGACCTCATCAACAACATGAAAGAGCAGGCCAAGAAGTTCGGTGCCGACACCCGGAACGGCATCATCGCGGACGTCGACGCCTCCTCGCGACCCTTCCGCGTGGAGCTCACCGACGGCGACGTCTACACCGCCGACGCGGTCATCGCGGCCTCCGGTGCGTCCGCGCGGACCCTCGGCGTCCCCGGCGAGGACGAGCTGATGGGCTACGGGCTCTCCACCTGTGCGACCTGCGACGGCGCGTTCTTCCGCGACGAGGACATGCTCGTGGTCGGCGGCGGCGACGCCGCGATGGAGGAGGCGAACTTCCTCACCAAGTTCGCCGACACCGTCTACATCGCCCACCGACGCGACGAGTTCCGCGCCGAGGACGTCTGGATCGACCGCATCATGGACAAGGTCGAGCAGGGCGACATCGAGATCCTCTGGAACACCGAGCTCACCGAGATCCACGGCTCACAGGCGGACGGTGTGGACCACGTGACGCTCGTCGAGAACCCCGAGGGACACCCGACGGCCAGGCCCGACGACCCGGACACGACGGAGTACGCGAAGGACGTCGGGGCGGTGTTCTACGCTATCGGCCACACGCCGAACACGGAGTACCTCGACGGGACTGGCGTCGAGATGGACGAGGAGGGCTACCTCAAGACGGTCGGCGGCTTCGGCGGCGGCCAGACCCAGACCGCCGTCGATGGCGTCTTCGGGGCCGGCGACGTCGTCGACTACCACTACCAGCAGGCCGTCACCGCGGCCGGCATGGGCTGTAAGGCGGCACTGGACGCGGACGACTACCTCGAGGAGCACGCGAGGACGGTCGATGCGACCGCCGAGACGGCCGCCGAGGCCGACGACTGAACCCTGAATGCTACGCTAGCGGTTTTATGTTTCTTCGGCCAGTCTACACGTTCGAATGGACGCCAGTGGGGAAGGGGTCCGGTCGTCTACCAGGGTGGGCGTGGCGGTGTTCGACGAGAGCGGACGGCACGTCTTCGCGAACGGCGAGTACGCGGGCCTCTACGGCTACGACGACCCGATCGAGCTGCTCGACGAGACCTGGCGGGAGTGTCTACCGTCGAGCCACCACGACTGCGTCGCCGACGGGCTGAGTGCGGTCGAACGCAGCGGCCGCTGGTTCGGGACCGTCCGCGAGTTCAGCGACAGCGACGGTGAGAAGCGGGAGTGGCAGCTGACGTTCGTTCGGTCGACGACCGGGGAGACGGTCGTCGTCGTCCATGCGGGTGACAGACGGCTCTCCCACGAGGACCGCCTCGCGGCGCTGAACGAGGCGACACGGGACCTGTTCGCGACCGAGCGGACGAGCGTCATCGCGAAGACCGCGATCGACGTGTCCAAGTGCGTCCTCGACCAGCCGTTCGCCACCCTCTGGCTGGCCGAAGCGGACAGCGACGACCTCGTTCCCGTCGCCGGCAGCGACGCGGCCCGTGTACTCGCCGGCTACGAGGACCTCGAACTCAGGGCCGTGCAGCCGGGCACCCTCGAGATGAAGACGTTCGAGTCCGGTGAGCGGTCGCTCGTCCAGGACTACTCCTCACGGCCGGACCGGGCGTTCCCAGACCTTCCGCTCTCGTCGGTGCTCCTCGTCCCGGTCGGGGACTACGGCCTGCTCGGCACGGCGGTCCCACACGCCGGCGGGGTCGGCGAGGAGACCGTCGAACTCCTCTCCCTGCTCGCACGGAACGTCGGTGTGGCACTCGACCGGGCGAGCAAGCACCGCGAGCTGGAGCGCCGGAACGAGCGGCTCGACCAGTTCACGAGCGTCGTGAGCCACGACCTCCGGGGGCCGCTCTCGATCATCTCCGGCAACGTCGAGCTCGCACGGGACACCGGCAACACGAGCTATCTCGACGACATCGACCGGGCGGTCGAGCGGATGGATCGACTCATCGGCGAGATGCTGACACTGGCCCGGGAGGGACAGGCGGTCGGCGAGCCCGAACAGGTGTCCCTGGTCCAGACGGCGACGCGGGCGTGGCGGTCGCTGCCGACGGGTGACGCGACGCTGGTCGTCGACGAGGACGCGACGGTGAACGCCGACCCGGAGCGGCTCCAGACGGTGTTCGAGAACCTGTTCCGGAACGCGGTCGACCACGGTCACGAGGACATCACCGTGACCGTCGAATCGACGGCGGACGGCTTCGCCGTCTCGGACGACGGCCCCGGTATCCCCGCGGACGAGCGGGCGTCGGTGTTCGACCGTGGCTTCACGACGAGGGAGGACGGCACGGGCTTCGGCCTCGCCATCGTCGAGACGGTCGCTGCGGGGCACGGGTGGAACGTCTCAGTGACGGAGAGCGATGCGGGGGGCGCGCGGTTCGTCTTCGACGGAGTCGACGTACGTCACGGCCCGCGTCGACCCGTCTCGGAGTTCTGAACCCACAGAGGTTTATGCCTGCCAACGAATCCCGAACTATGTCAGACGACGTCGAGACAATCACGTTCGCCATCGAATCCGACGACGACGCAGACGAGGTCGAGCTCCCCGCGGACCTCATCGACATGCTCGCCGAGCAGGGTCAGTCCCCCGCCGAGGTCGTCGCCGACATCACGCTGCTATCGTTCGCCTCCCGCGCACACCACCTCGCGCACCACGGCGAGGGCGACAGCCCGGAGATCGACGCGGTCGAGGGGAAGGCGATGGACCTGTTCGAGGAGCGCTTCGGCGTCACCTTCGGCGAGGCGACCGGCCACCAGCACTGAGGCGGCCACACTGCGACCGGGTGCCCCACCCGACACACGCTTTTCACGTCGGCACGACCACCACCAGTCATGACGCCAGCGTCCACCGACCACCGTGTCGCCGACCCGCCACCCGCACTCGCCGACGCCATCGCGGCGCTCGAGGCCGAACACGACTGTTCGGTCGTCGCCGCCCGGGACGTGGGGAGCCGTGCCTGGGGCCTCGACCACCCCGACAGCGACTTCGACGTGACCGTGCTGTTCCGCCAGCCGCTCGTACGCTACGCCACACTGGACGGGTACGTCCCCACCGTCCACCGCGAGAGCGACGACGTGGAGCTGACGGCCTGGAACGTCCGACGGTTCGCCGAACTGCTGGTCGACTCGAACCCTGCCACGCTCGAGTTCCTCCACTCGCCACTTCGGTACCGGACCTGCGAGCCGCTCGCCGCACTGGAGGTCGACGTTGGCGACGAGTTCGAGCCCATCCGGCTCTACCACCACTACCGCTCGTTCGCCGACCGCCAGTTCCGGAAGTACTGCCAGCGGCGGCTCCTCAGGGCCGGCGAGCCGGCGTACGTCGTCGTGGGCGAGACCGACGACGAGTGGGTCTGTGCCCCCGACGACGGTGAGGGCCTGGCCGCGCCGCCGTCGGACACGCGGACGCGCATCCCGAAGGACGACGACCGCTACGACCTCGGCGAGTGGGACCCGACGGTCGACCGGACGACCTACCTCGCCAGGGCCGCGCTGTACGCGAGGTTCGTCCGCGACACCCACGAGTTCCCGACACTCGACTTCCCGGCGTTCCTCGACGAGTGCGAGGCGACCGGCTGGCTCGTCGACGACGTGCTCGACCGTGCGCGGCTGCTGGTCGAGCGCAAGCGGGCGGGCCGGGGTGCCGAGCTGGTCCCCGACCTGTTCACCGACGGCTCGCTGGCGCTCCCGGCGGAGATTCCACCCGAGAAACACGCCGTGCGCGGCATCGACCCCGGACGGGTGAACGAGTTCGTCGAGGCCGTGTTCGAGGGGGTCTGACGCTACTCGTCGGCCGGTCGCCCATCGACCGCCCACCGCAGCAGGACACCGTCGTCGAGCCGTTCGACGCCATCGAGCGACAGCTCGGGGAAGCCCTCGACGAACCCCTCCCCGTCGGCGAGCGTGGGCGCGTCGCGGCCACCGACGACCGTCGCACCCACGTAGACGGTGAGCTCGTCGACCAGCCCGGCCTCGAACAGCGAGAAGATGAGCTCGCCGCCGCCCTCGACCAGCAGCCGGTCGATACCCCGGTCGGCGAGGGCGTCGAGCCCGGCGGAGGGGTCGACGCGGTCGGAGCCGGCGACGACCACCTCTGCCCCGGCCGACGCGAACGCCTCGCGTCGCCCCTCGGGTGCTGCCTCGGCGACGAGCACGTAGGTCGTCGCGGCGTCGTCGAGGAGCGCGGCGTCGGTCGGGGTTCGCCCCCGAGAGTCGAAGACGACCCGGGCCGGATGCGACGGCCTGCCGTCGCCCTCACGGTCGGCGACCCGGTCTTCGTCCTTGACCGTCAGCGACGGGTCGTCGGCGAGGACGGTGCCGACGCCGACCGCGACGGCGTCGCTCTCGGCCCTGATGGCGTCGACGCGGTCGAAGTCCTCGGGGCCGCTGATGCGGAGCTGGCTGCGCTCGCGCGAGGCGAGCTTGCCGTCCGCGCTCGTCGCGGCGTTGACGTGGACGTGCACGCCCGGAGCCACGGCCGGCGGCGGCAAACTGGTTTCGGTCGCCGGGCCCGGGTTCAAGTACGATGCCGGTCCCAGAGTGGGCATGCTCGCAGTCGCCGGTGGCAAGGGAGGCGTGGGGAAGACGACGACGACGCTCGGGCTGGCGGGGGCGCTCGCCCGCGATGGCCGGCCGATCCGGGCGGTGGACACGGACTGCGAGATGCCCGACCTCCACGCGCTCGCGGGCTGCGAGCGCGACCCTCCGCTCTCTGCGGTGCTCGACGGCGAGCGGGTACCCGAACAGCCCGTCGCGACGATTCCCGGGGTCCGGGTCGTCGCCGCACCGCGGGCCGAAGACAGGGCCGCCGTCACGTCGGCGCTGGGCCGGCTCCGGGACCGACCGACTGTCGTCGACACACCCGCCGGGGCGGGACCGGATGCGGTCGCCCCGCTCCGGGTGGCGGACCACGCGCTGCTGGTCGCCGACGGAACGCCACAGGCGCTCCGTGACGCCGCCAAGACCGGTGCCATCGCCCGGGAGCTCGGCGTGGCCATCGTCGGCGTCGTCCTCGTGGGCACCCTCGAACAGCCCGACGGCGTCGAACGGTTCCTCGAGATACCGGTCCTCGGAACTGTCCCGCCGGCGACCGAACCCCTCTCGGATCCGGCGGTCTGGACTGCATACGACCGGGTCGCGGAACGCCTCCGGAGGCAAACAGTTATTTAGGCACGGCCGGCTAACGACTGACGTACATGGCCGGTCGGTTAGAGACTGGAATCGACGTTCTGGACCGGAAGCTGAACGGTGGGCTCCCCCCGGGCTCCATCGTCGCGTTCACCGCATCTCCGGCGAGCCAGTCCGAGCTACTGCTCTACGAACTGACCGCCGCCCGGGGAACGCTGTATCTGACGACCGAGCGCTCCGACCAGGCCGTCCGCGACGCCATCGAGAACACCAACGCACCGGTGGGCTCGCCGACGGTCCGTGACATCTCCGGCTCCGAGCCGCTCGACCAGGCCAATCGACTCATCCGCGCGCTCCCCGAGGGTGCGAACCTCGTCATCGACACCGCGGACGTGCTGGAGCGCGGCGACCGGAACCGCTACCGGAGCTTCATGACCGAGCTCCAGACCCACATGGTCAACACCGGCTCCATCGCGTTCATGCACTGCCTCGACGGCCACCACATCCCCACGAACCGGGACACGACGAAGCACATGGCGGACGTGGTGTTCGCCCTGGAGACCCATGTCCGCGGTGCGGAGCTGGAGAACCGACTCTCCGTGCCGAAGTTCCGCGGCGGCACCGCCCTCGTCGAGACGGTCAAGCTGGAGCTCGCGGACGAGGTCGCCATCGACACCAGCCGCGACATCGCGTAGGTCGGTCTTCTCGGTTCGTTGGTCAGTTCACCCCGACGGACACGAATCAGAAAGAATTACACTCCGGATTCGAATGTAGGGGTAACGGCGTTCAGCGAACACTCCGACGCTGTCTACTCTACCATGACTGAAACATACGACGCGGTCATCGCCGGTGCCGGGCCTGCTGGTGGGCAGGCCGCCCGGGACCTCGCCGCACGGGGGTACGACGTGGTCGTACTCGAGACGGAGGGCGAAGACGAGTTCCCGAGCCGGAGCAACAAGTCGACCGCGGGAACGTTCCCGTCGACGATGTCCGACTTCAACATCCCGGACGAGGTCGTGATGAACTTCACCGACGAGGTGGTGCTGGAGTCGCCGAACCACTACTACACGCGCCACCAGCCCGGTGCCGTCCTCGAGTTCGCCGACTACAAGAACTGGCTGGTCGAGGACTCCCGCGAGGACGGCGCGGAGTACATCTTCGACGCCCGTGTCTCGAAGCCCATCGTCGAGGGTGGCGAGCCGGTCGGCGTCCGCTACAACGGCGACGAGGAGGTGTACGGCGATGTCATCATCGACGCGACGGGACCGAGCGCGCCGCTCGCGAAGGCGCTCGACGTCGTGAACCTCAAGCGCGAACGGCAGGCCATCGGCGTCGAGTTCGAGATGGAGGGCGTCGAGGTGAACGCTGGCGGCTACGCCGACCTGACCGACGCGATGATGCTCCGCCTCGACCACGACCTCGCGCCCGGCGGCTACTCGTGGATCTTCCACACCGGCGACGACACCGCGAAGGTCGGCGTGTGCTACATCCAGAACGCCGCCCATCAGGAGAACGCGAAGGAGGGCTTCAGCATCGACGACTACCTCTCGTACTGGGAGGACAAGGACCCGCGCCTCCAGAACGCGACGCGCATCGAGGGCGAGCAGCACCGGGGCTCCGCGCACATCCAGCTCCCCGGCAAGATGAGCACGGACAGCTTCATGGCCATCGGCGACACCGTCCCGACGGTCGATCCACTCTGGGGCGAGGGCATCGACAAGTGCATGCGCTCCGGCCGGGCCGCAGCGGCGGTCGCCGACCGCGTGCTGACCCACAGCGAGCGCGACACCAGCGCCTCCGAGATGGCCATCTACGACCAGCTCTGGCACGAGCGCGTCGCACCGAAGGTCAAGACCCGGCTGTTCATGACCGAGCTGCTGTACCGCGCCTCGAACGAGCGCTACGACGCCCTGATGGACGACCTCTCGCGGATGTCGGCCGACGACCTCACCGAGGCGAACCAGGGGAACAAGCTCGAACTCGCGAAGATGCTCCGTCTCGGCGACGCGAAGCTCGTGTTCGATACCCTCAAGGACTGGTACCGCCGGTAGGCTACCGGCCGGAGGCCGCGTCTCCCGTCTCCTCGATTCTACCCTCGTACTTCGCGAGCGACGTTTC